>JANWYO010000008.1 GCA_025055215.1 Gemmataceae bacterium
GGGGGGGGGCGGGCTTTCGCCGGCCCCGCCCGCCTCATGCCCCGCGGCCGCCCCCGGCAGCGCCCGTCAATCCTCGTCTTCCTCCCGGTTGGAGCGGAGATAAATCAGCACCCCAACCAGGATGACCAACACAATCAGCCCGAGAATGACATACCACGTCGTTAGAAGGTCCTTGATGACTTCCCACATGGTGCTGCTGTGTGAGTTGAACCCAGGACCCAGTGCTCGTCGCGCAACGCTGAGGACTGGATCGCCGGTTGCCCCCGATCGCCGCCAGCTCCGGTGCCAACGGCGGTTTGGAAAGGTGTTCTACCCGGCCCCCGTCCCAAACGCAAGCGCCGGTTGGCAAGAATTCGATGAAGTCGGGCCCTGCGACCGTGGACCTACCCGCCAAGCCGGTTGTGCGCTGGTTCCCGCATCAAACTCGCTACCTCCCCCCGGAAAATCGCTCCGGTCGCGAAAATTTCGTTGCCTTCCCCGGATGAGGCTTGAATACTGGATTGAACCGGCTCCGCGCCGCGACTCGCGGGTCCGTTGGCCGGAGCGGAGCGGCTTCGGCGCAAGCAGCGTCGGCGGCCGCGTTTTCCACCGGAACAGCGTCGGACTATCCGCCGAAGAGGAGTTGCACCATGCTGTGGAGTTGGATGACCCAGCTGCTGCGCGGCTGGGGGGCCGGGGCGCCGCGGCGGGTCAGGCCGCGACGCCGGCCTCATCGCCGTTATTTCCGCCCCGAGTTGACCCTCCTGGAAGATCGCCTCGCTCCGGCCCGACTGTCTGTCGGCGCCAACGTCAATGTCTCGAGCTTTCTTTCCGGCAGCCCCCCCAGCGTCGCTAGCTGGCCCGGGGACCAGATCGAACCGTCGATCACCATCAACCCCACCAACCCGAACAACCTCTTCGCCGTCTCCATCAACGGCAACCAGGGTACCAGCCCCGACAACGTCAACGGCGGCCTGCTGGCCAGCGTCAGTTTCGACGGCGGCCTCACCTGGACGTCGCGGAACATCTTCCCACCGATCGACGTCATGATCCCCTCGACCATGGTCGGACCGGCCGATCTCACCGCCGACCCCACCATGAACCCCGGCCCCAATCCGGTGCCGGCCATCCCGGCGTCGTTCCAGCCTGCCGCTGACATGGGCCATCCCCGTGCCGTCTTCGACCAGTATGGCAACCTTTTTGTCGCTTATGGCACGAGCCAGGGCAACATCGTCGTCCTGTACAGTCCCAATGGCGGCCAGAATTTCATCGCCCTGCCGAACAACATCCTGACCACCACCCTCACCTACATCGTCGGCGGCACGCCCACGCAGGTGCAGGCGGAGCTGGTAATGCCGTCCATCGCCGTCGGGGCCAACCAGCTATGGATTTCGGCCACCGACGTCAACACCGGCTCGATCGTGGCCACCGGCGCCCCGGTCACGGGACCGGGCCAACTCCACATCGGCTCGTTCATGCCGTTCCAGGTCGTCTACCAGGGGCCGCAGAACGGCACGCCCTACGGCCAGCGGGCAAACTTCTCCGACGTCGCCATCGGCCCCAATGGCCAGGTGCTCGTCAGCTTCCAGTCGCCGGACCTCGGCCTGGGTCCGGCGACCATCTACGTGGCGCGCGACGGCGACGGTATCAACCTTACCCAAGGTTTCGGCCCGCCCATTCCTGTCGTCACCACCCAGGTCGGCGGCCACGCCTACCAGGTGCTCGCTCAGTCCACCAAGGGAATCTACGCCACCGCCAACATGGACTGGGATCGTTCCGGTGGCCCCTACCATGGCCGAGTCTATCTCGTCTACACCAACTCCTCCGGCCCCAACAACCAGGACACGAACATCTTCATGGTGCACTCCAACGACAACGGCACCACGTGGAGTGCCCCCGTCCTGGTGAACGATCCCAGCCCAGCAAGCCAGTTCATGCCGGAAGTGGCCGTCGATCCGATCACGGGCTGGGTGGCCGTCGCCTGGTACGACACCCGGAACGCCCCGAACAACCAACACCCGCAGCTGTTCGCCACGGTATCGATCGACGGCGGCCGACGCTTCTTGTGCAACGTGGCCGTCTCCGCCGGCTTCTCCAACGCCATCAAAGACACCCCGCCGCTGCCCACCGCCGACAATGCCCAGCAGTTCGGCGACCGGATCGGCTTGGCGTTTTACAACCGCCGCTTCTTCCCCGCCTGGTCGGACAACACTCCGAACAACCCGGCGCCGACGGTCATGCTCCCAGGCCGCAACTCCGCCGACCTGCACTTTGACATCGGCACGGCCCCTGTCGATGTCATCGTGCCAGGGAGCAACGTCGTGGCCGGCGTCGATGCCGGCCGACCGCCGTTGATCCAGGTCTTCGACGCCCACACCGGCACCCTGCGACTGGCCATGTTCGCCTACGATCCGGCCTTCCTCGGCGGGGTTCGCGTCGCGATGGGTGACATCAACAACGACGGCTTCCCGGACATCGTCACCGCGCCGGGGCCGGGCGGCGGACCGCACATCCGCGTTTTCAACGGCCTGACCGGCATCGAATTCGCCGGCTGGATGGCCTTCGGCGGAACCTGGTTCGGCGGCAGCTACGTGGCTTCGGCAGACGTCAATGGGGACGGTTTTGCCGAGGTGATCGTGGGGGCCGACGCCGGTGGCGGGCCCCGGGTGCAAGTCTTCGACGGCCTGAGCATCCTCCAGGCAGGGGCCGGTCTCATCCCCAGCCCGATAGCCATCGGCAACTTCTTTGCCTACGCTCCGACCTTCCGCGGCGGCGTCCGCGTCGCCGCCGGCCTGGTCAATGGCGACCGCTTCGCCGACATCGTCACCGCCCCCGGCCCCGGCGGCGGACCGCACATCCGCGTCTTCGCCGGCGGCTCGCCCTTCGGCCCCGTGCCCACCGCCATCAACAACTTCTTCGCCTACGGCGTCAACTTCACCGGCGGCGTTTACGTGGCCGTCGGTTCCTGCGGCTCGGTCGTCACCGCGCCCGGAGCCGGTGGCGGCCCCCACATCCGCATCTTCCAGCTCGGCCCGGAGACACGGCCCATCAATAGCAGCTACTTCGTGCCGCTGGCCACGTCGCTGTATTTCGGCGACCAGGCAATCTTCAACACCGGCGTCCGGGTGGCGACGGCCGACGTCAACGGTGACGGCTTTGCCGACATCATCACCAGCTACAACGCCGGCGGGCCCAGGCCAGTGGTGCGGGCCTTCGATTACTTCACCGGGCAGCTGTTGCGCTTCTATTTCGGGAGCAACCCGGAGCGCGACGACCTGACGTTCATCGGCGGCGGCATCTTCTGACGCGGAGGGGTGGGGGGGGGGCTGACCCCCACCCACCCCCGCCCGCCCCCCCCCCCCAGACCCACCCCAACACCGGGCGCGGACCACACCCCACCCACCCCCCCCCC
>JANWYO010000014.1 GCA_025055215.1 Gemmataceae bacterium
GGCCAAGCGGCGGCGGGTGTGGATCGGCTTGGCGGGGTCGTTGCTGGTCGGGTTTGTGGCGTCGTTGGCCCTGGCGATGTGGGCGGTGCGGGCGGAGCGGATCGCGACCGCCGAGCGGGACGCCAAGGAGGCGGCCCTGCAAGCGGAGACCCAGGCCCGGCAGGAAGCGGAGACGCGGCGTGTGGAAGCGGAGCGGAACCTGGCCTACGCCAAGAAGGGGAACGAGCTGCTCGGCTCGGTATTCAGCGGTCTGGACCCGAAGGCGAACTACGCCACGGTGGCGGAGTTTCGCGACGTGCTGAAGAAGAACCTGCACAAGGCGGTCGAGCAGTTGGAGGGAACGGCGATCGGCGACCCGCTGACAGTGGCGGACATGTAGGACACGCTGGGTTTGTCGCTGCTCAGTTTGGGGGAGGCGAAACTGGCGGTGGTGGTGTTCGAGAAGGCGTGGGCGACGCGGCAGGCCCAGCTGGGGGCCGACCACCCCGACACGCTGAGAAGCATGAACAACCTGGCGGGGGGCTACCGGGACGCCGGGCAGTTGGACAAGGCGTTGCCGCTCTTTCAAGAAGCGGCCGCGGGGATGGAACGACGCCGCTTCCGGCACCAGTATGCCGGCTGGACCGTCAACAACCTGATCGACTGTCACGAACGGCTCCAGCAGTTCGAGCAGGCCGAGGCTCGGCGGCGCAAGTGGCTAGCCCATGTGAAGGAGCAAGTCGGCCCCGCGCATCCGGCCTATGCCGGCGAACTGGCCGCTCTGGGGCTGCTGCTGCTGAAGCAGCAGAAGTGGGCCGAAGCGGAGGCAGTGCTGCGGGAGTGCCTGGCGATTCGGGAGAAGGCACCGGGGGCTGACTCCTCTGGCTCGGGGTGGTTGGTGTTCAACACGATGTCGCTGCTGGGTGAGGCGCTTCTGGGGCAGAAGAAATACGCCGAGGCGGAGCCGCTGCTGGTGAAGGGGTACGAAGGGCTGCAAGCGCGGCAGCAAAGCATCCCGAAAGAGGGTCAGGTGCGCATCCCCGAGGCCTTGGAGCGGCTGGTGCTGTTGTACGAAGCCGTTGGCAAGCAGGACGAGGCAGCGAAGTGGCGGAAGGAGCTGGAGGCGGCGAAGAAGAGCGCTCCCTGATTGTCAGGTCACGGCCTTCCAGGATGAGCGTGGGCGTCCCGGCCGACCTGGAAGACGTTTCGGTCTTCCTCGACAACCAGGCCGAGTTGCCGCTTTCGGTTTAGGAGCATGCTGTAGCGTCAGGCGTTCCATGACGCCGTCTCCAACTGTATCGAGCCGGGCGAGGAACTCCCCGAGCTGGGCCTTGAGTGCGAAGTCACGCAGCGCGTCCAAGTGGTCGATAATCTCGCGCCAGCAGGTCAGGGCATGGGTGTAGCCGGGGCGTAGCCGCCGTCGGCCTTCTCGATGTTCTTGACCGAGAACTCGGTGCTCACCAGGTTTCAGATCAGCCGCTGGGCCAGCCCCCTGCGTCAGCGGTGGGACCGCTCATCTGCTCACTTTTCGGAATGGCTCACGAACGGCGATCTGATAAACTGAGCTACATCAAAAGGAGCATCGCCATGCCCGAGCCGTTGTCGCCAAACGATCCAACCCTCACCGTGGACCAGGCCGCCCTGGCGGGTTCTGCGGCGATCCCCCACTCGTTGCCTGTGGTGCCCGGCTACGAACTCGGCGAACTCATCGGCCGCGGCGGCATGGGGGATGTCTACCGTGCCCGCGATGTCGAGATGGATCGCGAAGTCGCCGTCAAGATTCTGCAGGACCGCTACGCCGTCGGTTCGGCCACGGCCATTCGCTTCGTCGAAGAGGCCAAGATCACCGGGCAAATGCAGCACCCCGGCATCCCGGCCATTCACCGCGTCTCGACGCTCGCCGACGGGCGGCCCTTTTTGGCGATGAAGCTCATCAAAGGGCAGACGCTCGACGAACTGCTCAAGGCCAAGGCGAAGATCAATACGCTGGCGATCGTCGAGAGCATCGCCCAGGCGCTCGGCTATGCCCACGCGCATCGGGTGATCCACCGGGACATCAAGCCGGCAAATGTCATGGTCGGGCCGTTCGGCGAAGTGCAACTGATGGACTGGGGCTTGTCGAAGGTGCTCGACGCGACGACCGTCTCCACGGCCTTGCTCGACCCGGACGAGACCGCGGCCGGCACGGTGATTCGCTCGGCCCGGGACAGCAGCCGAACACAGGCCGGCAGCGTGATGGGCACCCCGGCTTATATGCCGCCGGAGTAGGCCGGGGGCGAGATCGACCGCATCGGCCCGGCGTCGGATGTGTTCGGCCTGGGGGCGCTGTGGTGCAAGCTGCTCACCGGCGAGCCGCCCTACACCGGCCGGGATGCGGAGAGCGTCCGGCAAAAGGCCCTGCGGGGTA
>JANWYO010000044.1 GCA_025055215.1 Gemmataceae bacterium
GGCGCCCCCCCCCCCCCCCCCCGCCCCCCCGGGCCGCCCGCCCGGGGCGGGGGGGGGGGCTCTGTCGCGGGGGGCGTGGTTTGTGGCGGGGGGGGGGGGGGGGGGCCCCCGGGCCCCCCCCCCGCCACCGGCACCGCCGCCTTGCAGGCCGCCCTCGCTTGGCTGCGGCGTCCGTGGCAGGGTCGGCGTCGCGCCCTTCCCGGGTCCAGCGCCCTCTCTCCGCCTGCTGAGGCTCCCCTGGACCTCGCCCGCCTGACCGCCGCTCCAGCCCACTGGGACGCCCGACTCAGCCAATTGGCGTATGTCTCCGGCCGGTCGTCACACATCCACTTCCTCTGGCCGCCGCGCCTCGCCGGTCGAAGCGACGTGGCGCGCGCTGGCTTGTGGCATGTCTGTCCGGCGCGGGTGTACGAGGTGAGGGTAACGCCGCAATGCCAGCCGCAGATCATCGTCAACTTCGAGAATTGCATCAAGTGCGAGAGCTGCTGGCGGGGCAGCGACCTGGTCGATTGGGGGCGGGATGGCGACCAGCGTTTCATCTACGCGGTGCGGTCGCCGGCGCTGGCGGCGTTGCAGGGGGCGGGCCCAGCCGCCGGCCTGGCCCACGCGCGACCGCCGCGGCAGCGCGACCCCTGGGCTGCCGCCACCGCTCCGCTAGCCGACCGCGTTCCCCGCAGCCCCGGGACCCTCAACGGCCAAGACCTCGAAGAATTGGCGACCTTGGCTCAACTGTTACACCGGTTAGAGCAAAAGCTGACGGAATTTGACGCCCTCCTGGCACAAGAGCCGCGCACCATCGACCGAGCCCGGGCTGATTATCTGGAGATGCTGGCGCGCTACGCCCAGCAGCTGGCGGGTCGGATCGTCGAGGTGCTGCGTGGCAGCGTGCTGGCGGACAGCCCCACGCGGGCGGTGACGGAAGTTCATGCCCGCCTCTTGGAGTTGGCGAGCGCCTTGGCGGACCGAGCCGCGGACCGGGTTCGCCGTGCCGCGGAGCGCCGCTTGTCCTGGGCGGCGGCCGATGGTCGGCAACTCCGCTGGCACTACCTGGTCGGCCTACGCCGCTGGTTGGCGCTGCTGGCGCCCGATCCGGCGGCCGCAAGGCCGCCGGGCCAGGACGAGCCGGCGCCTCCCTGGCTGCGGGCGGAGGCTGCCGCAGCGGGTTCCGCTCCACTCCTCGCCGCGTGGCGGCCCCGGCTCGATCGCGCCTTCGGTCCCTTGGACTGGCGCCAGCGGGAACGAGGCGTGCCGCTCACGTCTGAGCAGGATGCCCTCCTGCGTCAGCTCCTGGCCCAAGTCCCGGTCGTCGATGCGGACCACCTCGTCGGCTCGCTCCACCCACCCCTGCGGAAGGCGATCCTCGCCGAGTTAGCCCGACGCGATCCCTCCCTGGCGTTCCGTGTCGCCGCCCATCTGTGGGCCCGGGACTTGGCGCGGCTGGTGCCCGCGGCTGCCTTGGCGGAAGCCGCGGAGCGCTGGGCGCGCGGCGAGGAATGGGCCTGCTTCGCGCCGCTGGCCGGCCGGCCCGCGGCGCCGGAAGCCGAGGCACTCTTCGTTCCCGCGTTGGGCACGCGCTCGGTGCTCATCCTGACGGAGAACTCGTTGACCGTCGTTCCGACCGACTATCCCGGCCTTCAGATCGAGCCCTTGCCGACGCTGGGTCTGCGCGGGGCGGCGCTGGCCCGGGTGCGCCTGCCGCCTGCCGCTGCGCCGCTCGGCGCGGTAGCCGTCGACCGCGACCGCATCCTCCGCGCCTGGCACGTGCTGAGTGCCGCCGATCTGGTGTCGATGGCTTCCGGCATGGCCGACGTGTTTTTTCAGCGGGCATTCGAGCACGCCCGGCAGCGCGTGCAGTTTCCGGGCTTGTTCCGGGACGAGGCCGGCCACGATACCATCGCCAAATTTGGCGCTATCAAGAAGATGCTCGCGGCCCTGGCCGCCCGGCGGTACGTCATCTCCACCTTGGACCATTTGCTGTCGCCGAGCGACTTCTCGGCCGCCTCAGTGGCCCGTGCGGGGCAAGTGAAGGCCTTGGCGGCCGAGTTGCTGGGCACCGCTCCGGGCAGCCTTGCCTACGACGCAGGTCAAGTTCTAGGCGGCGGCGCTTATTCTGAAGAGGAAGTGCTCAGCAAGCTCTACCGCGACGCAGCGGCGTGGCGCTTTCTCACGCCGGCCAACGACGAGGTGTGGCGACTCCACGGCGACGAGCTGCTTCGCGGACCGCGGGCCGACGGCCCCAGGCTGGCGACCCTGCCAGACGAGGCCGAGTGGTTCGACCAGCTGGCGGAGCGCAAGTTTCTGCAAGCGGAGTTGGACGAAGTGCGGGTCTTGCGGTCGCAGTTGCGGGAGCTGGCCCGCGACTTGCGGGATGCTGAGAAATGGACCGGCAGCACCCCGCCAGGGAATGGTGCGGAGAGCGCGACAGCGTGGGTGCGCCTCCGCGAGGGGCTGGGGCGAGGCGACGCATGGCTGCTGGCCAGCAAGGCGGTGTTGTTGCGGACCCATGCGCGACTGGAGGCGGGGCTGCCGGCGGAGAGGGAAGTGGCGTTGGTGCGCGTCTGGCTAGGCGAAGTGGCTGCGGCCTTGGGCGCGTTGACCGCCGCGGCCCGCGGCGGCCAACGCCCGACAAGCGCCCCCCTGCCCGCTGCCATCATCGCCGACCTCGGCCCGCCCCCCCAACCCTACCGCGACGTCCTCGCCGCTGAGGGCGTCTGGGAATCGGGCGACTTCCTCGACCGACCCGTCGACCTGCGCCGGCCCCGACTCGTGCCCGAACTTCAGGCGACCGACCCGGACCTGGTCCGTTTCTGCCAACAACTCACCGATCTGTTCACCAAGCAATTCGGCAGCCCGCGACAGGGCTTGCCCTATGAACGCTATCTCGAACGGGCTCATCGGCCGGACGCCGGCGACCTCGATTTCTGTCGGCGGCACGGCTTTTTCCGCATGACCATCCCGAGGGAGCTGGGCGGCGAGGGGCAGCGGAAGATCGAGTACTACCTTATGACGGTTCACGCCCATCGCCTGGCGGATGTGGCCTTGTCGTTGACCATCCAGGTCAGCTCCAGCCTGGGCACGACGCCCGTGATGCTGGCGCGCTCAGGCGACCTCCCCAAGGCCCGCCGAGACTTGGCCGCGTTCCTCGAAGACGCCGCTACCCAGGCGGAGGTCCGGCAACGTCTCGAGACCCTCAGCCGACTTCTCGCCAGCGCTTCGTCCCTTGACGGATCGCTGGAAGAAACCTGGCGTGACACCTCACAGACACTCGAACGGCGTGTCTTTTCTCGGCCAGTGTTGCGGGTCTTGGGGCACCGCTTCGCACAGACTTGGCTGCGCGCGGCAGAGTCGCTGGGAAGGGATGACGTGGGAGCAGTCCGGCAGCAGTTGGAGGCGGCCCAGCGTGAATGGGAGGCAGTATGTACTCGGGCACCGGAATATCTCGACGAGTTGGCACGGCGGCAGGAAGCCGGGGACCAGTTTCTCCGTTGGGTGGCCAGCGGCCAAATTTCGGCGTTCGCGCTTACGGAGCCATCGGCTGGCTCCGACACCGCCCGCATCGCCACGCGGGCGGTGCTTCGCTCAGTTCCCGTCGAGGTGGAGGCGGATGGCGTGCTCCGTTTCGTCCCGGTCGGTGGCACCGAACCCCGCTACCTCCTCGACGCCCGTCGGCTGGTGTTCTGCTCCGAGCCGGGGAGTGGTCCCGCCCTCGGCCGGGTACTGTACCGCTGGTCCGAAACCGAACCGCCCGCGGCGATCCACGTTGACGAGGACAACCCCGAAAGCGATGTTTCGCGCCGGCAACGGTGGTATCAGCACGGCCCGCGCCGAGTCTACTTCACGGACATCGCCCAGCTGCGGCAGCGCCAGGGGCGACTCTGGTACGACTATTGGGAACTCCACGGCTCCAAGATGTGGATCACCAATGGCCGAATGATGGGGGTCATGTGCCTGTACGCTCAGACCGAAGAGGGGGTAACGGCATTCATGGTCGATCGCCACGCCGAGGGGCTGTTGGTCGGCAAGGACGAGGCGAAGATGGGGCAGCGTGGCTCACCGACCAACGAACTGACGCTACAGGCCGTGCGGGTGCCGCGTGAAAACGTGATCGGACTGGAGGGGCGCGGGCAAGTTAACGCCCTGGAAACGCTGAACGTTGGACGGGCCGGCTTGGCCATGTCGGCGACGTCGCCGATGCCCGGACTGATCGCCCAGGCTCGGGCATTTGCCGAGGCGGAATATGGCACGCCACCGCCGTGGGTGACGGCTCGGCTCGAAGCCCTGGAACAGGCCCGCTTCATTGCCGAAGCGTTGGCGTTTGAGGTCGTCGGCCGGTTCGAGCATCCGCAAACGCGGTCGGTCCGGCTGGAATCGGCCATCGCTAAGATGCTGGTCAGCGAGCTGTTGCACGAGATGATCGAACTGGCGGAAGAGGTCCACGGCCTGGCGGGGCAGACGGAGCAATATCTGGTCGAAAAGCGGAAGCGGGACGCCCGAGTGCTGACGATCTACGAGGGGACCAATGAGGTCCAGCGTTTTCTCATCCTGCGGGAATTGGTCAGCGATGTGGCCGCACGGTGGACAAGGCAAGCGTCGAATCCGATGCTGCGAGATGGTCCCGCCGCCCAACTGGAAGCTGCCAAGGCAGCCTTTCGGCGCCGGGTGGACGCCGCCATCAACCTCTTTGGCCCAGAGCTTTGGCAGAACCCGAATCTGCAACCAGGGGCGTTTCAGCTGGCGGAGGCGGCGGCGTGGCTGAAAGCCGCGGACAGCACCCTGGGCCGACTGGCCTGGTGGCAGCGCCAGGCCGGGCAGCCTTCCCTCGCGGCCGGGGCCGACGAGGCGCGGCGCTGCCTGGCCGTTGGCCAGGCAGCGTTCCACCGCTGCTTGGCTGAAGTCGAACACCGGCTGGGCCGTTGGGACACGGCCTGGAACCTATGGCGACAAGGTTATGACACGGCGGAAATCCGCGCAGCTTCGCTCCTCCTGGAGTCGGATGGCGATTCGGTCTCCGAGGCACCAGCCAAAAGCGTCATCACCCAGCCGCTGCGCGTGCTGGTGGTGGTAGAGCCCGTGCCCGTGCTCGAGCTTTTGCCGGGCGACGGTGATATGTCCTTGCAGCAGCCGTGCTGGACGCTGAGCGCTGCCGATGGCGCCGCGCTGGAGTTGGCGTTACGGCTGCGGGACGAGGCGACAGCGGTGGTGAGCATCGACGTGGCGGCGGCGGCCCCAGCCGCCGCCGGCTCGGCCCTTCGCGAGGCCCTCAGCCTGGGCGTGGACCGCGTGGGCCTCCTCGTGGTTGAGGAAGTCGGCGTGGCGCCCGAGCAGGCCGCGCGCCTGTTGGCCGACTCGCTCCGCTCCGGCATGCCCTACGATCTGGTCTTGGGCGGCAGCACCAGTCCCCACCACGAAGAAGGTTCGCTTGCGATCCTGACAGCGGCAGCACTTGGCGTTGCACCGGTCGGCTCCGCCCGGCGGTTGGCGGTTCAAAAGACCGAAACGTCTGCGGAGGTTTGCCTCGTCGGCGGCAATCATCATGGATGTCCCTGGCCGCTGCCGGCGGCGGTCAGCCTCACGGCGGACCTGCCGCTGCGGCCATTTCGCATCGACGGCTACCTGGCAGGGCTCGAGCGCGGCTTCGACGTGATACCGTGGCCCGATGGCCTGACGGTGCGGGCACGGACCCCCCACCCGCGGCGGCAAGCGCAGCCTTCGGTGGAGCATCAGCCAAAGTCGCTGACGCCCGAAGAAGCGGCAAGCTTCATCTTGGCGGAAAGCGGCATCGCTCGTCCAACAGGCGGAGATCTCATTTATGCCGGCGTGGTAAGCGATGTCACATCGCTCACCCTGCCGAGCGGCGGCGTCCTGGCAATAGTGGGCGCGTCCTTAACGGGCCTGTCGCCGAGTGCTCAACGAACCGTGGAAGCGGGCCGGCTAGTTGCCGAGTGCAGTCGGCTTCCGTGGGCCGTGCTGGTCTGTGTTCCGCCGGAGGAGGGGGCGCAACGCCGGGCCGTCGCCCAGCTGGGCGACGGCGTCGACGTGGTGCTGGTGCCGATGCCCGCCGAGGACGTCGAAGCTGAGGTGCGGGCGGCCCTGCTCGCCGAGGTCTGGCGTTCAAGTGACCTCCGGCCGACCTGGGTGATTGGGGAGTGGTGGTCGGAAACCGCCTTGGCGGGGTTGAGCTTTTGCGCGGGCGACGACGCGCGCCCGACCATCTTGCGAGTGGCGCGGCTTTCCGGGGAGGGAAGCGTGGTCCGGGTTGAGTCGTCGCGGGATTGGGGCCGGGTAGTGATGGAGCGAGCGCTCTCGGCCGCAGACGGGGGTTGGCTGGCGCTGACCGCAGAGGCGGAGGTAGCGGGTGGTGGGGGCCCCCCCGGGGGGGGGCCCCCCCCCCCACCCCCCCCCCCCCCCCCCCCCCACCCCCCGGGACCCCCCCCCCCG
>JANWYO010000050.1 GCA_025055215.1 Gemmataceae bacterium
GGGGGGGGGGGGGGGGGGTCCCCTCTCCCTTGTGTGGTGCTGGTGTTTCTGGGGGGGGGGGGGCCGGGGGGGGGGCCCCCCCCCCGCCGCCAGGTTCCGCGGCATTCATGTCCACTTCGCCCAAAACCACGACCAGGCCGATGATTTGATCCGCGAACTGATCCGCCAGGCACCCGCGCCCAGGCAGCTGCACGTGGTTTCCGACGACCGCGAGGTTCGGGCCGCCGCCCGGCACCATCGCTGCCCAACGCTGTCGTGCGACGAGTTTCTGGAGCAGCTGGCTCGCAAGCGTCGTCAACGCCGGTCGATTGCCGGCGAAAACGAGAAACCCCAGCGGCCCTCGGCCTTGGAGGCCCAGCATTGGCTCGAGGAATTCGCCGACCTCGATGATGACCCGGATTGGCAGGCTCTGTTCAAGCAGTATGACTTCGACGAGTCACCCCGGCAGGCGCAGCTGAGCGAGGGTGACTGAGCCGCTCTCTCAAGCCGAGCGGCGCTTCACGATTGCCAGCAGGGGGGGCGCTTTTCCAGAAATGCTTTCATCCCCTCCTGGGCGTCGGGGGCTTGGGAATTTTCGACCATCACGGCCTGCGCCAGGGCATAGGCCGCCGGCCGATCGAGCGGCAGCTGCTGGTAAAAGGCCCGCTTGCCGAGCATAAGCGTGTAGCCGCTGGCCGCGGCGATCTGCCGAGCCAGCCGCCGGGTCTCCTCCGCCAGGCGGTCGCCAGGCACGACGCGGTTGACCAAGCCCAGGCGCTCCGCTTCGACGGCGGAGATGGGCGCTCCTGTCAGCAGCATTTCCAGCGCCTTGCGGCTGGGCACCACCCGGCACAGGGCCACGGCCGGCGTGGTGCAGAACAACCCGATTTTGACACCGGGAGTAGCGAACTGGGCCACCTCGGCCGCCACCACCAGGTCGCAGCTCGCCACCAGCTGGCACCCCGCCGCCGTCGCCATCCCTTGCACCTCGGCGATGACCGGCTGCGGCAACTGACGGATGGCTTCCATCACCTCCGTGCACAGCCGGAACAGCGAGGCGGCCTCGTCGGCCGTGGCACCGACCAGCTCATTCAGGTCGTGCCCCGAGCTGAAGACCGGCCCCGTGGCCCGCAGGATGACCACGCGCACGGCCCGATCTGACGCGAGGCCGTTCAGCCGGTCCCGCAATTCCTCCAACACGGCGCGCGACAGCGCGTTGCGCCGCGCGGAGTTGTTTAGCGTCAGGATTGCCAACGGCACTTCCCGGTCGGCGAGGACCAGGGACTCAGTCGTGCTCATCGTCTGCATAATCCAAGGCGATGTCCAACGCCGGCGCCGAATGCGTGAGCGCGCCGACACTGATGCGATCCACGCCGGTTTCCGCGACGGCCCGGACCGTCGTCAGGCTGATGCCCCCGGAAGCCTCCAGCTCGACGGCCGGCGCCAGGCGGTCGCGCCGCTGCACCGCTTCCCGCATCATGGCAGGGGACATGTTGTCGAGCAAGATGATCGTTGGCCGTTCCGCCAGGGCGGCGTCAAACTGCTCGAGATCGTCCACTTCGATTTCAACGGGAAGGTCGGAGAACTGGCGGGCGCGCCGGATGGCCTCGGCGACCGCCTGCCGGCGGTCGCCGAGCTTCAGCGCGGCCAGATGATTGTCCTTGATGAGAATGGCGTCGGACAGCCCGAGGCGATGATTGCAACCTCCGCCACAGCGGACGGCATACTTTTCCAGCCGCCGCCAGCCCGGGGTCGTCTTGCGGGTGTCGTACATGCGGGCGCGGCGGCCGCTCACGGCCTCTACGTA
>JANWYO010000053.1 GCA_025055215.1 Gemmataceae bacterium
GGGGGGGGCCCACGGCCCACCCCCCCGCCGCACCACGCTCATCCACCGAGGCGTTGCCGATAATAGTCCCGCGCCACGCGCAGGAAGTCCAGTAGCCCCGGCTGACGGTACGAGGGGTAAGTCCACTCCCAAGGATGAAACGCCCCCGCCCGGAAGCGCAGCGTCACCTCGGCGAAGATCCCCTGACCCAGGTAGATGCGGTGGGCTTGGTCTTTGGTGGTCGCCAGCTGAAACTTACCCAACGACAGCAACCCCGGGTCGAGGTTCAACGGCCGCCGCTCGGCGTAGCTCCCTTGAAAGGCCAGCTCTTTCTCCATTTCGAGCGTCGCCCGCTTGATCGCCGCCAGACTCTCGGCAGGGACCAGGCGCTCAAACGCGAACAGGCGCTTGACCAGCCCGGGGCCCATTTCCGGCTCGTAGTAGCGGGTTTGCGTAAACGGGAAGTCAGGGCTGATCAAGCCGATGGGGCCGAAGTGCTCCTCCAACCGGTGCTCCGCCCACGCCAGTGCTGAGGCATGCCGGCTGAAGGCCGTCACCACGAGTAAGACCGGGGCGGAAGGACGCAACTCGGGCCAAGGCATGATGCTGCCGCCGCACGATAACAGCCGGGCACCTGCCCCCGCGGCGCGATCGGAGCCTGGTCGGCGGGTCGGCTCGGCTCGCCGACCAAGCCCACCCTCAGCGAAGCTTCTGCTGCTTTAGCAAATCATCCAGCCAACGCCGGTCGTCGTCGCTCAAGGGCACCGGCGGATCCCGCTGGTAGTCAATCCTGGCCGCAAAACCGCCCTGATCGTAGCAGCGGGTCACCAACGCTTGCAGGTCCAGGACGGTGTCCCGGTCGTCGGCGGCCAGCGGCAGGCGGAAACGCGGCAGCCGTTTTCGCAACGTCGTGGTGTAGACCTCGTGTCGCTCCGGCTGGGAAGCCCGTGTCACCGTCACGGCATAATCCCGCTCCGGCAAACCTTCCCGCGAGCGCTCCACCAGCGGCTGCCCTTGCAGCACCAGGTCGATCTCCACCACGTTCGCCCCTCCCTGCCTGGCTTCCTGCCGCCGCTCGAGAAAGGCCTGCCGGCCGACGGCCGTCAGCTTGTTCGCCGGGCTGACCACGTCCGCCAACGTGATTAGTCGGTTGTCGGTTCGCCGACGGATTTCGATGTACGGCTCCTCGTGGCTCTCGCGCACCACCGACGTGAACAGGGCCTGCTCGGTGACATACTGCCGCGCCACCACCCGGGCACGATAGCGATCGACCAGGCCAGGCAAAAGGACTTGATACAGGCAGTTGACCAGCTGCTGGTGGAACACGGGCCACAGCTTATCGCTTTCCAGGTACGGGTCCATTCCGGGAAAGGGGCTAGGCATAGGGGCAACTCCGGAGCGTTCCCACGGACGCCAGGAACCACGTCGGCGCCGACCTGACCGACGACTCCAGCGCATGATCCATTATAGCCAACCGGGACGCTCGCGCCGCTCGACGAGTTTCCAGACCCGTCGGCACCAGGGCCCCGACCGTTCGTACTCGGCGCTTCCCGCCTGCGGGGCCACCGCCCGCGTCGGGGCCGCCCGGACGACGAACTCCGTCGGCCGGGGAGCGCCCGCATCGAGAAAGGCACGCCACAGTTCCCGCGCCAGACGCAGCCCCCCAGGGCCGCTCGCCTCCCATTGCTGGCGACCCAACCAGCACCAATCGAAGCCCAGGGGTCGACGCACCAGGTAAGCAGGCCGGCTGCCGTCCCGGGGGCGGGAACAAACCTCCAGCCCCCGGAGCCAGGCGAAAAAAGCGAGCGCTTGGGCCAGCATCGCCCAGCGCAGTCGAGACGGGCCGTGATCGAACCAGCTGGCCCACGGAGCGCCCTCGCTCACGCCCGCCGACCAAGGGAAGACCGGGTCGCTGCCTGTGGTCCCTGTTTCTCCCTCGGCCCGCAGGGGCATGAAATATGCCCCCCGAGTCAGTCGGCCCTCGAACACGCCCCGCGATACCCGGCCCACGACGATGAAGGCCAGCCCGGGTGCCAACACCAACGGAGCAAGCAGAAGTCCGTCCTCGGCCGTCTGCTCCAACCAGGCTGGCTCCAGGTCGGGCGTCGCCGCAGTCACCATGATCCGGTCATACGGCGCCCGCTCCGCCCAGCCGTCGCGGCCGTCGGCATGATGCAGCTCGACCTTCCGCTCAGCAAAGGCGGCGAGGTGGTCCCGCGCCTCCGCCAGCACCGCCCGGTCGACATCCACCGTCACGACCTCCCCGGGGTGGACGGCATAAGCTAACAGGGCGGCGTTGTAGCCCGTCCCGGCGCCGACTTCCAGCACCCGCAACCCCGGCTCGAGGCGGAGGTCCTCCAGCATCTGGGCCATCAACGAGGGCTGGCTCGACGAGCTGATCGGTACGGGGGGCCCGCCGCGGGTGTCTTCGGCCAATCGAGTGATGAGGGCCCGGTCGCAGTAGATCAGGGCCAATTCTCGGGGGCCCGGTGACGCGGTGACGATCCTTCGCCAGCGCTCCTGGCGGGCGTCCCAGACAAAGACCGCGTCCAGAAAGCGATGCCGCGGCGTGGCCCGGAAGGCCGCCATCAGCCGCGGCGACCAGAGGGCGCCCTCGGCAATCAGGCGGTCCACCATCTCCTGGTTGGCTTGATCGGCGGCGTCTGCGACCATGCTTCCGCCTCACCCACGACGCCCGCGCCCAAGCCGCCCACCCAGCCCGACGCTCCCACGAGCAAGCGGCGGTGGGTGCCTTGACACCCCCCGGCGACGGCCATACGAATGATAAGACACTCGACGGGGCGGAACAACCACTGCCGCCGGGCCGAAAGGCACGGCGGCCGGCGCCAGGGGGCCGCGGCAGCAAACCCTATGGAATTAATTGCCAAGTGGAAGATTCAGGATGCGATCGAGACCTATGGCATCCGCCACTGGGGTAAAGGATATTTCGGCATCAATAAGGCCGGCCACGTCACCGTCCATCCCACCAAGCGCCCCGACCAGTCCATCGACCTGAAAGAACTGGTGGACCAGTTGCAGGCTCGCGGCATCCAGATGCCCATCCTGCTCCGCTTCACCGACATCCTCCGCCACCGCGTCGGCGAAATCCACGACGCCTTCAAGGCCGCCATCAGCGAGTACGACTACCAGGGAGAGTATTGCTGCGTTTACCCCATCAAAGTCAACCAACAACGCCACGTCGTCGAAGAGATCCTCGACTTCGGCAAACCGTACAACTTCGGACTGGAGGCTGGCTCCAAACCCGAACTCCTGGCCGTCCTCGCCCTGGCGAATGGCCCCAACACCCCCATCATCTGTAACGGCTTCAAGGACGACGAATTTATCCGCATGGTCGTCCTGGCGCGTAAGATCGGCAAGCGGATCATCCCGGTCGTCGAAAAGTTCACCGAGCTGGAGGCCATTGTCCGCCACGCCCAGGAGCTGAAGGTCCATCAGCCCATCGGCGTTCGCGTCAAGCTGGCGGCCCGGGGCTCGGGTCGGTGGAAGTACAGCGCGGGCTTCCGTTCCAAGTTCGGTCTGACTGTCACCGAGGTCCTCGAGGCCTTCGATTACCTCAAGCAGCGCGACTTGGCCGACTGCCTGCAACTGGTCCACTTCCACCTCGGCAGTCAGATCACCAACATTCGCAACATCAAAAACGCCCTCACCGAGGCGGCCCGGATTTATGTCGAACTGGCCCGCGCCGGCGCCGGCGTCCGCTACATCGACGTCGGCGGCGGCCTCGGCATCGACTACGATGGCTCCCAGACTGACTTCGAGTCCTCCGTCAACTACACCCTTCAGGAATACGCCAACGACGTCGTCTTCCGCATCAAGAGCGTCTGCGACGAAACTGGCACCCCGCATCCGACCATCATCTCCGAGTCCGGTCGCGCCGTCGTCGCCTACCACAGCGTCCTGGTCTTCGACGTCCTCGGCGTCACCCGCCTCGATGGGGCAGCCGTCCCCGACGAAATCCCCGACGACGCGCCCCAGCCGATTACCGACCTGTTTGCCATCCACCGCGACCTCAACAAGAAGAACTTCCTCGAAAGCTACCACGATGCCATCCAGTCCATGGACGAGGTGATGAACCTTTTCAACCTCGGCTACCTCAGCATCGAACTGCGGGCCATGGCCGAGCGCCTCTTCTGGGCCGTGTGCGGCAAGGTGCAACGCATCATCCGCGGCCTCGACTATGTCCCCGAAGAACTGACCGGCCTGGAAGCCCTCCTCGCCGACACCTACTTCTGTAACTTCTCGATCTTCCAGTCGATGCCCGACGCTTGGGCCATCAAGCAACTCTTTCCGATCATGCCCATCCATCGCCTCAACGAGCCGCCGACCCGCCGGGGCATTCTCGGCGACATCACCTGCGATTCCGACGGCAAGATCGACCAGTTCATCGACCTCCGCGACGTTCGCAGCACCCTCGAGCTGCACCCGTTCGATGGCCAGCCCTACTACCTCGGGGCCTTCCTCCTGGGGGCTTACCAGGAAATCCTCGGCGACCTGCACAACCTTTTCGGCGACACCAACGCCGTCCACGTCAGCCTTGACGAGGACGGCGAAATCAACCTCGATGCCGTCATCAAGGGAGACACGGTCCGAGAGGTCCTGGCTTATGTGCAGTATTCGGCCGACGAGCTGCTCACCAAGATGCGCAAGGACGTGGAGCGGGCGCTGCGCACGGGGCGGATTTCCCTGGAAGAGTCGCGGCAGCTGCTCCGCTTCTATGAGACGGGCCTGGAAGGCTACACGTACCTCGAAGAGCCTTGAGGCGGGCTAATCGAGCGTCACCTGGGTCGGCGTGGAACCGAGGGTCACTTCCTTGCTTCGCACCTGACCGCCACTGGAGCGCACCTCGAGCCGATAGCTCCCCGGAGGGAGCGCGAAACGGACCAGCAGCGGCGACTGGCCGCCTCGGCCATCGCCGCCTGAGACGTCCTGCACGCGCACCGTCTGCCCGGCGGCGTTGAGCACCCGGACCCGGCTGCCAATCTCCAGCTTGTGGAGGGTCAGCGGCGTCCGCTGGCGGGCCAGCTCGGCATTGGCCAGCAGGACCATCGCTTCCTGTCCTTCGTTGTTGAAGACGAAATCGAGGGCGCCGTCGGCGTTGAGGTCAACCAAGAGCAGCGCCGCCGTCGCGTAGCTCCGTTGCCCCAGGCCCAGCGCGTCGGTGCGGTCCTCGAAGGTGCCGTCGCCGCGGTTGCGAAAGACGCGATTCGGACTACTCAGGCAGCCGATGACGACGTCCAGCAGGCCGTCGTTGTCGATGTCGCCCCAGGCCGCCGCCACGGCGCCATCGAGCGCCTGGGCCAAGTCGCCGGCGCGGGCCGTCACGTCGGTGAAGCGACCTTGACCGTCGTTGCGGAAGAGCTTGACGCTGCCGCGCTGCGGCACCAGCAGGTCGGGCAAGCCGTCGTGGTTGAAGTCGCCGAAAACCGGACCGACCTTGCCCGGGCGGTACACGATGCCGGAGTCTTTCGCCGCGACGAACCCGCGCGGCGTGTTGACCAGGAGCAGACCCTGTCCCGCACCGTACAGCACATCGGGCCGGCCGTCGCCGTTCACGTCGGCGACGCTCAGGCTGTCGCCTTTGACCAAGCCGCCGCTGCCCTCCAGGCCGAGGCCGACCTGCTCCGAGACGTCGGCGAAGCGCCAGCTGACGACTGGCGACTGCTTGACATCGGCGGCGAAGTAGAACCCCCAGTCTCCGTCGCCCTGGCAGATTTTCAAAAGCAGGGCGTTCTTGCCGGCGCGGAGCTTCAACGTCAGGCGGCTCTGGTCCGGGCCGACGCCGCGGTAAACGTTTTCCGCCAGGAGTTTCTGGCCGTTGAGCCAGACGGTCAGCGTATCGTCACTGCCGAGGGAGACGGGCAACTCCATGGGGGCGGCACAGGTTATCTCGCGGTAGAGGTAGACAGCGGTCCAGCGATTGAACTCGGGCTTGAGGATGTTGAGCAGGCTGTTGACCTGGCCATCGACGAACTTGGCTTCGCGCCAGGCGGCGGGCTCGTTGTTCTTGCCGGGATAGACCTTGGCCAGGTCTACCCCTTCCTCGGGCGGATAGACCCGGTCGAAGCCTTTGCCATCGGTATTGTCCCAGGGGCCGTTGAGGAACCAGCGGCCGAGTCGGATCGGCTCGGCCGCGGGCTCAGCGCGGCCGAGGTTGCGGTAGAGGCGCAGGCCGTGGTAGCCGTTGCCCAGCAGCACGTCGGGCTTGCCGTCGGCGTCGTAGTCGAGCCAGGCGGCGGCGGTGAGGTTGTATCCGGGTTCCCGAGGCAGCAGGTGGCTGTCGTCGCGGAAGGTGCCGCCGCCCTGGTTACTGAACAGCCGCGGCCCGGTCGGCGTTGCCAGCAACAGGTCGGGCTTGCCGTCGGCGTTGTAGTCGGCCCAGACGGCGGCCCGCGCCCCGGAAACGCCGGGGAGTGACACATCGTTGAACGAATCGCCGCCGTTGTGCAGTAGGGCGACGCGGCCGGCGCCGACCAGGCAGAGGTCGAGTTGGCCGTCGCCGTCGAAGTCAACGCTGGAAATCGCCTGGGCTTCGGGATCGAACCGGCCGAGGGTGGCGAGGCGGGTGAAGCCGGGCATGCCGATCAGCCGGCGGTAGTCTTCGCCGCCCCAGCCGACGAAGTCGCGCTTGGGGTTGTAGTCCTGGAGCTTCAGGCTTGCTTTCATCCGCTGGATCCGCGCTTGGCGGAGGTGGAGGTCGTTCTTGTTGCCGTCCACCATGCAGGTGACGATTACTTCCTTGCCGGCGAGCATGTCGTCGATGGCGGCGGCGAGTTTTTCGGGTTTGCCGGCGAAGCTGCGGAGCAGGAACGGCTCCCCGTGGCTCATGTTCCACCAGTCGCCGCCGGCGTAAGCCTGGTACCAGTAGTTGTTGATGCAGGTTTCGCTGGCCCCGCCGTTGTGGCAGAAGACGGCCAGCTTTCCAGGCTCGGCCCATTCCATGATGTATTGCCACTCGCGCGGGTTGAAGCCGCCTCGGCCGATGTTGTGCTTGATGATGTCGGTCGGGTGTTTCCCCTTCAGGTCGCGTTCCTTGCGGTAGATGATGAGGTTTTTCTCCTTGTCCACCTTTTCGACCCGCATCGTCATGATGTGCGTCGATTGCTGCACGACGGCACCCAGGCTCATGGGCGCCTCCACGTACCCGAAGGTGGCAGAAGGAACGAGGATTCCGACCAAGCCGGCAGCCAGCGCCCACCGACCGTTGCGCATTGTCTGGTCCTCCTTTCCATCCGTGGGCCACGGCATGGGGCCGCGGGCGCCCCCCCCCGGGGGGGCCGCGCCGCAAC
>JANWYO010000056.1 GCA_025055215.1 Gemmataceae bacterium
GGGGGGGGGGGGGGGGGGGGGTTGGGGGGGGGGTGGTTGGGGGGGGCGGCGGGGGTGGTATTGGCGGGGGGGGGCGGCGCCCCCTCCCGCCCCCCGCCCACGACCAGCCCACCAAAAGAGGGCCGGCCATGCGAGGTCACATTCAAACCAGTGTCGTCAGCGGGATGGCCATCACCCTCCTGGGCGGGTGCGTGGCCCTGTCGCCGTCGGGCCACCTCGAGCGGTGGTCGGCCGCCAAACCCCATGCCTCAGCCCCGGCGGAAACCCCCGAGCTGCCCCCCGCCAAGGCCGCCGAAGCCTGTCTGGCCACGGCACGGCTCCTCGACAAGAACGGCCACGAGCCCGAAGCCATCGCCGCCTACGAACGGGCCCGACTCTACAACCCCAAACTGACTTCTATCTCCCGACGCTTGGCCGTGCTTTATGACCGCCAAGGCGATTACGCCCGAGCCCGGGAGGAGTATCGCAAGGCCCTCGACGAATCTCCCAAAGACGCCGACTTGCTCAACGACCTGGGCTATTGCTGTTACCAGTACGGCGACTACGCGGAGGCGGAGAAATGGCTGCGTCAGGCGTTGGAGTACCAGCCGCAGCACGGCCGAGCCTGGGGCAACCTGGCACTCGTCCTGGGACACCAGGGCCGGTACAAAGAGGCCTTCGAGGCGTTCCGTCGCGTCGTGCGGCCGGCCCAAGCCCATTCCAACCTGGGGATGATCCTGGCACAGCAGGGCCAGACCGAACTGGCGAAGGCGGCCTTTCGACAGGCCTTGGCCCTGGAACCGGACTTGCCGCCGGCGCGCTTCGCCCTGGAGCAGCTGGAGCGGCAACGGCCGGCAATCGCCTCGTCGGCCGACCCTTGAGCGGTCAGGCGGCGAGCCGGCCCTTGCGGGGGGCGCGGCCGCCGGCCGCGCCGCCGCGGGCATCCAGCGACCACTCCCCGGCGCCGATGCACGCCACGGCGAGACTGACGAGACTGATGAGCACCGTCGGTTCCAGGCTGGTGACCGGCAAGCGCCAGGTGCCCCAGCCGTGCCGCCAGAGGACCAGCCCCAGCGTCACGCCCAAGGCGATGGCCGCCGCCAACCGGCAGCGCAGCCCCACCAGCAACATCAGGCCGGCGGCGAAGCCGCCCCAGGCGATCATCAGCTGCCAGGGCACGGCCAGCTCCGCCGCCCAGGCCATGCCGCCTTGGTACGTGATCTTCAAGAAGCCGTGGTAAGTGCAGAACAATCCCAAGGCGCCGCGCAACACGAGCGGGCCCAGCTTGCTCTGGAAAAAGCTCTCAAACATCGGGTTCCTCGGCACCGAGGATCGGAGTCACACGAGATGGGTCGGCACCTGTGTCCGTTGCCGCCGGCTCTGTTCCCGTGCCTCGATCTCATCGCGGAACAACGCCCGCACTCGGCTGGCGGCGAAGCGGTCCGCCACACGCGGAAAGAGGCGGGAGACCCAGGCCATCAGCTTCCCCTGCCACGTCAGCCAGGTTTCATCCCGACCCTTGCGAATCGCTTTCAGGATGGCGGCGGCCGCTTCCTCGGCAGTCATGCCGCGCAAGTGATCCAGCTGGAGCCGCGCCTTTTGCTCCAGCATGTTCTTGGAAAAGTTGGTCTGCGTCAACCCGGGGCAGACCACGAGGACGTCGATGTTATCTTTGGCCAGCTCACAGCGCAGGGCCTCGCTGAATCCCTGGACGGCGAACTTGCTGGCGGAATACTCGCTCCGCGCCGGGATACCCCGCTTGCCAGCGATGCTCGAGATATTGACGATCGCCGGCCGATCGCCTCGCTTCAACAGCGGCAGGCAAACGCGGGTGGTTTCGGTCAGGCCGAAGAAGTTCACTTCCATGATCTTCCGTAGCCGTTCCGGGCTGACTTCGGCGAAGTGCCCGGTGGCGCCAATACCGGCGTTATTGACAAGCACGTCCAGGCCACCGAAATATTCGACCATCGCGGCTGCCATCTTGTGACGGTCCTCCGGGACCGTCACGTCGGCTTCGACGATCTCCAGGGTGCCCGGCCCGCCGCGGGCTTCGGCAGCCAATTGGCGGAGCAGATCCCCGGAGCGGGCAGCGGCCAAGACCATCGCCCCCTGGCGGACGGCCAACAACGCCAAGGCCCGGCCGATGCCTTGGGAGGCGCCCGTGATCAGCATCCGACATCCCGGGATCCGGCGGCGGTGCCCCATGATTGAATTCTCCGTCCCAACCTCAGCGTGCCGCTAATGTTCTTTAGCACACGCCGGTGTCGACCCGGCGGCCAGGAACCCTCGTCGCCGGGGGACTGCCGCGACTGGTTCCCGACCTGCCGCTAAATCCGGTGCAACCGGACAGCGGCGGCGGCCCGGCGGCCGCCGGGCCGCCGCCTCACTCCGCCGCCAACGCGGCCCGGGCGGCGGCCGTCGCCGCGGCGTCGTCGTTGTCCCACAACGCCGCCAAGTTCTGCCGCACC
>JANWYO010000088.1 GCA_025055215.1 Gemmataceae bacterium
CCCGTTCCTCAACATCCCCCCCTACCGGCGTCTCCTGGGGCCGGGGCCCGCGCCCCCGGGGGGGCGCCCGCCCCCGCGAGCTGGGCGGCCGGCGCGTCCTGCTCGTCACCGACCCGGGGTTGGAATCAGCCGGCCACCCCCAGCGCGCCAGGGACTATCTGCTCGACGCCGGCATGGCCGTCTTCGTGTTCGATGATGTCGAGGAGAACCCGACCACCCGCCACGTCGCCGCTTGTCAGAGTTTCGCGCAAAAGCACCACGTCGATTTCATCGTGGCCATCGGCGGCGGCAGCGCCATGGACTGCGCCAAGGGAGCCAACTTCCTCCTGACCAACGGCGGTCAGATGGCTGATTACAAAGGCTTCGGCAAAGCGACGAAACCGATGCTGCCGTCGATCACGGTGCCGACCACGGCCGGGACCGGCAGCGAGGCCCAATCGTATGCCCTGATCGCTGACGAAAAGAGCCACATGAAAATGGCCTGCGGCGACCGCAAGGCGGCGTTTCGCGTCGCCATCCTCGACCCGGAGGTCACGGTGACACAGCCGCCGCGAGTCACAGCCGTCACCGGCATCGACGCCATCGCCCACGCCGTTGAGTCGTTTGTCTGTTCACGGAGGAACCCGATGTCGCAGATGCTGGCTCGCGCTGCCTGGGGCATGCTGGAGCCGACCTTCGAGACGGTGCTTCGCGATCCGAACGACCTGGAGGCCCGCGGCGCCATGCAGCTGGGGGCCAACCTCGCCGGCTCGGCCATCGAAAATTCCATGCTCGGCGCCGCCCATGCCTGCGCCAACCCGCTGACCGCCCATTATGGCCTGACGCACGGTATCGCCGTCGGTATCCTTCTGCCGCACGTCATCCGCTTCAACGCCCCGGCGGTGGCCGAACTGTACGCCGAGCTATCCCACGAAACCGGCCTGTCCAACGGCGACCTGACCATCTCCGCCGAGACCCTCGCCCAACGGATCACCGAACTCCTGACACTCGCCGGCCTGCCGACGACCTTGTCGGAGTGCGGCGTCAGCGAGACCATCCTACCGCTGTTGGCCGAGGAGGCGGCCGGGCAGTGGACGGCACGTTTCAATCCTCGGCCGGTGACAGAGAAAGAGTTGCTCCAGCTCTATCAGGCAGCTTTGTGAGGAGCGTCACCATGCAGCGCCGCCTGATTCTCTCCTCCCTTTTCAGCATCGTGGCATCGTTGTTGGTCGGATTGCTGCTCGCCGATCAGGCGGCGACCGGCCCCAACCAATGGCCGGTCTTCCGCGGCAATCCCCTCCAATCGGGTGTCACCGAGGCATCCCTCCCCGAGACGCTCACCGTCCGCTGGCGAGCTAATACCGCCGACGCCATCGAAGGCGCGGCGGCCATCGCCGACGGCGTGGCTTATGTTCCCTCGCAGGACGGCCATGTCTACGCCTTCGATTTGGCCACCGGCCAAGTGCGCTGGAAGTACCAGGGCGCGCCGTTCAAGGCCGCTCCCGGCGTCCGTGATGGGGTCGTTTACGTCGGCGACGGCGACGGCGTCTTCCACTCCATCGACGCCCGCTCCGGACACAAGCGGTGGACGTTTGCCACCAACGCCGAGATCGTCTCCGGCGCCAATTTCGCCGGCGACCGGGTTCTGTTCGGCTCCTTCGACGAACACCTCTACTGCCTCGACCGCGACGGTAAGCTCGTCTGGAAGTTCCGCATCGATGGCCCGGTCAACGGCTCGCCGGCGATCGTCGGTGACCGCACCTTCGTCGCTGGCTGCGATAGCGTGCTGCACATCCTCGACCTGAAGACCGGCCGCCAGCTGGCGTCGGTCGATCTTGAAGGCCAGGCCGGGGCCACGGCTGCTGTCCTGGGCGACCATCTGTACGTGGGCACCATGAGCAACCAGGTCTTGGCCATCCATTGGAAGAAGCCCGAGGTTGTGTGGAAATACGAGGCTGCTCGGCGGCAGCAACCGTTTTACGCCTCCGCCGCCGTGACCGACTCGCTGGTCGTCGTCGGCAGCCGTGACAAACGGGTTCACGCCCTCGACCGCCGCACGGGCCGAGAGGTTTGGACCTTCGCCACCGAAGGGCGTGTGGACAGCTCACCCGTCGTGGTCGGCAACCGCGTCGTGGTGGGGTCGCTCGACGGGCATCTGTATGTCCTTGACCTGGCCCAAGGGACGCTGCGACAAAAGCTCGACCTGGGCGGCCCCATCTCTGCGTCGCCCGCCGTGGT
The DNA here is from genome assembly GCA_025055215.1 of Gemmataceae bacterium. GTDB lineage: Bacteria > Planctomycetota > Planctomycetia > Gemmatales > Gemmataceae > JANWYO01. Next base: position 2,218 of record JANWYO010000088.1, read on the forward strand.
CCACAATGCCCTCGTCATCGGCACGGAAAAAGGCGTGGTTTACTGCCTGGGCGGAAAGTAACCACGTCAGCCGAGATCGAAGGACACGCTCCCCAGCTTGTCCAGGCTTCGCGCCTGGCCGCAACCGTGCGGCGCCGACCGGGGCTTACCCCGGTCGGCTTGGTATGCTGCGGAGGACGCCTGGGTGGCGTGCTGAATCCAGACGTCCCCCGCGGCCAAGCGACAAAGGGGGACGGGTTTACCAGCCCGGATCGAGGCACGCGTCGAGGCGAAGGAAAGTCAACTGGATCGGCGGCGGAGGCTGTCCAGCAGCTGTTTCATATCGTCGGGCAAGGGGGCTTCCCAGACCAGGAACTTGCCGGTCACGGGATGGACCAGGCCGAGGCGGACGGCGTGCAGGGCGACGCGCGGGAAGTGGCTGGGATCCGCAAGCGGCGCTCCGTGCACCGGGCGATCATAAATCCGTTCACCGCAGATGGGCGTGCCGGCTTCACCGAGGTGTATGCGGACCTGGTGCGTCCGGCCGGTCTCCAGTCGGCATTCGACGAGGGTGAAATTTCCGAGGCGTTCCAGGACTTTGACGTGGGTGATCGCCCGCTGCCCGTGGCCGGGCTGCGGGGCGCTGCCGCGTCGGCCGTCGCCGCGGTCGCGCACCAGCCACGATTCCAGCCGGGCATCGCAAGCTTGGCCCCGGACAATCGCCCAGTAGCGGCGTTCGATGGTGTGGGCGCGGAATTGCTGGCCCAGGTGGCGCTCAGCCGCTGGCGTTCGGGCAAAGACGACCAGTCCACTGGTGTCCTTGTCGAGACGGTGCACGGCCCGCAGCCTCGGGCCGGGGCCGGGGCGGCGGCGGGCGATTAGCGGCGGCAAGAGTTCGGCCAGCGTGCGGGGCAGAAACCGTCGGGCACGCGCGCCGAACTCCGCCGCTTCGTGCGGATGGCGCATGGTCGTCAGCCCCGGCGGCTTGGCCACCACCACGATGGCGTCGTCGAGATACCGGATGGCCGACGCATCCAGCAGTGGGCGGACGCAGGAAACCTCGGCGCGACGCCGTCCGACCCGCGGCCACGACACCCGCTGACCAGCATGCACCCGCCGCCCCAGGTCGCGGCAGGCTTGTCCGTCCACCTCAATCCACCCTTGCTCCGCTAGCCGGCGCAGCTCGGCGCCGGCCACGGGTAAGTGGAGGCGCAGCAGAGCGGCGAGCGTTTGTCCCGATTCTTCCGGCTCGACGCGAACGCTATCCCGAGCCATTCCACTGTTCCTGACGTCGCCTCCCCAGAGCCCAGCCGTTGGTCACGGCTTGCCGAAGACTTTGTCGGGCAATCGCCCGGTGAGCTTGATGTCGAGCATCTCCACGTCCATGAACGGTTGGCCGTCGTGGCGGATGGAGACCTGGGTGGGCCGACGAAGCCCACCCACGTCCTTGTATTGGCCGTAGAACTCCTCCTGCGCCACTTCCCGGCCCAAGGCCGCGCTGTAGACTCGGCGCTGCGACTTCACCAGCAGCCGACTAGTGGCGTCGAAGTACAGTTCGATGTCGCGGTGGCCGGCGGAAGCCACGCGAAGCCCGATCACCGGCTGCTCTCCGATCCGATCGGCACCGAGCATGCTGAACTGAAAACCGCGTTCCCGGACGAGGGGCAGGAGCCGGTGGACGCGGTGGGCGTACATCGTCTCCAGGGCCTCGGCCAGGAGGGGACCTTCGAGCGGGACAGTTCGGCCATCGACGCTCATCCAGCCCTTGTTGCCATCCACGACATGGACGACCAGGTTTTTCCGCCCTGCCTGCTCCAGTTGCATCACGGTCCGAAACTGGTTCGGAAGTTGGACGATCGACTCACCCACAAAAGGGACATCGCCCCGTGCCGTGTGGAGGACACCGCGGGTGCGCAGCTGCTCCGCAGCGAGTTGGTCGAGCCGCCCTTGAACCCCAATCGCCCGGATCGCCTCCGCGAGCAGGCGCCCCGGGTCGTCCTGGGCGTGGAGCGCGCACGTCAGCCCGAGCAGTCCCACAACCGCCGGAGCGATTCCCATCCGTGGCATGACCATCTCCTCGTGCCAAAGGGCGGGCGATTGGTCATCATTACACCAAGGACCAATTGAGGCCGCAAGACAAGGGAGAAACCATGCACACCTTGACCGTGCAGACCCACCGACGGAACGAATGGATCGACATCACTCCGCGGGTAGCGGAGGTGGTTCGCCGCGCCGGGCTGAAGCGTGGCCTGTGCCTGGTGTATTGCCCCCACACGACGGCAGCCGTCACCATCAACGAACACGCGGACCCGGACGTGGCCCACGATGTGCTGACCTGCCTAGCTCGTCTGGTGCCGCATCGGCACCCCGACGAGCGGCATGCCGAGGGGAACAGCGATGCCCACGTGAAGGCGAGCCTGCTGGGTGCCAGCGTGCTGGTGATTGTCGAAGGCGCGGAGTTGGTGCTGGGGCAGTGGCAGGGGATTTTTTTCTGCGAGTTCGACGGGCCGCGGTCGCGCCAGGTGCTGGTACAAACCCTGGCGTCGGCGTGAGGGGAAAGACCGGGGCGGCGGTCGGGGCCGCCGCCCCGCCGGCCGCCGCCTCAGGATGCCTCGTCGGCCATCACCGGCATGTCGAGCTTGGCGTCGGCCGACGTCCACGCAGGTTTCGCCTGGAGATAGACCATATAACCAACCAGCCCCACCACCCAGGTGATCACCCGCTGCACCAGCGAACCGATCTCGCCCAGCTTGGCCTCGCGACCGAGCAGCAAGTACAAGCCCCCGAAGCTCAACTCGCCAATGCCGACGCCACCCGGCGTCGGCGACAAAGCCTGGACCACCATGCCGATGGGCACCACCAGGAAATGCTCGCGGAGGGAGGGAACCACATCCGGCTCCAGCAGGGTGCGGGCGGAGAGGTAGAACGTGCACACGAAGCCGACCTGGGCCACCAGCGACAGGCCGAGGGCCAGGAAGACCTGGCGACCTTTGCGGCGGTACATCCAGGCAGCGCGCCAGGCCTCGGCGAGGCTTGGGCCGACCTTCGGCAGCAGTGACAGCCGATGAGCCAGGCGGTTGGCTCGCCGATCGGGGAGGAGGCCGAGCCCGGTCCAAGCGGCAAGCGAACCAGCGACGACCGTCAGGGCGGTGCCGACGACCCAGCGAAGGTTCGCGCTGGCCAGCACCGCGGGGTCGCCGATCAGCCAGAACAGCGCTCCCAGCAGCCCCACCAGCCAGAACAATCCCCACAACCCGATGATGCGATCGAACAGGACGGTGGCCACGGCCACGGTTCGCCGGCTCTGTTCCCGGGCAAGGAAGACGGCCTTAAAGATGTCGCCGCCGATCGAGCCGGGGAGGAAGGTGCTCCAAAACAGTCCCACCCAGCCGAGCCGGATCGCCTGGCCCACGGTAAAGGGCAATTCCTGGGCGCGCACGAGGACGAACCAGCGGACGAAGGTGAGCGCCACGGCCAGGCTGAACAGCGTCAGGGCCAGGGCAAAAGGGCCCCAATGGATGGGTCGTTGGAAGGCTTCCTCCAGGCCGTGCCAATTCTTGGCCACGACCCAGGACAACAGACCCAGGCCGACTGCGTACTTGGCGGCCGTCCAGAGGTGGTGTCGCGTCACGATTCGTCCCCGGAAGACACGGGCGGGGCCGACACGGGCGGAACCGACGGAGGAAGTATAAGGCCCCCGGGGACGGCCTGCCATGCCGGTGGCGGCCGGCGGCGGGCACGTCCGCCGGCCTCAGGGGCGGGCGGAGCGCTCGCGCAGCCGAATCCGCTCGCTCACATCGCAGGCATGGACCAGGCTGGCGAGCAGCAGCTGCCGTCGATCCGTGGCGCTATACTCCCACTCGCGAACCGGCACGGCTCGCCCGAGGGTGCGGACGAATTGACGGACGGTTTGGGGCGAGGCGAACGACATCAGCAGGACGAGCATGGCAATGCCGAACATCTTCAGCCCCATCAGGACCGCGATGCCGGTGTGGAAGAGGACGGCGGCGGCGACCATCAGGCCCCGCAGCCGGGTCCAGACGAGGAAGGGAAAGCCGATCTCCAGCACGAGCGTGTACAGCACCCCGCCGGTCATGGTGATTTCCCACAGCCAGCGGTGGCGGCAAAGCCAGCGGAGGGCTTCTTCGTAGAACGGATAGCGGAGGGGGGCGAATTCGTAGTTTGCCAGGGTCCACCACAAGGCGGTGCCGGTCCACCAGCTGTTGCCCAGAAGTTTGGAAATTCCGGCGGCGAAGTAGATGATGCAGAAGTGCACCTGCATCAGCCGAATGGCGAAGTTCGCCGACACCAGCGGTTGCGGCCGCAGCACCGGCGGCGGCTCGTGTCGTCGCAAGGCCCGGTAGGTTTGCCACCAACGGCCAATGAGCCGATCCACCGACAGCGCTGCCCCGCTCGGGCCGATCATGGTGTAAATCAGGGCAATGTTCATCATGGTATCGACGCCGAACAGCGATGTCTGGCCCCGATTGATGTAGCTGAGCGCCGCCAGCCAGGTCAGCACCGACGTAATCCGTGTGGCGACCCCCAGCGTGTACAGCACCATGATGCCCAGAAAAGCGCGGTGCACCGCGAGCATCCAACCTGGATCAGTGACGTGGAACCAGATCGACCAGGCGGTCTGGCCCAGGGCAATCGCTTGCCGCTTGTCGCGGTTCCAGCGGGCGCGAAACTCCTCCAGCTCTTTTCGCTCCGCCGGATCGGTCGGCTCCGGCAGAGGTTCCTCCTCCCAACTGGACGGCTGCTTCATGTAGGGAAATTCCGTCCGGAAGAGGTTCATGGTGGGCAGGTCCAGCCAGGCCTCCGGGCCCATCAGCTCGTAGAGGTCGGTCCCGTACGCCCAGTGGATGTAGAGGACGAGCAAGCCAGTGCAGATGCGGATCAGCCCCAGCGGCGTTGGGTCGGCGGGCGTGAACCAGAAGCGGTTCCAGGCTTGCACCACCTCGCGGAGCCGTTGGCGAAAGCCGCGGCCATTGGCCGCCGTGTCTCCCCCTTCGCCTCCCGCGACGGCCTCCTTTTCGGGATTGACCGGACGCTCCGTCGGATCGTGGGTCATCGGTCCCCCTCCCAAGGCGAGCTGCCGGCATGCCGCGTCAAATAGTCATCCGCCCCGACGATGGGGGCCTTGCGCGGGTCAGGAAGGACCTGGACTTGAAAAGGCCGCAATTCCGTGGGCGGAAGCGAATAGCGGGGCACGATGGGAATCATCCAATACAAGAGAGGGTCGTTCGGGTCCTTAAGGTTGCCGTCGGCGTCAAATTCCCCCAGGTAATAGGGGACAAAGAGGAACTTCGCCAACGGGTCTACGTCCGGCCGGAGGAACTCTGCCGGCCGCATCATGTTGTGAACGACGCGGTACATCTTGACGCCGACCACCGGCAACTCGGGGTCGTGGGGATGGGGCGAATGGCGGGCGATGTGGCGGGCGTAGCTGGCGATCGTTCGGCGAGCGATCTCGGTGGGGACTTTGTATTGGATAGTATCGGAGAAGTACGGGTGCAGCGGGATCGGCCCCCGCGGAAACTGCTGCCCCGCGGTGACACGCTGATGGCGGATGGCGTCGGGAACGACCGGCGTCGGATAAGTGCTGTTCAGCGTTTCGGTGAGCGCCAGCCGCCGATAGTATTGCTGGCCCAGTGGATCCTTGTCGAGGTCGGCGGGACTGGGGACTTTGATCCATCGGGAGCTGCCGTCGGTATATTCCACCCGCGCCCAAAGCAGCGTCGCGGGGCCTGGCTCGGGTGAATAGAAGTGGTAGGCATTGTTGAGGTAGACGAACTGAAGATACGGGCGATAAAACCGAAGCCACAATTCGTTGGGCAGCCAAGCCGCGGGCGGGTCCCCTCCGGGCGTGGGGACGGAAAAGACGGCCGTCAGGATGCCACCGAAATGGAGCAACACCAGGACGCTGACGACGGCGCGAGCGGCCGCGCGGGGCACCAACACCAGCAGGCAGGCGACGGCAGCTACCGCGGCCATCACTCCCACCACCAGTTGCGCCGAGTCCCATAGCAGCGCCGTCTCGGGCCGCGAGGTCTCAAAATCCATCGCCCAATAGACCAGCAGGGCGGTCAGCGCCGCCACGGCCAAGATCTCCGGCGCCCGCGGGCGAATCCACACCCCCACCCCGGCCGACACCAACGCCAGCAGAAACAGACCGACCTTCGGCAAGTACCATGCCCCCACCACCGCCCCCAAAACGAACGCCACGGCACCGGCCGATAACCCCAGCAGCAGCGCCGGCCAGGGGTTGGTGACCAGGGCAATGTCCTCATCAGCAGCGGAAGCAGGCGCAATCATCGTTCCGTTCACGCTTGGCGTGCCCAGGATCGGCCGACTCGCCGCGGTCGAGTCGGCCCTGAATCGCCTGTCAGGATACCCGAAACTTGGTCGGTCGATGAAGGCGAATCTCTCTAACAGGAAACGGGGTCTGTTCGTTGGCTTGCGCTGTAGGGTAACAGGAGCTAATGGTCCAAGGCCCGGGCATAATAGATTTTCCGCGCCACCTCCACGAAGCCGCACGCCGGGAACAACCTCGGGCCGATCGGATTCTGCTCCAGGGTTTCGATCTGGGCATGCGTCAATCCCTGCCTGCGGAAATAGTCCAGGGCATGCGCGATGAGTCGTTTGCCGATCCCTCGGCCCCGGTGGCCCGCGGCCACGACCAGATGCGGGATGTGGCCGATGCCAGCCTCGGGATCGACACGGGTGCTGACGTAGCCGACGAGTTGTTCGCGGCCGTCAACGACTTCCACCGCCACAAAAAGCCCTGCGGGATTGGCGGCCAGGTCGGCGTCGAATTGTCGGGCCTTGCGCCAGCGCCAGTCGTGGCCGTGGATGAGTCCGAATCGTCGTTCAATGTTTTCGTCGATGCTGGTGCCGGCGAACGCCTCGACGGTCATGGCCCGAAGGAGGTCTTCGTCACCGGGCCGGTAGCTGCGGACATGCATGGAACGGATACCTCCACGACTGGTCTTCCCTTCCGGTGTCGAACCTTTACAATGGGCAGACACGTTCTCTCCCCGAGAGGGGGCGAGCAGCGCTTGAGACCACGCTGATGGCGTCCCAGTATATCGTCCGCCACGGTGCGATGCGCTTCCTTGGCGAGTTCCAGGCGGAGGTGCCTTATGCCCGGGGAGCGGCCGTGGTGGTTCGCACCGATCGCGGCCACGAGCTTGGTGAGGTCCTGTGCGAAGCGACGCCCCGGGCGGTGGAGTTGCTCGCCGAACCGACCCGCGGCCAGATCGTCCGTCTGGTGACGGAGACCGACCGCCAGCGGCAGGAATCGCTGCGGGCCGGCGAGACCCGAGCCTTGGAGGTCTGCCGCCGGTTCGTCGCCCAGCGCCAGCTTCCGATGGAACTGGTCGATGTCGAGCACCTGTTCGGCGGCGAGCGGATCATCTTTTATTTTCTGGCCGAGAAGCGCGTCGATTTCCGGGAGCTGGTCAAAGACTTGGCCCGTGAGTTCCAGACGCGCATCGAAATGCGGCAGATCGGTGTCCGCGACGAGGCCAAGCTCCTGGCGGATTACGGCGACTGCGGCAAGCCGGTCTGCTGCAACACGCACATGTCCGTCATGCCGCCCGTGACGATGCGCATGGCCAAGCTCCAGAAATCGACCCTCGACCCGTCCAAAATTTCGGGGCGCTGCGGCCGGCTCAAGTGCTGCCTCCGCTTTGAACATGAAGTCTACGAGGAGTTCCAGCGTTCCCTGCCGCCGTCAGGCTCCCGAATCCTGACGGCCAAAGGCAAGGGCAAGGTGCTGGCGCAGGAAATCCTGGCCCGAAGGCTGTTGGTGGAGTTTGAGGACGGCCGGCGCGTGGTCATTGCCGCGGACGAAGTGCTGACCCGCTTGGGGTCTTGACCGGGCCTTCGCCGGCCGACACCGGCCGCAAACGTAGTGTCATGACGATGCACCATCCCGGACTGGCGGACATTGTCCGCCGCGACTCGCGGTATGCCTATGAGGCATACGAGTTCATCTTCGCCGCCCTCGCCCACACCCAAAAACTGCTCAACCGGGTGCCCCACGGCCACGTCGAGGGGGAAGAGGCGGCCCAGTACCACGTCACCGGCCGCGAGCTGTGCGAGGGGATCCGCGACTTGGCCCTGCGGGAGTTTGGGCTGATGGCTCGAACGGTGTTTCACATGTGGGGCATCGACCGAACCGACGACTTCGGGGAAATCGTCTTCAACCTGGTGGAATCCCGGTTGCTCAGCAAGACGGAAAACGACCGCCGCGAGGACTTCCACAACGTCTACGACCTCGACGAGGCACTGGTGCACAACTTCCGCATCGACCTGCAAGAGGCGGAGTAAGCGACGATGAGCTCCGCGCCGCATGGCCCCGGCGAACCGTCCCCGCCGGGGGCGGTTCGCAACCTGCTGCTCGCTGCCGGTTCATTCGCCGCCTGGATTGCCTACCTGGCTTATCTGGTGGTGAGCACCTACACTTGGCGGCCATTCCATCGGCCGATCATCCTCTCGCGGCCCCAGTTTCTCCTCTCGCGGCTGGACGTGATCGCGGATGTCAGCGAGGCGGCAGGCCGACCCGAGGCGACGGTGCAGATACGAGAGGTGGTTCGCAGCCAAGGCGGCAAAGCGCCCGGGGTCGGGCCCGCGCTGCGCATTGCCAACCTGCCCGAGGCCGAGGGTTGGCAAGGCCCGGGAGCGTACATCTTGCCGCTGGTGCCGGACGGGCGTGGCGGCTACCTGGTGGCCGCCACGCCCGCATTGGGGATTGACCTCCGCGGCCAGGGGGGGCCGCCCCGCATTTACCCCCTCACCCCCGGTACCCGCCGGCAACTGGAATCCTTGCCGAAACTCGACTGACGCCCGCCATCCCCTCAGCTCAGACGGACGTAGACCGTCTTGACTTCGGTGTACAACTCCAGGGCGTATTCGCCGAGTTCCCGGCCGAAGCCGCTCATTTTAAAGCCGCCGAACGGGGCCGCGGCGTCGAATACGTCGTAACAGTTGACCCAGACCGTGCCTGCCCGGTACGAGTTCGCGATGCGGTGGGCCTTGGTGATGTCGCGGGTCCAGACGGCGGCCGCCAGGCCGTAATGCGTCTGGTTTCCTCGCTGGATCACCTCGTCGATGTCCTTGAACCGGAGGATGCTCATGACCGGCCCGAAGATCTCTTCCCGGGCAATCTTCATGCTGTCGCTGACGTTGTCGAAGACCGTCGGCTCGATGAAATAGCCTTTGGTCCCGAGGCGGTTGCCGCCGCACAGCAGTTCTGCCCCTTCTTTCTTGCCGGCGTCGATGTAGCCCAGGATGCGGTCCATCTGCTCCTGGGAGACTTGCGGGCCTTGCTCCGTGGTCAGGTCGAAGGGGTTGCCGACCTTGCGCGACTTGGCCTTCTTCAGCATTTTGTCCACGAACTGGTCGTGGATCGCTTCCTCGACGAAAAGCCGACTTCCGGCGCAGCAGCATTGCCCCTGGTTGAAGAAGAGGCCGAAGTAGGCCCCTTCAATGGCGGCGTCGAGGTCGGCGTCGGCGAAGACGACATTAGGGCTTTTGCCCCCAAGCTCCAGGCTGACGCGCTTAAGGTTGCTCCGGGCGGCAGCCTGCATGATGATCTGTCCCGTGGTCGTCTCGCCGGTGAAGGCCACTTTGTCTACGTCCATGTGTTCGCTGATGGCTGCCCCCGCAGTGGGCCCATAGCCTGGCACCACGTTGATGACCCCGTCGGGAAATCCGGCTTCCTGAGCCAGCTCCGCCACCCGCAAAGCCGTCAGCGGCGTCTGCTCCGCCGGCTTCAACACGACGGTGCATCCCGTCGCCAACGCCGGCCCCCACTTCCACGCCTGCATCAGCAACGGGAAGTTCCATGGAATGATCTGCCCCACCACCCCGATCGGCTCATGCCGCGTGTAGCAAAAGTACGGCCCCTCGACGGGGATCGTCTTGCCGTGAATCTTGTCGGCCCAGCCGGCGTAATAGCGGTAACACTTGATCGTCAGCGGCAAATCGACGTTCAAGGAATCGCGGATCGGCTTGCCGTTATCCAGCGATTCCAAGGCGGCCAGTTCCTTGAGGTTCTCTTCGATCAGGTCGGCCAATTTGTGCAACAATCGGCCACGCTCCGCGGCGCTCATCTTCGGCCACGGCCCCGATTCAAATGCTTTCCGCGCTGCCTTGACCGCAAGATCGACATCCGCCTTGTCGCCTTCGGCCACCTGGCAGATGACCTCACCGGTGGCGGGATTGATCGTCGGGAATGTCTTGCCCGAAACCGCGTCCCGCCATTTTCCGCCGATGAACAACTTCTGGTCCTTGACCTTGGGCGGTTTGATCGTCTTCGGCTTGGTTGTCGTTGCGCTGGCCATGACTTCCTCCGAGACTGGACGAAATGGATGCTCCGTGAATTGTGGCCCAATGGGCGAGCAGGGTCAATGGTTCGCGGCCTTGGGGCGAGTTCGGCGACGTGATGAAGCGTCCGTTGGCGAAATTCCGGTCCCCGTGCACGGCCGCAGCCCAATCGGTGGGAAGACGGCGCGCAACCGGTGGCCCTCCCACCGGGCGGGAGGGCCACCGTTGAGCTTGGCAGGCGGCCGAACTTATTTCTTGCCTATGGGATCCTTGTCGGTGATCTTGAACGTCGTCTTCTGCGTTTGCTTGAGTTCGACGTCGTTGGACATCCCCGCGATCTCGATGGTCAGCTTGCCTTCGAGCGTCATGCCGATCTCGCCGCTTTCGACGCGACCTTTTTGTCGGTCAAACAGGATGAGGCCGCCGGCTTCCTTGCTCTGCAAGTCGGCGCTCTTGATGCGGAACGGCAACCCACTCGCGGCCTGTTCCGTAGGGGCCGTATACTTCAGCTTCACCGCCACCTTGATCTTGTGCAAGCCCTTCTCCGGCCCCTCGTATGTGTACTCATGCGACGTTTCGTACGAGCCGATCGGCCCCAGGTTCAGCTTGCCGTCCCGCTTCCACGTCTCCCCCTTGGTCACTTCCTTGTGGGGCACCGCGGCGAAGAGCGGATCGGCCATCTGTTCCATCGCCTTGTCGCTCAAGATGGCGTCGAGCAAGGTCTTCATCTGCGGATTGGCCTTGGTCAACGAGTCGAGGAACTTTTCCCGTCCGTCGATCTTGGTAATCTTCATCTCCGGGCTGACGGTGAGCGTGAATTCCGCCCCGACCATCACCTTGAAAAAGTCGCCCAGCGGATTGTTGCTCGGTGTCGGGGACGTGGAATCATAGGTGATCTTGTTGCCGCCGATGTCGATGTCCATCTTCACCGCTTCGATCTTCTGCTTCAGGACCCAGTTCTTGTCGGCGTCCTGCTCGACCGGTGACCAGGAGAAGATGAACGTTTGCTTCTGCTTCTGCCCGATCTCCATGCCCGAGATCTTCATGTTCTGGTTGGTCTCGGTGGTCATCTCCTGCCAGAACACTTTGTCTTTCTCGAACTTCCACTTCAGTTCGGCCTTGTCCTTGTCCTGAGACCGGGCCGGCAGGGCGACGGCAATCAACCCCCACACCACGCACAGGGCAAGCAACCGACGGCACAGCATCACGACATTCCCTCCGTTACAAATCAGCACTGTCGGGTCCTCGGGCGTGTCGATGTTGTACCGGAATCGGCCCCCGAAACCAAGGCATGTCGGCAGATTGCTGGTTGCCGACACGGGGCTTGGGCGTTAGCTTGTCGGGACGAACGACCCACGACGTCACCGAGGAGGATCAGCCATGAACCTGCTAACCACTCTCGCTGGCTCGATGATGGAAGGCTTTCTGCCGCGGGGTTGGGACTTGGCCAAGATCGATCAGCTGGCGGACCTGCCGCCCGAGCAGGTGAGCCGCCGCGAGCCCTGGTGGCATCCCCAATTCGAGCCGGTCGCCTGTGCCTCCTACGAGGACTTCGACACGTACATGGGCCACGAAATCGCCCGGGAAATCCTCCTGGCCCGCCAGGCATCTCGGCCACTGATCCTCATCCTGCCGGTCGGGCCGATGGGCATGTATCGCTGGACCGTCTTTTTCCTCAAGGAATGGGGCGTCCCCTGCGATCACGTCCACGGATTCAACATGGACGAATGGTCGGACGCCCAGGGAAAGACCCTGCCTCCGGACAACCCCGGCGCCTTCCAGTATGCGATGGAGCACGCCTTGTACGGGCCGCTCGGTTCGCTGACGGTGCCGCCCAAGCAACGGCACTTCGCCTTGCCCAGCGAGTTACCGACCTATGCCGCTCAGATTGCCGACCTGCGGAAGCAAGGCGGCAAGCTGGTCACGGTCTTCGGCATCGGTCGGGTCTGTCACATCGCCTTCTGGGAGCCTCACTTTGCGGCGGAATTCGCGTCCGAGGCCGAGTGGCGGGCCCAGACCCACCGGTTGGGCGCTCGGCTCCATCCGCTGACGATTGAGCAAAACGCCCTCACCAGCTTCCGCAGCCGGACGACCCTGGTGCCGGCGTTTGCCAACACCATCGGCCCGGCCCTCTTCCTGGCGGCGGACCGGATCATCGGCGGTGCCGACGGCATGTTCAATCGCGGCATGCAGTGGCAGGGTTTGTCGTTGCGCATGACCTTGCACCACGAGCCGACTACCTGGATTCCCAGTTCCTTCATGCCGACGCTGCCGGGGCGATTGTTTTACCTGAGCGACTTGGCCGGCCCCCTGCTCGCGGAATGCCACTGATGCCCGTAGGCGACGGCCGCGGCGGGACCGCCAAGAGTCCCGCCGCTGGCCGAGGAACTGTCCAAAAGCCCGAGCACCAGCATCCAAGAGTTGGAGCGATTCATCGCCCCAGCCGCGGCCTCCTAGCCCGATCTCGCCTCCCTCATCGACATGGCCGACACATTCAAGGTCCGGCCCTTAGTCGGTGATGCGCCCTTCTCCAAGTCGCAGCCAAACCATGCCAAACAAGACCATGCCCACGCTTGCGCCCCTCCGCTACGAGGCCCCCGAGTCCTAAAATGAGTGCCGGTGCCCGTCCTAACCCGTACGGAACCTTTCGACGAAGTCAAGTAACCTCTTGTTCTTTCCCTCATGTTTCCGTATGCGCTTTATCAATTGGCTTTTCCACATTGGAAAATTCATCTCTGACGAGATATTCGTCAAGAGAGTTAACACCGCACTACTTGGCTCCGCGCCGAGTCTCTCCGCCAAGCTTCGCAGGCTTTGAATCATTTCCTCTTCATTCCGGAATATGCCATCTTCAGTCAACGGCGTTTCTGGCAAGCGTTTCACGAATTCTGCCTGCCAGGACTCTTCACGCAGATCGTTCGGTCCAAAATGGGCCTGCGATAATAGCTGGAAATAGCAGTGATAGATCAACCACGGCCTTATCTTCACATCTTCCTCAGCTACTGCCTCCACCCTCCATTTCCGCAAATGGCGTAACATGGCCTCAGCTGTGGATCGCTGCCAAACGTCGTTAGCCCGGTCAACGTCCCTTATCTGCACAAACTTCCGTGCATACTCAGAAATCTTAGCATCCGGCCTGGTTGATAAAGCATAAATGCACCTCTTACCATCCCTCTGCCACCATGACAAATAGTCCATCTCCTCCTCAATCTCACCCAGCAGCTTGGCGATCGACTCGCTCCCACTGTTCTTCCGCCCAAGCTTTGCGACAAGATCTTTCAGGGCTCTCTGCACCTCATCCTTGTTTCTCGGAAATGCAGCCTTCTCGGGTAAGCGTGTCAGGAAGTGCACGTCAGGATGGTGTCCCTGGAGAGCGGCTCCGACCTGCTCCTGGCTCAGCGATTTCAAGAATCGATGAGCGGCTTTGATGTTGTCGTTACCGTCGTCCTCACAAAATGCAATGAACTTGTGCCAAAATCGCCATGATGGGGATGGAGTACTTTCATTATTCTCAACCGGCTTCTTCTGTGAAAGGTTGAGACTCCATTTCTCGGCCAGTTTAGCCATTTTTTGGGCTGCTTGGCGCAACTCTTCATCATTTTGAGATGGCCCACTGCCAATTGCCTGCCACGCAAGAGCAACACTCGCGATCACCACAATCATGCCCGCGACGACAAGGTACCATCGATGCCGATTCGTGACTCGATGCTCGACGCGTTCAGGGCGAGCGATGGGCTGACCAATCGCTACCCTCTGACGTATGGTAATCTTCAAAGCCTCATCGGGGCCGACCCTGTCGGTGGAAAGGCCCATCAAGTGGGGCACGATGGCTTGAATCTCGTCTTCATTGGGCTTGTTGGAAAGGAAGACAACCCGCAGGATGGTGGGGGCGCGCCCTCGAGCTTTGGGATCGGAACAATTCCTATCATGCTCCATTTGTCCTAAGAGAAAGCCACCCATGGCTTCCTGAACAAACACCCTGTCTGCTCGGTCATCCATCCGCAGATCACTACGCCGATCCAACTCAGGTTTAACAGCAGCGAGCAGCGCATCGAGACGTTCTCGGAACCAGGGATGATATGCCCACCCCTCACCATCGGCAAACCAACGATGAATGGCAACCACGCCAGCGTTGTCAACCTGCTTCATGGCTTCACTTGTCCGGATAGGGTTCAAGACTCGGGGGGACCACGGCGGGGCATTCAAGGTAGACAAGTACCTCCTTGTTATTCGAGCACACTGTTGTAAAGACTCCGTGGGCTTTCAATAACACGAAGCATTGATCCGTTGCCTCGCCTCTGGCCCAGTCGTTAAAATCAGTGATGTCGTATTCCTCGACTTCCACCTTCAGTACGCCTCCTTGGCCCCATTTTAGACGGAACGGGCCCAGCCTTTCCCCAATCTGCGGCGTCTGCCCCCGATACCAGGCGGTTGTGTGTCTTATCCCGTTGAGATCGATGTGCACACGGGGCTCCTCGGTCACGAAGACCTCGTCCAGATCACTTCCATCGGGAATACTAATTGTTTTTACCTCGATGTAGTAATCCCGTTCTTCCTTCAGGTCGTCACACCACTTTAGCCAACGTCTAACGTCCTCTTCGCAGCGCTTCAAGGGATGACTCCCGTTGAGGTATCGGCGGGCAATGTGTTCCGCGGCTTGGATGGAATCACAATCTTTGGCCTCTCGCGTCGCCATGCACACTTTTTCGTATTCTGCCCTGTCCCAGCGAATCTGGGTGCGTTCAATCGTTTGCAGCGCCTCGTTCCGATAAGCTGCCCCGGGCTTGTTCGCGTACTCCTGCGCCCGGCGAATTATTTCATCGAAATTTTTCGGATTTTGTCGTTCGTAACTGACAACAACCGCCCAATCCTTTTCTCTCTTGGCATTTTCGTATGCTGCAAGGCATTGTTCGATCTCCTGCCGCTGAATTCGCCGGTTCGGAAACCGGACTTCCGGGAACTCAGCCAGGAACATGTTGCATTCTGCGATCGCCCGGTCGAAATCGTCCCCGATGCCTTGAAGTTTCGCGAGGAGTTGGCGATAACGTTCGTCGAACCGGAGGCAGTCCTGATACGCCTGAGCGCGGACCTGGTCATCGATCTGCCATCCTCTTACAATCGGCGCGTACCTCGAGCTGGGCCATCGTTGGAGAAAGTCTCGACAACGTTCGAAGCGTTTGTCCGCTGCCTCATCAGCCAGGTTAGTGCGGCGATATTCCTCTAGTGCCTCCAATTCTCGTTTCTCGCGCTGCTCGCGGTACTCTGTCTGTTGGCGGGCGATGTCGTCGCGCCAGCCAAACCACTGCGTCAGGGGATTCAGACTGGTCAAATACTGGTTGCAGGCTTGATGTACGTCGTCAGGATGCAGCGACGAGTCATCCAGGGCGGCGAGCGCGCGCTCCCGCGAGTTGCGCTCCTCCCAGAGAAGAGAACCGGCAATAGCGATCCAGGCAACGGTAGCAACCAAGCCGATCTGCCAGGCACGACGCCTGTAAAGTTTGTTCCGCCAATGCGACATCTCACTCCGGGCTTTTTCGTAGGTCGGTCCCTTATTGATGCCTTGCTCCCTCTCGAGATTTCGGAAGCAAGAAACGGCCCGACCATAGTGACGTTGCCACCACCACAACTGAGGGCCCGCATGCTGGAGCGCCTCGCGTCGGGCACGCTCGAGAAGCATTTCGTCGCTCTTATGGGCAATCCACACGAGCGGCTCGAGAAGCCCGAAAGGACGCGGACCCGTTGCAGGCGGTTGCGTGTTGTTGCGGTTGGCACCGAAGGCGGAAACAGGAAAGATTGCCACACGATCACCGCAGAGGCGCAAGCTGTCACCTATCTGCTTCAAGGCGGGTCGTGAATGGAGATACTCCAAGGCGCGCTGACGTTCACCATCGAAGTCGCCCGAAATACCGCCTTGAATATCCCATTTTGTCAACAAAAAGGCCAAGGGACGGCTAATCGTGTTGCCATCGGGGCTGAGCCTTTTCAATTCCGTGATCAGGAGATCGAGTTCATTGTGCCGTTCCCTCAGGGCCGCATCGTCTGCATCGCAATTCACGAAGAGAAGAATGGCGTGGCAGGCCCCCAGCCATTCCTTCACTTCCCTCTTGAGTTCGGGAACGCCGGTCTCCGACCGCTGGACCAAGGCACCGGCATAATCCCTCGTTGGAATGTGCCAAGTCAAACCGTCTGCCTGAAGGCTAAGAGACAGTTCGGTGGGCAAGGTCAGAGCCGTAGCGTCCGGTACGTCTCCCCGCTCGAGAACCGTCCAAGCACGCTGCAAGTGATCGATCGAATGATCATCGTTGAACGTAACCGCCGCCTTTTGGGTGGCGCGATGGCCATACAAGCAAGCCAAGAAACAGGTCTTTCCCGTACCTCTCGCTCCATGGATGCCGAGTCGCCTCACCTTTCCAAGCGTTGTTGACAAAGGGATTCGGTTCTGCAAACCTGATGTTTTTAGCACACTTCCGGACGGAGTCTTCATGGCCGTCTCCCTTATGGGTTGGAGTGTTGAACCATGTTCACGTTGTTAGGATGGCGATTCTATTCACGAAATGGGTGCTGGCGACGGAATTCTGATTCCTGTTTGGTCGACACATCAGAACCCCTCCGGATCGCCCCGAGAAGGCCAAGACAGATCCATCGGCGTACCCACGGTACGGCGAGGAGCAACATCAAGATGACAAAAACCGTTACCAGAGTCGTCGTGGCCGGGTCGTCGGCATAACGGGCCTTGATGGCGTCGACGAGACCGCCCACGGTGCCTTGCACTGCCCCCGAAGATGCGGCAATTCCCAGTTCTGCGAGTTGTCGTAGCGCATACTCGGTTAGGTTCCCAATGGCATCATGAAACTTTTCCGGCATGATAAGGTACGTGGCTAACAATCCGGCAACCAACCACTTGGCCTTATGGGGCGCGATATAGGTCTTCCAGAAGACACCCGCCCCTTTCCCCATTTTCCGAATTACCGATTTCCATAGCGGGATAAGGTGCTCAGGCTGCAAGGTGTTGGGAAGCGACTTAAGCGCCAGTGTCCTCGAAAGAGCGGTCGCCTCCTCCGGCCCGAGCTTCACGGCCCCCAGAGCTTTCGCAACGTCATCGGTCTGCAACCAGTGGGCGCCATCGACTACAAAATCACCATAAGTCCTGGCCTGGGCCAGTCCGCCGGCGTCAAGCTTTTGAATCAGTGCGAGGCCATCGTCGGGGTAACGCCGAAGCGCCAGCTGGACTCCCTCACCGAGTTCGACAACCAGCCGCTTTTCTGCAGGCTTCAAGGCACGAAACTCAGCCCGCAAGGTGTCATCCACGCCTGACAAGCGACTGAACCGAGTCATGAAAACATCATCGCTAGGGAAGGAAGCGGTTCGCCGCGCGAGAATCTTCAGCGCTTCATCCGATTCAGTAAAGACAATGCTGGCAGTGCCTTTGCCAAGTTGTCTCCCAACAGAGCGAGCAGCATTGCTCGCAAGCTTCTCTACGATTTTCAATGCCTGCGCGGGCGCTCCGCTCGGACAGGCGATGATTACCAGCGAGACGAAGAATAGTCGGGCGAGTGACATGGTTACATTTCCCTTTCCATAAGGGCGATGGCAAAGTTATCAACCTGACCCGAGGATGGAGCTGCACTTGGCTGAACAAGAGTGCGCTGTCCCTTGCGCACGACTTCACGTGGAGCAAGCGGCCCCGTGTTCATTCGCCAGAGGCCAATCCCGAGACGTTGGGCCATACCTACTGCTTGTTTGATCCGCGTCGATATGTCAAATTCGCCACCAATTTTTCTGGCAAATTCAATCCAGGTACGCGACATTCCGGGCGTTCGTAACAATCCTGTCCGAGGATCGTCCACGGGCATAGGAAAAATTCTGCCCCGAGGTCCGGTGACTCGTTCCACCCGAGTTAATCCCGGTGTTCCTCGTACGTGTTCTGTTCGCACTACTTCCACATAAAGTCGACCATCTCGTGCCGCCTTCAAGACTTCATCCGCAACCTTTTTCTCTTCGGGAGAGGTAACAGGGCTGCGCGAGACCCATTCAGCAACTTTCTCAATGTATTCGACCGTCCCTTGTTCATGGCCTCGATAGGTTTTCATCGGGCCACTGCCACCCTTGGCCTCGATGACGATGATCCGCTCGCCGTCTCGGTAGGGCGGTAGGTCGAATCCCATGCTTTGGCGCGGGGGCCAGCGGTTAAGCGGCTCATATCCGACAGTAGATGCATATTCGCGAGCGCCTTCAATACCAATTTCCTCGACCAATTGTGCTTTGCCATTGACGTCTCCCTTTCTGACCAGCTCAAGATACTCTTGTCGCCGGTCGGCCAACTTCATCATTAGCCCTCCGGTCCTCGCTTCGAGCCGCCGAGTCGCGATCTCCGTGGCCTTCGTGCCGAATCGCGTCAGGTCCGCTCCCTCTCGCTTCGCAGATTCAAGCGCCAGCTTTTGCGCCGACTCAGCAATTTGCTTCTGGGCACTCTCTAGGGCCTTTTCGACGATTTCTTTTCTTGCTTGTGACAGACCTCGTTTGACTGCTAATTTAGCGCCTTCCTGGCTGAGTCTATGCCCGGTCCTTTGGATGCTCGTTGCGACCGCCCCGTGAACCATCGTTGCCGTCGATGCCGCGTCGACCGTTGCCCAGAACAAGTCACCGCCCGTAACGTGCTGGCCATCAGCCCACTTAGCTGCGGTGCGGTATGCTATGTAACCGGGTATCCACTCCCAAATGGTGTCCTCGGGGGCGGGACCGCGAACCTCTGCGAGCACCTGACCTTTCAGATTGGCGACATTTACATAGATGTCGAGTTTATCTTGCCCTTCGCGATAGATGTTGTGGATGGCATGAACCACGGCAGGCGGATTGTCGCGTGGATTCATCAGGTCAGGTTCGCACCGTCGCAGAAAAGCGTGAAACTTTCCGTAGTCGCGGTAGCGATAGAACACTTGGTAAGCAGGCTCCCCGAGACGAGCCATCGCCACCAACGCCGGCCTTTTCAGAGAATTGTCGCTCGCATAACGACTGTAAATCAGGTCCGCCGCAGCCGGCCCGCAACGACGCAGCACTTCCGCTCCAAGCTTCTCTCCGTGCCAACTCTCGGTGAGGAGTCGCAAGGTGTTCGCATGATCAAGGGCAAGGTCCTTGAGAACCGGCGGAAGAGCGGCAAACGTGTCGATTGCCTCTTCGATCTCTTGGAGCGGTTTCCCCGAATCAAGCATCTCTTGAATCGCATCATAGTTGACGATAATTAATGCCAAAGCTGTTAATTCGTCGTCCAAGGTACGAAGAGCATGCTTGGTGATCTCCGGGAACTGTCGTGAACCCGTTTCCGTGCTCGGTTCCACGAGCAACAGCGCATAGGGCAAGCCGTAGTCTTCGTGAAGACGAAGAATCAAGTCGCCTTCCCTGGCAACGGTAGCGGCCACACGGTTCAGGTCCTGTGGGTGGTCGGCAAAGTTGATGGCCATGAACAGGCGCCAGGCCCGATCTCCGTACTTTTCAATCATAGCCACGGCCGTCTGCGACTTGTCGGTGCATAAGAGGGGCATGCTAGCGGGGCAGCTTTCCGCAATAGCCAGGCGGTCGGGAGCCAGCGCGGCCAAGCGCGCAAGGAACCGGCCCAGTTTTCCCGTCTGGGCCCAGTCCAAGACAGCCCGATTCCAAGGGCCAGTTGCCAGCCGAAACCGGACGGGATCCAACCGGACAACCCGCACGAGGGCAGCGAATGCGTCCGGCTTGCATTCCAGGCAGTAAGCAGCCTCGTCTTCAAATGCTTCCAAGACATGCAGGCCATCCTCGCCATGTCGCTCGGCCGCAGAGAGGGCGGTAAAACCCCAGTTTTGGGCCATCCTTTGCACAAGCAGCGGATCGGCCTCTGGCAGAACAGCTTGAAGTCGATCTTCGAGGCTTCTGGGTGCTTTTGATGGAGCGGCCGGGTACAGAAAGTAAGCAGCGGCGAGTGCCGCTATCAGAAGGAAGCAAATGCTCACGGCACACTTACGCATCGAAGGTGAGAGAGCCATACTAGGATTCTTCCCTTGGCAACACCGTTCCAGCGCCTCTGTCGGGCCAGGATTGGCCAACTAAAAATTTTACGCTCGGAATTCTGTGAGTCAACGAACACATGCCGGGTGTCTGCCGTCCTCGGAATAACTCAACCTCATTTGCGCAGTTGTCGATAAGATGTTAAAGCAACGCATGTTATGCGTGTTGAGGCCGTGAGATCCGGAAAATCTCGGGACCTTTAGATTCCGAATCCTCATCCTCACAGTCCTTAAAAGGAGGAGACAGGATGAAAGTACGTCAGGCTCGTCAGTTCGGTCTACGGACAATCGCCGTGATAAGCTTGCTCGGCCTCGTGCTGCCGACGCCGTTGGCCTGGGCCCTAGACGATGGCGGCACTTCGAAGGAAGCCGTTCCCTCTGGCGTCTTCTGCTGTGTCAATCCCGACGCCTGTTGCGCCGCTAATCGCAATTGTGGCTTTTATGCGGGGATTCTTGTTGGCGGAGCGGTTTCTGCTAATGACCCAATCGTGCAAAGCGGCACAGCTTTTATCACACCTCCGTTGGCTGTCCGGGCATCCGGCGATGCGAAGAGCCGCGCTGGGGTGATGGCGGGACTTCATCTCGGTTACCAGTGGGGCGAGCCCACAGTTGCTGGCGATTCCGACTGGAGGATTCTACCGGCCGTCGAGTTTGAAGCTTATTACTTGGGCACCCGGCAAGCCGGGTTGCTCAACAATCCCACCGATCGCCTGCCAGAGCATCTGTTCGATTACCGTGCTCCGCTGGATATAGCGGTACTCATGCCCAATCTGCTGCTGACGCTCCACACCCCCTACAGGATCCATCCTTACGTCGGCGTCGGCGTGGGGGCGGCGTTAGTTTCCAATCACGGAGTGACGTCTCTTCAGCTCTCGCCGCCTGAACCGGGGATCAATCACTTCAACTCTGATCCCAACGCTTCCGACTGGGCCATCGCGGCCACTTGCCGGGCTGGCCTGCGATTTGACCTCGGCGATTCCTGGTATCTCTTTACGGAGTACAAGTTCCTGGCGATTGGTGCAACCGATTACACGTTCGGGTCCACGGTCTATCCTATCCATCCGCCGACCTCGGCCTGGTCTGTGCATTACGGCACCATGTTTGAGCACATGGGTGTCCTGGGATTGGGCTGCCGATTTTGAGGAAGAAGCAGACAGCGACATTGCGACCACCCCAAACACGCCATAGTCGCCTCGCCCGCCCAGACGAGCGGATTGGCGCGGGGCGTGGTCGCCGTCGCTGTGGAGCCCGCTTCGCTTGGATGCATTGGGTGCTCCTGGTCAAGCTCAGACTGTCCGCCTCGCGGCACGACTTCTAGATACCTAGCGCCTCCGTCAAGAGGAGCGAGATCAGGTGGGCCCCCGTCTTGCCGAAGATCTCCATCGCCAGCGTGGCGCGGTGGGCGGGATTCGGGATTTGAGCGAGCCGCTCGACGATCAACTCCAATTGCTGGTCGGGCGAGAGGGCGGATAGGTCGGTGATGGTCAGGCCGAGCCGGGCCAGGTTGCGGCGTGCGTCGGCCGAGCCGCGGGCGGCCTCGATGATGTTGCGGCTCATCGGGCGGAGTCCTTCTCCAGGTCCTCCGCGCCGCCCCTCGGCCGCCATCGCCCCATCGCTGGATTGTCGAATTTTTGTTGACAGTGGCATGTCTTCTCGCTATCATGCGGGAGGCGAGGGGGGGCGTGACTCTGTGGAAACCCTAAGAGCAAGTGGGTTCCCCTGTGAGCGTTGATCTCCACCCAGGTGCCAAGCGGTACCTCGACCCCCTGAGCCTTCCATCCCCCGACCCCGGGTTTGATTGCGCTTATCTGATCCCTCCTGCTGGATTTACCCGACATCCTGTGTCGGTGTGGCAAACCTGGGCGCCTCCGCATCCAACCGGTCCCATCCCCTGGCCCGCGCGTCTTGAGCTAGGCGGGTTGAGGGTGGGTTGCCGAGGCATTCCGCATCGAATCGTATCCTCCCGGCATGGATCCGTTGGGAGACTTCCATCCGACGCACGGAGGCAGACGTCAACCACGTGATGCCGTGCCCGCCCGTGGCGGGCGCCGCCGGAGTCGTGTCGCATGACCACCGATGAATTACGGGCCTGCACCAAGAAGGTGTTGGCCGAAATGGCCCGAGATCAGAACATCCCCGGATGGCATGGGATGCGCAAGGAGGAGTTGATTGCTGCTTTATCCGGCAAGCCGGGAAAGAAAAAAGGGCCTCGGCCGAAGCCGCAGACAGGGGCGGCCCGCAACACCGGCAATGGGACCTCGGTCGAGGAACAGGTCGAACGCAGCAAGTTTGATGTCGGGGTTCCTACGAAAGACCTCTCGGCCAAACTTCCCAAGCATTTGCCGGCCGGTTACGGCAAGGACCGTATTGTTGTGATGGTCCGCGATCCGTACTGGCTGCACGCATATTGGGAGGTGACGCGTCAGGCGATCCAGCGGGCGGAAGCTGCTCTTGGTCAGGAGTGGCATGGTGCCAAGCCGATCCTCCGGTTGCTCGACGTCAGCAGCCAAGACACCACGAACACCGCGGAAGCTATCGTACGCGACATCGAAATCCACGGCGGGTGCAACAATTGGTACATCGAGGTGCAGAACCCGCCGCGATCGTATCGGGTGGATATCGGCTATCTCTCGCGCTCGGGGAAGTTTTATGTGGTGGCCCGTTCCAATGTGGTGACCACGCCCCGGGCGGGCGTCAGCGACGTCATCGACGAAAACTGGGCCGACATTGACGCCCGCACTGCCGACCGGATTTACGCCATGTCGGCCGGCTTTGATCCCACGGCCAGCAGTCTCGAACTCAAGCAGCTGTTCGAAGAGCGGCTTCGGCGGCCGATGGGCTCGCCGGCCGTCACCAGCTTCGGTTCCGGGGCCTGGGGGCACATGAAGCCGCGGAAATTCTGGTTCCAGCTTGATGCCGAATTGATCGTTTACGGGGCTACCGAGCCCGATGCCCGGGTGACGCTCCAAGGCGAGCCGGTCAAGCTGCGACCCGACGGCACGTTCACCATGCGATTCAGCCTTCCCGACAGCCGACAAATCATCCCCGCGACGGCTGCGTCGGCAGACGGAGTCGAAGAGCGCACCATCGTGCTGGCGGTCGAGCGGAACACCAAACACTTGGAACCGCTGTTGCATGACATGGTCAACGAATAAGTGCCCCCCGCGCGCGACCTGAATGTCCCAGCCCACGGCAACGGTGCCGTGGGCTGTTTTTTCAGTTTTGAGCGGTCCGGATCTCATGCACCGTCGTCGTTGGCTGTCGCTTGAGCAGATGGTTGAGACTGCCGGGCAGCTGGCCGCCGCCGTCGATCCGGCGCCGGTGTCACCGGAGACGCTACCGCCCCGCGAGGTCGCCTTGCACCGCTTTGGCCGACGGGCGATGGCCACTTGGTTCGAGGTCTTCCTTCCCTTCGGTTGGCCGGGAGCACTATCGCTGGCCGAGAAAGCCTTCGGGGAGTTGGAGCGCCTTGAAGACCAGCTGACGGTTTATCACGAAGCCAGCGAGATTAGCCGGATCAATCGACTGGCGGCGTCGAGACCGGTGGTGGTCGAAGAGCGGCTATTTGGCTTGTTGGAGCGCTGCGCGGCCTTGACGAGGGCCACGGCGGGTGCCTTTGACATCACGGCCCATGCGCTGGTCGTGGCCTGGGGCTTTCATCGCCGTCAAGGCCGGGTGCCGACCGATGCCGAGCGGCGTGAGGCGTTGGCGCGGGTGGGCATGGGTCATGTGGTGCTCGAGCCGGAGCGGCGGACGATTGCCATCCGCCGTCCCGGAGTGGCGATCAATCTGGGAAGCATCGGCAAGGGCTACGCGCTTGATCGCATGGCGGAGGTGTTGCGTCGCGAAGGGAATTTATCGCTGGCCCTGTTGCATGGCGGGCAAAGCAGCGTGTACGCTATGGGGAGCTCACCGGCGAGCAGTCGCGGTTGGGCCGTCGGCGTGCAACATCCGTGGGAGGCTGGCCGTCGATTGGCCGTGGTTTGGCTCCGAGACCAAGGTCTGGGCACCTCGGCAGCCACCTTCCAGCACCTGGAACACCAGGGAATGAAGCTCGGCCACGTCCTCGACCCGCGGACCGGCTGGCCGGCCGGGGGGCTGGCCAGCGCCAGCGTCGTGGCGCCGACGGCCGCCGAAGCGGATGCCTTGGCCACGGCGTTTTTCATCCTCGGCGTCGAAGGGGCACGGGCTTATTGTGCCGAGCATCCGGGCATTGGGGCGATCCTTCTTCCCGAGGGGGAAGGTGCTCGGCCCGTGGCCGTAGGCTTGAGACCCGACCAGTACGATTGGTGCCCCTGATTTCGTGTCCGAGTTCTATCCGCAGTGCCAACGCACGATCATCCATGAATGTCCTGACCCGCATCGCCTTGGTGGCGCTCCGCTTGGCCATCGGCTGGCACTTCTTCATCGAGGGGGCCGAGAAGTTGCATGCTCCAACGTGGAGCAGCGAAGGCTACCTGCGGGAGGCCGCCGGCCCGTTTGCCGAGGCGTTTCGCCAGCTCGCCGGGGATGGGGTGATCGAGCGGCTGACGCCCTTGCCGCTGCCGGAGGGAGCAGACCCGGCCAAGGTGACGTATGCCCAGCGGTTTCCGCCGGCGCTCGAGCGGGACTGGCAGCATTATTTCCGTCAGTTTGTGGAGCATTATCAACTGACCCCCGACCAACTCGCCTTGGCGGACGCCAAGTTGAAGCAAGCCAAGGATCAGGCCGTGCGCTGGATGCTGTCGGGTAAAAAAACGGTGAAGCGGCAAGCACCGAACTCCCCCGCCGTAGAGGTGGAACTGACGGTGCCGGAGCGGGTCCAGGAATACCGAGACAAGCTGCAACGTGCCTTACAGATTCAGGACAGGGAATTGGCCACCTTCGGCCCGAGCGTCAATGCCAAGCTGCGGGAAGCGAAGGCGGAGGCAAATCGGCTGCGGGCCGAGCTGCGGCACGATTTGAACGCCCAGACGGAGGAAATGAAAAAGCTGCTGGCGACCATCAAACTCACCGCCGAGCAACTGGCTAAGGGGCCGGTCCCAGAGCCGGCCCAACCGGGTGTGTGGGAGTTGGATCGGCTGGGGTTGGTGGATTTCGTGACCCGCTGGGGGATATTCCTGGTCGGCTGCTGTTTGTTGTTGGGATTGCTGACGCGTACGGCCTGCCTGGTGGGGGCAGGCTTTCTGCTGCTGTTTTACTTGGCGATGCCGCCGTTCCCCGGTGTCCCGGAGAACTTGCGGGCCGAGGGACATTATTTGTACGTCAACAAGAACCTGATCGAGATGCTGGCATTGCTGGCCCTGGCAACGACCCGGTCGGGTCGCTGGCTCGGTTTGGATGCCTGGCTGCAATTTCTGGCTCCGAGCCGGTGGCGGTCGCCAGCCGCGCGCCGAGCCGAGCAAGCGTCGGCCGAGCCGTTGCCGGTGGGCTGATCGGCCCGATGCGGGGCCGCGTCGGCCGCCTGGGTCGCGTGGCACCGCTGTCTGGCCGCGGCCGGCGCCGCCAAGCGATTCCGACTTTCGCCCGAGGCAGGAAGGAAGGAAAGAGACTCATGGCCATCGACGTGACTCCTGAGCAGCGGGAAATTGGCAAGGCGAATTTCCATCGGGTCGTCGGGGGACTGGCGCAAGCTGAGCCGACGCGGCGGGATTTCATGAAAGGGATGCTGGCCGGGGCTGCCGCCCTCCCCATTGGGGCGGCGGCATACTTCGGCTACAACGCCGATCGCCTCGATGGTCGGCCGGTGCGCACGGCCTTGATCGGCGCCGGGGACGAGGGCGGCGTGCTGGTCGGGGAACACAACCCGAGGTACCTGGAAATCGTCGCGGTTTGCGACATTCGGCCGTCGAATCAGAAGCGCATCTTCAAGGGGGAAGGGAAAGGGCCACGCTGGGGGCTGGAGCACCATTATGGCCGCGACGCGGCCAAGAAGATCAAGCTCTACACGAACAGCTACAAAGAGATGCTTGAGGATGCGAGTATCGAGGCGGTCATCATCGCCTTGCCGTTGCACCTGCACGCCCCGGTGGCGATCGACTGCATGAAAGCGGGCAAGCACGTCTTGTGCGAGAAGCTGATGGCCTGGAACGTGAGCCAATGCAAGGAAATGATCCGCGTCGCCCGGCAGACGAACCGCGTGCTTTCGATCGGGCATCAGCGACACTACAGCCTGCTGTACGCTCACGCCGTGGAGGTGCTGCGCTCGGGGGTGCTGGGCGACGTCAAACACATTCGCGCCCAGTGGCACCGAAACAACACCTGGCCGCTGATGGTCAAGGACAAAGACGGCAGGGACACGGATCGGCCGGTCCGCGACGCCCACGGGCGGATCGTCTTGCGCGACAGCTGGTGCCCGCCGATTCCCCCGGAAGATCGCGAGGCCTTGGAAAAGCGCGTGGCGGAATTTGGCTACAAGAGCATCGAAGAACTGGTGCGTTGGCGGCTTTTCAACCGCACCGGCGGCGGGCTGATGGCCGAGTTGGGCAGCCATCAGCTCGACGCCTGTAGCATCTTCCTGGGCAAGGTGCGCCCCCTGGCTGTCTCCGGCATCGGCACCCGCTCCTTCTACCGGGAGCAGTACCGGAACAAGGAGCGAGAGGTGGAAGACCATGTTTTCGTCACCTTCGAGTTCCCCGGGCCCAATTACCGTGACGACTGCGACGATGTGGTCATCGTCACCTACTCCTCGATCAGCACTAATGCCTTTGAACCCTATGGCGAATGCGTCATGGGGACGCGCGGCACCATGATCGTGTCGATGGAGCAGGAAGTGATGCTCTGGCCGGAGCGGGGCGGCCCCACGGGCCGCTCCACCGCCGTCGGCGTCGCGGTGGCCAGCGGCAATCAGCCGGTCCTCGACACCTCCGCGAGCACTGGTCCAGGGGCCACGGCGGCCCAGAGCCTTGGCCAACAGGCCCTCGGCAGCGGCCCGGTGAGCCGGGGCTACCGCGAGGAGATGGAGGACTTCGCCTACTGTATCCGACTCTGGGATGACAAGCTGGGTTACGAGAAAGACTCCGCCGGAAACTACCGCCAACGCCTCCCCCGCTGCCACGGTGAAGTCGCCCTCGCCGACGCCGTCGTTGCCCTGACCAGCAACCTGGCCATGCGCGGCACGAAGGCCAGCGGCCATCGGCCCCAGCGCATCGACTTCCAGCCGTCATGGTTTGATCCGGACAGCAACGACGTGCCCGACGCCGAGATGGTCCCGGAGCCGGTCACGGTGTGAGAGGTGGAAACAGAGCGGCCGCGATTCCCCGCGAGAGGGAATCGCGGCCTAGACAGCCCTTGCCGATGCAGCGTGTCGGTCAGCATTTCACCTCGATCCGCCGACCCACCGCTTCGGCCTTCCGCGGCAGCCGCACCTCCAGCACTCCATGCCGATAGGTGGCCTCCGCCTTGTCGAGGTCAATCTCCGGCGGCAGCGAGATCACTCGTTTCACATAGACCCGTTCGCTCTCGCCGGCTTCCTTCTCGCCCTTGGCTTCTTTGTGTTCCGCCTCGAGCGTCAGCCGGTCGCCGCTGACCTCGACCTTGACCTCCTCCGGCGCGAACCCAGGCAACTCAGCCCGAACCAGAACCTCCTTTTCCCTCTCCTCCGTCGTCAACTCCCAGCGGTATGGCCACTCCTCGGTGGGGAATGGGGCCATCAGCCGCTGGAACAACGGCTCAAACTCAGACCGAAGCCAACGGAATGGTTCGTCGAATACCGAAAGGGGCCTCGTCGTTCTCCGAGTCCACGGTGTCAAGGCGAACATGTCACACCCTCCTTTCGTCTGCAACCTTACCCTCAACCATCTGGAGGCAGGCTCACCCGGGGTCGTGACAGCGGCTCGCAGTACCTTTCTTCTCACCTCCCGGGCCGGGCCGTCGCGGTCCGGAACCGATTCGGCCGGGTCCCCGGGGTCGGAGTCGAGCCACGGCTCCGGGCCCCGTCCCCGCAGGCCCTCCACTTTAGCTTTGCGTTCCCCCAAGAGGGGGATCAGCGGCTAGCGCCGCTCAGCGCCTTCGGGCCTGCTGCCCGCCTCCAGCCTGCCGAGGACGTTCCTGACGGGCCGTCCACGAGGGCCAAGCCTCCCGCCGCAGCGGGCCGGTCGGCCACGGCTCCCGGCTGCCCATCGCAGGGATCGGCTGCTACAGCAGCCGGGAGGTTTCCGGCTCGCCCGGAATCTCATCCCATAAATTAGAGTGTGGCGGGACGGCGGTGGATTCGCGGTTTTGTCGGGGGTTTCGCGGTTTCTCCGCGGCGCGGCGGCACCATTTACCATTTATCAGTTCGCGCCTCGACCTGCCCCCAGAAGCGGGAAACCGGTATAACATCTCCGCCGCGCTAGGCAACAATCCGGCCACACGGAAGCGGAACCATGGCTGAGGTCATCGTCGGGATCGACCTGGGCACGACCAACAGCGAGGTCGCTGTCGTCCAACATGGACAAACGCGTGTCTTGTCGGACGAGACGGGAGACCCCATTTTGCCGTCTTTCGTGGGTTTGTCGAGCGACGGCAAACTGCTGGTCGGCCGGGCGGCTCGCAACCAATGGGTCCTGGCCCCCGAGCGCACCATCAAATCGATTAAGCGAAAGATGGGCCAGGACGTGAAAGTGCCACTCGCCGACCAGCAGTATCAGCCGCAGGAAATCTCGGTCATGATCCTCAAGACGCTACGGGATCGGGCCAGCAAGGCGTTAGGGCGACCGATCAAGAAAGCGGTCATCACAGTGCCGGCCTACTTCAACGATGCCCAGCGGCAGGCGACCCGCGATGCTGGTGAACTTGCCGGTCTGGAGGTCGTGCGCATCCTCAACGAGCCGACCGCCGCTGCCCTTACCTACGACCCCCGTCAACAAGACCTGCAACGGATCCCGGTCTATGACCTGGGCGGTGGCACTTGTGATGTCTCCATCGTTCAGGCCCAACAGGGAGTGGTCGAGGTCTTGGCCAGCCACGGCAACACGCAGTTGGGGGGTGATGATTTCGACGAACTTCTTCTGAACCGGGTCTGCGATTCCTTCCAGCGCGAGCACGGCATCGACCTGCGTGCCGACCCCGTGGCGAAATCCCGGCTCTTGCAGGCCGTAGAGGCAGCTAAGTGTCACTTATCGTACCATTCGTACGCTCGCATCGACGAGGAGTTCATCGCCGAAAAAAACGGCCGGGCCCTCCACCTGTCGATGGAAGCCAACCGCGAGGAGTTTGAGGACATGATCCGTCCCCTGCTGCAACGCACTCTGGAGTGCGTGCAGCGGGCCTTGCGCGACGCCAAGTTGACACCTGCCGCCCTCGAGAGGGTCTTGCTGGTGGGCGGGAGTACGCGGATACCCTTGGTCAGCCAACTGCTGGAGGACCGCCTTCGTCAACGGCCCCACGCCGAGGTCAATCCCCACCTATGCGTGGCCTTAGGGGCGGCGGTGCAGGCGGCCATTATTGCCGGCGTGGAGGTCGGCGCCGTCCTCGTGGACATCACCCCCCACTCGCTGGGCATCAAATGTCTCGACCCGGATGGCGGCTCCAGCGGCTTCCCTTTCCGGCTCGCGCCGATCCTGCACCGCAACACTCCTCTGCCGGCGTCGCGCAGCGAGTTGTTCAGCACGGTCCACGACAATCAGGAAGCCGTCGACATCGAGGTCTACCAGGGGGAAAATCCTGACATCCGCCGCAACCACCGCATTGGCAAGTTCCGGGTCCAGGGATTGGCGAAAGCACCAGCCGGCAATCAGATCGTGGTGCACCTTGACCTTAACCTCGATGGCGTGCTCAAGGTGTCGGCCCGGGAGCGAGTTACGGGGCTGCAAAAGCAGATCGTCATTGAGAATGCCTTGGCTCGCTACGTGCTGGAGGAACGCGATGCCGCTCGTGCCCGGCTGCGACAGTTGTGGGGCGAGTCAGGGACGGCGGCGGAGGAAGACGACGCTGACGACGCTACGGATGCGATGCCGACGCTCGTGCCCGGGCCGCGCGAGGGGCAGCGTGAGACGGTGCAAGCCCGGGCCCTGCTTGAAAAGGCGGAACGCTTGCTGGCCGGCGTTCGGCCGGAAGATAAAGCCGAGTTGGAAGGGTTGATGGAGCGTCTGCGGATGGCGCTGACCGACCGCCGATGGGAGGAGGTCACGGCGGCGAGCGACCAACTGGCGGATGTGTTGTTCTACCTGGAAGAGGCATGACGATGCGCTGTCCGGTGTGTCGGGCGGAAAATGCGGTCGGGCCCTATTGCCGCCGGTGCCGCGTCGATCTGTCCGTGTTGTGGCGGCTGCGGGAGCAAAGCGAGCGTCACCGGCAGCGGGCATGGGCATTGGCGGCGGATGGTCGCTGGGCCCAGGCCATCGCCTGGGCCGAGCACACGGATGCCTGCTGTGATGGCCGCGATGGTGCTCGCCTGCGGGCTTTGCAGCATCTTTTGCAGCGCGACTTCACCGGGGCTTGGCATTGGTTTTGCCAAGCGCGACGGCCCCGTGCCACCTCCTGATCTCCTCGCTCATCTCGACGTGATGACCTGGATGTCTCAGTTCATGGCGATGGTGCGGGATGGTGTCGCGGTGGCGGCCCGCCTGGCCGGCGCCTTGGGCTTGCGCCAGCTCATCCTCCGCCCGTCGCTTCCCCCGCGGCACGAGTCGCGCTTGGTGGACGGCCTGCATGGCCCCGTGACCATTCGCTTCGATCGCTGGGGCGTGCCGCACCTTGAAGCCGCCGACGCCGCCGATCTCTTTTTCGGCCAAGGATACTGTCATGCCCGCGACCGTCTTTGGCAGATGGAGCTGAACCGACGATTAGCCCGCGGCGAGTTAGCGGAGGTTTTCGGGGGGCGTTTCCTGGAACTCGATCGGTTTCTCCGCCGGCTCGGCTTTCGAGCGGCGGCCGAGCGGGAGGTGCCACTGCTGCGCCCGGAGACGCGCCGCTTGTCGGAGGCTTACAGCGCCGGGGTCAATGCGTATATCGTGAGCCATCCCCGGCCGATTGAGTTTCGCCTGTTGCGCCTTCAACCTCGACCGTGGAACGTGCTGGATTCCCTGGCCTTCGCCCGATTGATGGCGTTGCTGCTGGGGTTGAACTGGGAGATGGAGTTGATTCGGGCGCGGCTGGTGGCTGCCGTGGGCCCGGAGCGGGCAGCGGCCCTGGAACTTGACAGCCAGGCCGCCGCCGAGGCCGGCGTCGGCCTGGAGGTCGGCGTCCGCCTGGCCGCCGCCCAAGCCCTGCGCCCCTGGCTCGACGTCTGGCCGGGAGGCGGCAGCAACAACTGGGTGGTGGCCGGGTCACGCACCGTTTCCGGTCGGCCGTTGCTGGCCAACGATCCGCACCTGCGGCCTCGGATGCCGGCGGCCTGGTATCTGATGGGCCTGCACGGCGGCGGCTTCGACTTGGCCGGTGCCTCTCTCCCGGGAATGCTCGGCATTCAGCTCGGCCACAATGCCCGTATCGCCTGGGGCATCACCGCGGCCTTGATCGACGTTCAGGACCTCTATTTGGAACGGCTCAATCCCAGGGAATCGGGCAGCTACCTCACCCCGGAGGGCTGGCAGCCGCTCCAGGTTCGCCGTGAGGAGATTCCCATTCGCGGCCAAGCCAAGCCGTGGATCGAGGAAGTGCCGCTGACCCGGCACGGTCCGCTACTGAACGGGACGCTCAATATCCCTCGCGACGGCCCGGGCTTAGCCTTGCACCACACTCACGACGACTGGCCCGTCGCCGCCGACGCTCTTCTCGCCGTGCAGCGGGCAAATGATTGGCGCACGTTCCGCCAGGCATTGGCCGACTGGACCTTCCCGGTGTTGAACTTCATCTACGCGGATATCGACGGCCACATCGGCTACCAGCTCGCCGGCCGCGTCCCTATCCGTCATCCCGGGAGCGGCTACGGCCCCGTTCCGGGCTGGAACGGCGCGCACGACTGGAGCGGCTGGGTGCCGTTCGACGACTTGCCCTGTGTGTTCGATCCGCCCGAGGGGATCTGGGCCACGGCGAACACTCGCCCGGCCATTGAGCCGCTCCCGCTGCTGACCCGCGACTGGATCGACGATGGCCGCTGGCGGCGAATCATGGAGTTGCTGCGGAAGGAGGAACGGCACAGCCTTCGGAGCATGAAGGCGATGCAAGCCGACGTGGTCTCCCTGCCGGCCCGTGCCATCATCCAGAGCCTGGGGGACGTCGTTCCTCGGGACGATTTCGCTCGCCAGGTGCTTGAGTTGCTGAAGGGCTGGGACGGAGACCTGTCGGCGGAAAGCGTGCCGGCGGCGGTGTACGAAGTCTACCGCCGCCAGCTGCTGGAACGGCTGGCGCAACAGGTGCCGGCCCCACTCCGGGGGCACATCCTCGGACAGGGGGTTCACGAGGCCCTGATGTCGGTATCGATGTTTCATTTCCGTGGCTCGAGCCTGTTGATCGGATTTCTGGAGAAGCGGGCAACCGTGGAGGACCGCGCCGCGGCGTTCCACGCCGCGGTGCGCTGGCTGAGGGAGCATTTGGGGCCCAACCCGCGGCAGTGGGCTTGGGGACGCATCCATACGTGGTGCTTGATGCATCCCCTGGGACTCGCCTCCTCGCTCCTTGACCGCTTCCTCGACCTCAGCCGCGGACCCTTTCCCGTGGGCGGCGATGCCGACACCATTGCCCAAGCCGGCGTCGATCCCTGGCAGCCGTTCGCCGCCACGTCGTTTGCGGTGTCGTGCCGGCTGATTGTGGACGTCGGCGACTGGGACCGCAGTTGCTTTCAGCTGCCCTCGGGCCAGTCGGGCCAGCCCGGCAGCCGACATTACGACGACCTGCTGTCGGCATGGCTGCGAGGCCGATACGTGCCGCTGTTGTTCTCTCCACGCGCCATCGAGCAAGCGACCAAGGCGACCGTGCGGCTGGCGCCGCGGCCCGGCGGCCGGGGGGGGGGGGGGGGGGCGCCCGCGCCGCCCCGCCCCCCCCCCCCCGCCCGAGCCACGGCACCGACCCCACCCACCCCCCCCCCACCCCCCCCCCCCCCCCCCCCCCCCCCCCCCGCCCCCCCCCCCCCCCCCCCCCCCCCCCCCCCCACCCCACCCCCCCCCCCCCCCCCCCCCCCC
>JANWYO010000097.1 GCA_025055215.1 Gemmataceae bacterium
CTCCGCGCTGCCGGCCGGCGCTGGCCGGCGGCGCAACCACCCCTGCGGATGGTGCGTGATCAAAAATCGGCCGCTCCGCCCCGCGTCCAGCTCAAACTCCGGGTGCCGCCGCAAAAAAGCCCGAATGGCGGGCAACGGCCCCGGCCGGCCCGCGCGAAAAATGGGCAACTCGTCGATCACCCCATCTTGCACCAGCAGGTAGCTCCCCGGGGTCACCAGCGGCGCGTAAGCCTCCAGTTCTCGCGCCACGTGCTCGGCGCTGTGGTCGCTGTCGAGGATGACCATCACCGGCCCGCGCACCTCCGTGGCCAGCCGCCGGACTTCTGCCACCACCTCCGCCGACGTCGAACTGCCGATCAGGAACGTCACCCGCGGATGGCTCCGGTCGTGCAGCTTCACGACGTCGATCGATACCACCTTGCCTTGACCGAGCAAATCGAACAGATGTGCATAGAAGATCGCGGAACCGCCACGGTTGGTGCCACACTCGATCAAGAGTTCGGGCCGAATTTCGGCGATCGTCTCCTGAATGGTCCAAAGGTCGAGGATGTTCTGCCAGATCGGCTGGCCGAGCCAGGTAACCGAGCCGAAATTGTCGGTGTGGGCAATCAGGTCCATGAAAAAGAGCCGGGTGATTGGCCGGCGCAGGCAGCGGCGATAAAGCGGCGCCAACCACCGCATCAGACGAACAAGGATGCCCGGCTTCACGTGGTCCTCCCCGGAAGCCCTGTCCATCGCGTTGCGCGCTCCGAGCGCGAACTGATGAATCCGTGACGACCCCGATTTATCGGTCCGCGCTCGCGCTGAACTTCTCCGTTGTCTCGCCGCCCAACTCTCAGATAATCTTCTCGATCCGAATCGCATCGGCGATGACGAAGTTATTGGCGGCGTTCGACAACGTCACGATGATCGAGCCACCAGTAACCACGTAGGGCCCGGCGAGGTCTTGCCAGGCCGTGCCCGCCTCGGTGAACGACGACGGCGTGAGTTGCTGGTTCACCGTCACCAACGTTGAAACGCCGGTATTGACGGTGAACGGAGCGTTGGTGGCGCGATTGCTGAACGGCGACCACGTGGCTGAGACACGATAGGTGCCGGAGGCGAGGCCGATGAACGTCCAAGTGGCGGTGGCGGTGCCGGTGCCGGCGGCGATGTAGCGGACGTCGTTCTGATAGCCTTGGCCGGTGGTGGGAATCCAGGCGCCGACGATGGTGAAGGGGGTATCGCCATCGTCGATGATCTGTTTGAAGTTGGTGACGGTGCCGCTGAGGTTGATGACGAAGGGGTTTTCGTCGCCGTCGTTGTTGCTGATCGTCAGCGCCCCGGTATAGGTGCCCGGGGCGGCGGCCGTGAGCGTCACGGAAAACGAGGTGGTCGCTCCCGGAGCGAGGACCGTCGGCGCGTAACCGGCGACGGAGAAGCCACTGGGGACGAGGCCCAACGCTCCGAGGGAGAGGTTGGCGGAGCCGACGTTGCGGATGGTAAAGGTGCGTGTCACCGGCACGCCGACGCTGGTGGAGCCGAAGGCGGCGGGCCCGCCGCTGTTGAGATTGTTGCCATTGAAAATGACCTCGATTTCCTGGGTGGCGGGCAAGGGAGCGAGCATTTCGATGCGGATGCCGTCGGCGATGACGTGGTTGTTGGCGGCGTTGTTCAGTTGCACGACGAGCATGCCGCCGGTGACATAGTATGGCCCGCCGAGGTCTTTCCAGCCTTTGCCGACGTCGGTGAAGTCGTTGGGGGTGAGCTGCTGGTTGACGGCCACGGTGCCGATGGTGACGCCGTTGTTGCTGACGGTGAATGGGGCGTTGGTGGCGCGGTTGCTGGCCGGTGACCAGGTGGCCGACACCCGGTAGTAGCCAGGCGTCACCCCGCTGAAGGTCCAGGTGGCGATGCTGGAGCCGGTGCCCGCAGCGGCGGCGCGGACGTCGTTGAGGTAGCCCTGGCCGGTGTAGACCGGCCAGGTGCCGCTGGTGCTGAAGCCGGCATCACCGTCATCGATGATGGCCGCGCTGGAAACCGAGCCGGTGACGAGAATGTCGAAGGGGTTTTCGTCGCTGTCGGTGTTGGCAAAGGAGATCAGGCCGCTGTAGGGGCCGGCCGCGGCAGCGGTGAGCGTGATGGTGAACGAGGTCGAAGCGCCGGGGACGAGCACTGTGGGTGCGTACCCGGTCACGGCGTAGCCGCTGGGGATCGACCCCATCGCTCCCAGCGTCAGGTTCGTCGAGCCGACGTTGCGGACGGTGAACGTGCGGCTGAGCGGCACGCCGACCGCGGTGGAGCCGAAGGCCAGCGTGCTGCCATCGTTGAACACGGTGCCGGACTGAAGCACCTCGATTTCCTGGACCGGTGGCAGGTTGCCAATCCGCTCCACGCGGATGGCATCAGCCATGACAAACCCATTGGCCAGGTTGTTGAGGGTCACGGTCAGGGTCGGCCCGGTGATGTAGTACGGTCCGCCGAGGTCTTCCCAGACGGCGCCGGCATGGCTGAAGTCGTTGGGGATGACCTGCTGGTTGATGGCGACCGAGCCGATGGCCACCGAGCCATCGTAGACGGTGAACGGGGAGTTGGTGGCCCGGTTGCTGAAGGCGAACCAGGTGGCGGAGACGCGGTACAGGCCGGGGTTGAGGCCGTTGAACGTCCAGCTGGCGACGGCGCTGCCGGAGCCGGCGCCGGCGTAGGTGATGTCGTTCTGGTAGCCCTGGCCGGTGAAATAGGTCCAGCCGGCGGTCTTGCTGAAGCCGGGATCGTTGTCGTCGATGATCCAGGCGCCGACGTAGCCGGTGATGGTGAAGTTGAACGGGTTTTCGTCGGCGTCGTTGGACAGCAACGACAAGGTGCCGGAGAAGGTGCCGGCCGAGGTGGCATTCAGCTGGACCTGGAAGGTGGTGGAGGCGCCCGGGGCCAGCGACAGCGAGCCGAAGCCGGAGACGACGCTGAAGCCGGCCGGTACGGTGATGGTCGGATTGAGGGTCAAGGTGGCGCCGCCGACGTTCTTGACGGTGAAGGTCTTGACGATGGGCGCCCCGACGGAGGTGACGCCGAAGGTGTACGAACTGGCCGACGAGATCAATTCGGTGGTGGCTTGCTGGACGCGGATTTCCGGGCCGGTGCCGACGGCGGCACCGGCGTTGAGCAGGCCGCCGGAGACGCACTTTCCCTGGAAGGCAAGCACCGGATCGACGGTCTCGAGGATGC
The DNA here is from genome assembly GCA_025055215.1 of Gemmataceae bacterium. GTDB lineage: Bacteria > Planctomycetota > Planctomycetia > Gemmatales > Gemmataceae > JANWYO01. The sequence continues at coordinate 3,202 of JANWYO010000097.1, forward strand.
GGTTGATGACCTGGCCGTAGGTCCAGCCGGGGTTCTGCTGCCGCAAGAGGGCGGCCACGCCGGCGGCGTGGGCCACCGACATCGACGAGCCGCTGCGGCTGACGTAGCCGGTCCCAGGCGCGGTGGTCGTGACCCCGACCCCCGGGGCGAACAGGTCGACGGTGGTCGGCCCGAAGCTGGCGAAGGAAGCCATCTGCCCGGTGGCGGAGTTGCTGGCGGCCACGGCGAGGATGTTGGCAAAGGGGAACGACGCGGGGTAGTTGGGGGTGACGTCGGTGTTGACGCCGTTGTTGCCGGCGGGGGCGACGAAGACCTGGTCGCCGACGTCGCGGGCATGGATGATGGCGTTCTGGAGGGTGGCGCCGCCGCCGGCGCCACCCCAGGCGTTGTTCGATACCTTGGCCCCCTTGGCCACGGAGTAATAGATGGCGTTGGCCGCCCAGATGTCCGTGCCGATGGCGTTGCTGTCGAGCATTTTCAGCGGCATCATCTGGACCTTCCAGGCAACACCTGCCCCGCCGACGCCGTTGTTGCCGATCTGGCCCAGGCGCCCGACGACGTTGGTGCCGTGGCCATGATCGTCAAACGGATCGTTGTTGTTGGCCACAAAGTTCCACCCGACCAGGTCGTCGATGAAGCCGTTGAGGTCCAAGCCGTCCACGCCGTCGGCCCAGCCGCCGGAGGCGAAGGGGGAGAGGAGGTCGGTGGCGGTAATGCGACTGTCGCCGTTGACGTCGGCGATTTTCGTCGGGCCGATGTTGATGGGATTGTTCAGGTCCCAGAAGGTGAACAGGCCGTCGCCGTCGATGTCGGTGAGGTTGACCAGGCGCGCAGGGGGAATCTCGAGCTGGTTGACCCAGATGTTGAGGTACAGGTCGGGGTGGTTGTAGTCGATGCCGGTGTCGAGGACGGCGACGGTGACGCCGAGGGCATCGGTAATGGTGTCCCAGGCACGCGGGGCGCTGATGCCGTGCGGCCCGCTCAACCCCTGCTGCTGGTTGGAGGTGAAGAGCGGATCGTTGGGCACCAGCGAGACCCCGATCGGCTGCGGGGTCTCGACGTAACCGACGTAGGGCTGCTGCCGGAGGAGATCGGCCAGCCGGCCGAGTTCCGACGCTGGCCCGTCAATCTGGTAGACGCCGGGAATGGTGGTCGGCTGGACGGAAGCGCCGGCGGCCGCTGCCCAGGCGTGGACCTGCTCCAAGCCGGACGCCGCCGTGAGCTGGAAGACGAGCGTGTTGCCGACCGGGCTGGGGGTGGGACTGGCGGGAGCGGGGCTGGGGGTGACGACAATGGGAGACGGCAGGTTGGCCGCGGGCCCCGGGCTCGGCGGCAGCACGCCGCCCGCTGTTGGGGCCGGGCCGGCCGCGCCGGCCGGCCCGGCCGAAGCACCGGCCGGCGGCATCGCTTGGCTCAGCAACGCCAGCGATTGCCAAAACACCTCATCGACCCGGCCCAAGTCCAGCGGCGCCTGGGCCGGCTCCATCGGGGTCGTCGCCCCGGGCGCCCCGAGGCTCGGGCCCACCACCGCCACGACGCCGCCAGCCGACGGCCCCGCCGTCGCGTCGCTCGGCCGATCGAACACGCCTTCCGCCTTCTCCGGCTCGCCCAGCGGCTCCTCGGTCAGCGGATCGCCCAACAGCGGCTCGTCCGCTTCCTCCTCTTCGTCCAAGCTGGCAAACAGCTGGTCCGCCGACTCGAGGACCAGCCGCTCGGCACCGGCCGACGGGCCGGTGCCGGCTTCGCCCTGGGGCTCAGTAGCCGGCGGGTTGGCTTCGGGCGCCAAGGTTTGGGTCTCGGCTTGAGCGGCGGGAACAAACGTGCTCCAGGCCTCAGCCGCGGGCGGTTCGGCGGCCACCACGGCGTACGGTGCCGGGTCTGCGTCAGCCACCACTTGGCTCAGTCCGAGCGGCCCCAAGAGCACGTCGCCCGGCGGCAGGCGACGTTCCAGCAGTTCCACCTCGGGGCAAAAGCGCCGGCGGCTGGCGGTCGCCGGCCGCCGCCACCAACCCGGAAACCGCGCTGACCCAAACCGAGACGGGAAATGGTGCCGCTTCATGAAGTTACTCCGTAAGCCCCAGGGCTTATGCCATCCGCCGGTCGGCGTGACAGGGGGAGGCCGATGCGTCGAGATTTCCGTATTTGCTGTTTCTGTGCAATCGCGAGTCTGACAGATTGGATTTTTTGATGCAACCAAGGATTTCGTCAAGGAAAAAAGCCCTCCCCCCAGCGAGGGGCGATGATGAAACCAGCGACGGCGCTTCGCCCAGTCGGCACCACCGGCGACCGAACCTGCACCCTGCTGGCCAGTTCGACTGCCGGAGGGCTTGTCAGCCGGGCAGGGCTATGACACCGGCCGGCTCCCCGAATAACCCGGCTGGCCGAGGAGTCTAACGTCATGGCGGTCAACTGGTTGACAAATCCGGAACGGGCCACGATACTGACTGGCAGCGCGAGTGCCTTCCGAGGGAGCTTGACTGCATGACCAGGGGCCGACGGTTGAAGGGCATCACCTGCGTCGCGACGGTGACGCTGGCGGTGCTCAGCGTGAGAGCGTGGACTCAGGACTCCCGCGAGGATGATTACCGTCCCGTGGCCCCGCCGGCGGCCCTGCGGCAGGCATTGGTTTCGCAGCTGAACGTGGTCCAGGACTGGCTCAAGGACCAGGACCAGGCCTCGGCGGCCCAGTCGGCCCAGGGACTGCTTGCCTTGGCGCGACTTCTGGAGCAGCAAAGCAGCGATCGCTCCTGGCGCGAGCAGACGGCTCGGCTGGTGCAAGCGTGCGACCGAGTGCGGGCGGCAGCCCAGGCCGGGCAGGGAGGCGAGGCCATGGAATCCGTCAAGCAATGCGCGGCGATCCTGCAATCGTTGGAGAAGGTGAAGCCGGCTGGCAACTCCGCCCCCGTGTCGGGGTTTAAACTCTCAGGTTCAACGAAGACGTGGATGCTGCTGATGGATGGAGCCTACGTCGATGCCAAGTCGGCGAAGACGGCCAGCGAGCTGGAGCAGCTGGCGTTGGCCCTGGCGGAGGAGGCGAACGCCGTGGGGCATCTTCGGGCCGATCCCCGCTGGCGGCAGATGTCTCGGGCGGTGCGCGACGCTGCCCTCCAGAGCGCTGCCGGGGCCCGGAGCAACGACCTGACAGCGGCCCGCAAGGCCCTCAAAGGCGTTTACGAACGGTGCGAAGCATGCCACCAGGGGTACCGATGAGGTTTATCGATTCCTCGGTGCGCGCGGGTTCGGTTCCTCAGTTCGCGCTCGCGCCGTGCTGTCGATCGTTTGCACCCTGCTCCGTCGCCCCTGACGCGAACCGATCAATCAACTTCCGAGCGCGCGAATCGATCGACCAACCCCCCGGTCGATTCATCGGCACGCGCTTGCGCCATCTGTCCGCACTCGCTCCCTGAACAAAGGAGGACCCCATGACCGAGCGGAAACCCGTGATTTGCCCTGACTGCGAGGCTGACGACCTCCCTAGCCTTGACCGCCGCGACTTTCTCCGCAGCGTGGCGGCGACCACCGCCGCCACGGCCAGCGGCCTGACACTGTTCGCGACGCCCAAGCCGGCGGCGGCGGCCCCGACGCCGACCAGCCCGCCTGAGACGGCCGTCAAGGCCCTGTACGACACGCTCACCGAGGCCCAGAAGAAGGAAATCTGCTTCGACTGGGACTACAAAGACCCGCAGCGCGGCCTGCTCCGCACGCACGTGTCGAACAATTGGCACATTACCAAGCCGACCATCGACAGCGAGTTTTTCACCAAGGAACAGCGGCACATCATCCACGACATCTTCAAGGGGCTGTTCAACCCCGATTGGTACGAGAAGATCCTCAAGCAGCTGAAGGACGATACCGGCGGCCGGCCCTGGGGCGCCGCCCAGAACATCGCCATCTTCGGCAAGCCGGGCGACGGCAAATTTGAATTCGTCATGACCGGCCGGCACCTGACCATCCGGGCCGACGGCAACAGCGAAGCGCACGTCGCCTTCGGCGGTCCGATCTTCCACGGCCACGCCGCCAGCGGCTTCAACGAAAAGGTCGGCCACCCGGGCAACGTCTTCTGGCATCAGGCCCTGCTGGCCAACAAGGTCTATCAGCTGCTCGATGGCAAACAGCAGGAACGGGCCTTGGTCGCCCGGTTGCCGGCCGAGTCGGCGGTCGGTTTCCGTGGCCCGGACGGTGCCATCCCGGGCCTGCCGTGCTCGGAGATGTCGAGCGACCAGAAGGCCGCCCTCAAGAAGGTGCTTGAGAGCCTGATCGAGCCGTACCGCAAGGAAGACCAGCAGGAAGTGCTCGCTTGTCTGGAGCGCCAGGGTGGACTTGAGAAGTGCCGCCTGACGTTCTACAAGCAGGGCGACCTGGGCGATGACGGGGAGTGGGACAACTGGCGGCTGGAAGGCCCTGCATTCGTGTGGTACTTCCGCGGCTTCCCGCACGTCCACATCTGGATCAACGTGGCCGACGACCCCTCGGTGCCTCTGAACGCCCGTGGCTGAGTTGATAGCGCGGGGCAGGGTGGTGGGGGGGGGGGGGGGGGGGGGGGGGGGGCGGGGCCCCGCCGCCGCGCCCCCCCCCCCCCCAGGCCCCCCCCCCCCCCCCCCCCCCCCCCCCCCCACCCCCCACACCACAACCCCCCCCCCCCCCCCCCCCCCACACCCACCACCCCACCCCCCCCCCCCCCCCCCCCCCCCCCCCCCCCCCC
>JANWYO010000133.1 GCA_025055215.1 Gemmataceae bacterium
ACCTCCTCTACCCGTGGGGCAACGAGCGCGTTTCGGTGGAACTTACCTGGAAGCCCGGGTCGGCGTACCGACTGCGCGTGCTCGACGCCTTAACGCTGGAAGAGGTGGGCGAGCCGGTCGGCGCGACGGACCCCGATCAAGGCGGCGCCGTGGTGCGCTTCCTGCCGGAAAAGGGCAGACGTTATCGCATCCAGGTTCAGCGAGTGGGCCAGCTCGCCGGGCCGTTCCGCCTTATCGTCCTGGGCGGCGATTTAGCTTATAGCACACCGCACGGGAGCATCGCCTTTCCCGCCGATGGTCCCGAAGTGATTGCCGTCGGCGCCGTGGACGCCGACGGCGAGCGCCTACCTTACAGCTGCTGCGGCCTGCCTCAAGGGCTCCTCAAACCCGATTTCACCGCGCCCGTGCCCTTTCCGAGCCTGTGGCGTTCGCGGCCATTCACGGGCACCTCCGCCGCCGCGCCCCAGGCGGCCGGATTGGCGGCGCTCTGCTGGTCGCGGCACCCCGATTGGACCGCCCATCGCGTCCGCCGCTATCTTCAAGCGGCGGCCATCGACCTGGCCTCGCCCGGGCCCGATTGCGAAACGGGCCACGGCCTGATTCGGCTTCCTCCACCGCACGAAGAACGGTGGCCTTGACCGGCGACCGTCGCCCCAAACGGGGCCGCAGATCGTCACCGGGGAAGGTCGGCCAGGTTCGTGAAAAGGTGGGCGATCGACACCATCAACTTGCGAAAATCGTTTTCGTGCAGGCTCTCGTTCGGGGCGTGGGGGTTGCTCTTGGGGTCTTCGATTCCCAGCAGCAAGGCCGGTGCGCCGCCGAAGAGATCGGCCAAGGGGCCGACGAAACCGATGGTGCCGCCGCAGCCGATGGGCACCGGCTCGCGGCGGAAGCCCGCTCGCAACGCCCTCAGGGCCGCCTCGAATGCCGGTCCTTCGGGATCGGTCATCCACCATTTCACCGGCGTACCGTGCGGTTTGACGGTGACCTTGGCACCCCATGGCGGGTCAGCGGTGAGAAAATCGCGCAGTTGACGATAAACCTCATTAGGGTCCTGGTCCGGCACGATCCGGCAGCTGACAATCGCCGAGGCCTTCGGGAGGACCTGGTTGGACGCTCCCTTGATTGAGCTGGCCTCCTGGGCAATGATGGTGACGGCCGGCTTCCGCCACGTCTGCTCGTAAGGATGGCAATGGTTTTCGGTGGCCAGCTGGACCCCCGGCAGCACCCCGAATTCCCTGCGCCACTTGGCCTCATCGCCCGGCAAGCTGGCCAGCACCTGTCGCTCTTTGCGGGTCATCGGCCGGACCCGGTCATAAAAATGCGGGATCGGCAGCTTCCCCTTTTTCCAGTAAAGTCGGGAGAGGATGACGCTTAAGGCCAAGGCGGCGTCGGCCAACATGCCGCCAGCGGTGCCGCTGTGCACCGGGAGCTTGGCTGTCTGCACCTCGACCAGCACCGCAACGATGCCCCGCAAAGCGTAGGTGATGCTTGGGATGCCGGTGTCGATGTTGCTCGTGTCGCAGACCACAATGACGTCCGACTGAATGCGCTTTTTGTGTTCCTTGAAAAAAGCCAGGAGGTTTTTCGACCCGACCTCTTCCTCGCCCTCGACGAGCATCTTCACGTTGACAGGCAAGGCCCCTTGAGTCTTGAGGTAGGCGGCGATCGGCCCCAGCTGGGCGACAATGGCCCCTTTGTCGTCGGCGCTGCCGCGGCCGTAGAGCCGACCGTTTCGCGCCGTCAGCTGCCACGGCGGTGATTGCCACTGTTCGACGAAATTGATCGGTTGAACGTCGTGGTGCGAGTAGAGGAAGACCGTCGGCTTGCCTGGCGCTCCCAACCATTCGCCGTAGGCATACGGATTGGAGTGGCCGCTGCGGAGGATTTCGACGTTCTGCAATCCTGCCTGTGTCATCAGCTCGCACGTCAGGGAGGCGCTGCGTTCGATCTCCTGTTGGTGCTCGCCATCGGTGCTGATGCTCGGGATGGCCACGAGGTCAGCGAGGTTGCGGACGAGGTTTTCGTGGTTTTTCGCCAGCCAATCGAGGACGGGTTTCATGGGCACGGGTTCCTTGGGGAGCCTGGGGGGCGTGCCGCGCCGCCGCGCGGCCAGTCGCGACGTGTTTTACTCGCTGGTGAGAAGGTTTGCCAGCCGGGAGCCGAAGACCAGACCGCCGATCAGCAGGGCCGTGCCGCTGGCCAGCAGCACGGCACCAGCGGCGATGTCGAGGCAAGCCTGTACCCGCGGCTTGTTCGCTTCGTCCAGCCCGTGATAGAGGCTTTCCAGGGCGCTATTGAACAACTCGGCCATCAGCACCAGGCCGATGCTGGCGATGACCAAGGCCCATTCCAGGCGATCGCAGCCGAAGGCCAGACCGGCGGTGAGGGCCAGGGCGGCGAAAAAGAAATGCACGGAGAAGCTGGAATGGCCCCGCACCCCGAGCTTCAAACCGCGGAAGGCGTCGCCGAATTTTTCCCTCCAGGGCCGGCGCGGCTTGCTGCGCGGCGTCGGCTCGGCGGAAAAAAACGGCGGCGGCGAAGCCGCGTTCATGACATCCTCACTTCCATAGCGTCCCGCCGCACCGCCGGGGCCACAGCCGATCATCGCGCCGAGTCGGCCATTGACGGGCCCGTTGCCTGACTGTCGCGGCGGAAGAACTGGCCGTATAATACGGTCCACGGTGCCTGTTGGCACCGTGGACGCTCGCCGTCCTAGTGGCGTTTTCCTGCAAGCGGGGTTCCTGACCCATGCATCGCGCGTCTCCCCGGTGGGCCCTCGGGGCGTATTTGTGGGTTGTTGCCAGTGTCGGTGCCGCCGGGTTGGCCGACGCCGACGGCTGGATCGACTTGACCGGCGGGGATGAGCCCCTGAAGCATTGGCAGGACCCGGCGACTGAGTGGATCATTGCTGGGGACGCGGTCTTGGATCCGCAAATGCCGCGTTGGCTGGAGGCCAAACCAGGCCGGGGCGTGCTGGTGAACGGACCCAAGGGGCGCATCAAGAACCTGGTGACGAAGCAGAAATTTGCCGACATCGAGGCGCACGTGGAATTCGTGATTCCGAAAGGGTCCAATTCGGGCGTCAAGTTCATGGGATTGTACGAAATCCAGATCGTGGACAGCCACGGCGCCAAGGAACTGCACGGGCATTCGTGCGGTGGTATTTATCCGCGGGCGGAACATCTTCCGAAGTATCACCACATTGACGATGGCACACCGCCGCGGGTCAATGCCGCCAAGCCGGCCGGGGAGTGGCAGAGCCTCGACGTTGTCTTTCAGGCACCGCGGTTTGATGCCGACGGGAAAAAGGTGCGCCATGCCCGCTTCGTCCGCGTCGTGCTGAATGGGCAGTTGATCCACGAGAACGTCGAGGTCGCGCATCCGACTGGCGCGGCCTGGCGGCTGAGCCGAGAGACGGCCACTGGTCCGCTGCTTCTTCAGGCCGACCACGGGGCGGTGGCGTTTCGCAACGTGCGAATCCGGCCCGTGTCCTTGCCCGCACGTTGAGGGCGCGGGACGTCTGTCTTTGCGCCGCGGACAACGCGCGGCCGCCAGGCGGTGGCCTGGCGGCCGCCAAAGGACAGCCAGCATGACTCCACCGGACCGTGAGTTGAAACCGAGCCGTCGGCTGTCCCTCCCACTCCGAGCGGCGCCGGCCGCGGAGCGGCCGTTGCCCATGACCCCTGCCGAGGTCGCCGACCGTGGCTGGGACGCCGTGGATGTGGTCTTCGTCACGGGCGACGCCTACGTCGATCACCCCAGCTTTGCGATGGCCATCTTGGGTCGGGTGCTCGAAGCGGCCGGCTTCCGGGTTGCCATCCTCAGCCAGCCGGATTGGCGGTCGTGCGAGCCGTGGCGACAGTTCGGCCGGCCACGGCTCTTTTTCGCCGTCAGCGCCGGCAACATGGATTCGCTCATCAACCATTACACCGCCAACAAGAAGGTGCGCAACGACGACGCCTACTCCCCCGGCGGGCGGATCGGCCTCCGCCCCGACCGCGCCACCCTCCCGTACTGCCACCGCGCCCGCGAAGCTTATCCCGGCGTGCCGATCATCGTCGGTGGCGTGGAGGCCTCGCTCCGGCGCCTGGCCCATTACGATTACTGGAGCGACACGGTCCGCCGTTCCATCCTCCTGGACTGCAAGGCGGACCTCCTCTGCTACGGCATGGGTGAGACGACGATCGTCGAGGTGGCTCGGCTGCTCAAACAGGGAGCGACGGTGAAAGACCTGCGGCGACTGCGAGGGGTGGCTTATGCGCTAGGGGCCAAGGAAGCGCGGCTGCTGGCCGCCGCCGGGCCCCAGCCCGGCGGCAGCGAGCCGAGCCCGTTGCCGCCGGCGTTTCGGGACTATCTGCTCCTCCCGTCCTTCGAGCAGGTGAAGGCGGACAAATATGCCTTCGCCGAGGCGACCCGCCTCATCCACCTCAACACCAACCCGTACAACGCCAAGACCCTGGTCCAGTTCCACGACCGCGAAGCTGTGGTCATCAATCCTCCCAGCCTCCCCCTGTCGCAGCAGGAAATGGACCGCATCTACGACCTCCCCTACACCCGCCGACCGCACCCGTCGTACACCGAGCCGATCCCAGCCTACGAAATGATCAAGGATTCGGTGACGATCATGCGCGGCTGCTTCGGCGGCTGCACCTTCTGTTCGATCACCGCCCACCAGGGGCGGGTGATCCAATCCCGATCGCCGGAGTCGGTGTTGCGGGAGATCCGCAGCTTGGCCGCGGACCCGGACTTCAAGGGGATCATCAGCGACGTCGGTGGCCCGACAGCCAACATGTACCAGATGGGCTGTACTCGGCCCGAGGTGGAGGCGAAGTGCAAACGGCTATCGTGCGTCCACCCGACCGTCTGCAAGCTCCTGGGCACCGACCACGGGCCGCTGCTGGACCTGCTCCGCCGTGCCCGCTCCGAGCCGGGGATTCGCAAGGTGCTGGTCGCTAGTGGCATCCGCATGGATTTGGCCGAGCGCTCGCCAGAGTACCTCCGGGAACTGGCCGCCCACCATGTGGGCGGCCACCTCAAGGTGGCTCCGGAACACACCGATCCGACGGTCCTCGGCCTGATGAAAAAGCCGACGATCGACAGCTTCGAGCGCTTCGCCGACGCCTTTCGCCGCGCCTCGGAAACGGCCAGGAAGCCGAAGCAGTACCTTGTCCCCTATTTCATCGCCAGCCATCCCGGTTCCGACCTGCACGCCATGATCGACCTGGCGCTTTTCCTCAAGCGGCACGGCTATCGCCCGGACCAGGTCCAGGACTTCATTCCCGCTCCGTTCGACATCGCGACGTGCATGTACTACACCGGCCTGGATCCGTTCACCAAGCGGCCGGTACACGTGGCCCGCGGCCTACGCGATCGGAAGCTGCAGCGCGCCCTCATGCAGTTTTTCAAGCCGGAGAATTACTTCCTGGTGCGGGAAGCGCTCATCCGCGCGGGTCGACAAGACCTGATCGGCAACGGTTGCGATTGCCTGATCCCGGCGCAACCGCCGAAGGAGGCCCTCGAGGCGCGGCGACGCCAAGCCCGTGAGGTGGCGATGGCCGACCACTATCATGCGGTGACGAATCCGGCCCGGGGCGAACCGGCGGGAGAGCGTCTGTTGGCGAATCGCGGTTATCGGCCGGGCCGCGCGACGGCTCGCCGCCGATCTCGGAATGGGGTCTGAGCCGCGGCGGCCGGGACCGGCCGCCGCGGCGACGGCGCGGTCACAGCCCGCGTGACGACCCAACGCGCCACGTCAGCCGTCGATCCAACCGCCCCCTAAAAGACGTGGACCTTCGTAAAAGACCGCCGCCTGGCCCGGGGTGATGGCGCTCTGGGGTTCGTCAAACTCCACGCAAACGCCGGTGGCGGACGTGGGCACTACCGTCGCCGGGGCCGCCGCGTGGCGGTAGCGAATCTTTACCGAGCAGCGGATTGGCCCCGGTGGAGCCTCCGAGAGCCAGTTGACTTGCGAGGCAGTGAGTTGCCGTGCCAGCAGGTCGGCTCGCTCGCCCACGACCACCTGCCGCTCCGCGGGAAGGATGCGGAGGACGTAACGCCGCTGTCCGGCGGCGAAGCCCAGCCCCTTGCGCTGCCCGACGGTAAACTGCTCGATGCCGTCGTGCTCCGCCAGTACCCGGCCGGCACGATCGACGATCGTGCCGGCCGTCACCCGCTCTGGCCGGCGCTGCCGGACCAGCGCGGCGTGATCGCCGTCCGGCACGAAGCAAATCTCGACACTGTCGGGCTTGTCGGACACGGGCAGGCCAACGCGCCGGGCCAAGGCCCGGACCTCGTCCTTGTGAAAGCCTCCTACCGGAAAGAGCACCCGCGGCAAGACGCTCCGCCGCAGACCAAAGAGAAAATACGACTGGTCCTTGGCCGGGTCCGCCGCTTGGTGCAACTCCACTTGCCCGGCGTGGTCAACACGCCGGGCGTAGTGCCCGGTGGCGATGAAGTCGGCCTCCAACTGCCGGCCATACGACCACAGCTTGCCGAACTTCAGCCAAGTGTTGCACACCGCGCAGGGATTCGGCGTCCGGCCGGCGAGGTATTCGTCGGCGAAATAGTCGATGATGCGCTCGAACTCCCGCTCGAAGTCGAGAGCATAGAAAGGGATGTCGAGTTGGTCCGCCACCCGCCGGGCGTCGCCGGCGTCGATGGCGCTACAGCAACCCTTCTTATGGTCGGGCCGGTCGTCGCCTCCCTGCACACCCGTGCGCATGAACAGTCCGATCACCTCGTGGCCCTGTTCCTTCAGAAGCCAGGCAGCCACGGAGCTGTCTACCCCACCGCTCATCGCCAACACGACCCGGGCCATCAGCCTTTCCCCAACAAGGGATACCATCTATATCCAAATGTACGGCCCTCCGCCCTGTGCCGCAAAGTAGCCTTGGAGGGTGGACGTTCGATGCGCGTCGCCATCGGCCAACTGTGGCAGGAAACCAACACCTTCAACCCCCTCCGGACGACGCGCGAGCAGTTCGAGCAATTCGGTGTGCTCCGGGGAGACGAAATCCTCAAGCGATTGTCAGAGACCAACGAAGTCGGCGGCATGATCCAATCCCTGCGCTCTTGGCCGGAGCGGCCGGAACTGGTCGGCTTGGTGCGGCTGCCGGCGTGGCCGGCCGGGCCGGCCACGCCGGACACCGTCGCCTGGCTCCTCGACGAAATGCTCCACGCCCTCCAACGCGCTGTGCCCGTCGATGCCGTCCTGCTGGCCCTACATGGTGCGTTGGCCGGCGAGGGCGAACCCGACGTCGAAGGTGCCTTGCTCCAGGCCGTCCGCCGACTTGTCGGCCCCCACATCCCCCTGGTTGCCACCCTCGACCTGCACGCGAACATCACCCGGCGGATCGTCGAGGTCACCGACGCTCTGGTCGTCTACCACACGGCACCGCACATCGACGTCTTCGAGACCGGCCAACGGGCGGCAGCGGTGCTCCGCCGCATCTTGGTCGATGGGGCGAAACCCGTCACGGCGTTCCAGAAGGTTCCGGCCGTCTTCCCGGCCGAACGGGCCAACACTCAAGACCCCGACAGTGTCAGCCACCGATTTCGGCAGCAATTGCAGGCCCTGGAGGCCGATTCGGCCATTCTCACCGCCGGCTTGGCCACGGTACAACCGTGGCTCGACGTCCCCGAGCTGGGCAGTGCCGTCGTGGTGGTGGCTGACGGCGATGCGGCCCGCGCCCACGCCGCGTGTGCCCGCCTGGCCACCGACGTCTGGCACCATCGCCGTGACTACCTTCCGGAGCTGGTGCCGCTGGAAGAAGCCGTGCGCCAGGCGTACCACGAAGCCGACGGCCTGGTCGTGCTGAGCGACAGCGCCGACGCGACTACCTCAGGGGCGCCAGGAGACAGCACCTGGGTCTTGCGAGAGCTGCTGAAGTATGACTGGCCTCGGCCAGCGCTGGTGACGCTGGTTTCGCCCGAACTGGTCGCCGACGCCCAGCGCCTGGGCGTCGGCGCCACGCTGTCGCGGCCCGTGGGCGGCGTCCGTGACCATCGCTTCTCGACGCCGCTGCCCGTGACGGCCGAAATCGTCCGGCTCTTTGAGGCCCGCTTCGTCATGAACGGACACTTGGCTCGAAATCTGCCGATTGACATGGGCCCGTCGGCGGTCCTGCGAGTGGGCAAGGTTTGTATCGTGGTGACGTCGCGCACCGGTCCGCACTTCGCGCCGGAATTGTTCCGGGCTGCCGGCTTCGACCCGTTGGCCGCCGCCGTGCTGGTGGCCAAGAGTCCCTGTGGCTTCCGGGCCGCCTATGCCCCCTACGCCCGCCGGATAATCGTGGTCCGGGCACCAGGCTGCGCACCGTCAGATTTCTGGAATTACGAGTATCGCCACATCCCCCGGCCTCTTTGGCCGTGGGACGAGTCGATGGAATGGACACCGTCTTAGTCCGTCGCGCTCCCGAGACCATCATACCGAAGGGGGGAACCATCATGCGCTGGTCGTTCGTCGCGTCCGTCCTCCTTGCCGGCGGACCGTTCGCCCAGGTGGTTTCCGGCGCCGAGCCGGACTTGGCAGCGGCCTTGCCACAGTTACCGAGCCAAGTCTTCTCCAAGGCCGAGGCCCAGGAGCGGCAATTGGACCAGATGCTCAGTCGGGACATCCGTCGGCGGCGGGACGCGGCCAATCAGCGCGAAACGCAGGCTTGGCGGACCTTGCAATCGCGCGCCGACCGGGAACGGTACCGCGACGCCCGGCTATCTGCCCTGAAAGCATCGCTGGGCACCTTGCCCTCGACCTCGTCTGAACTTCAGCTTCGGATCACGCGCACCCTCGACGGCGATGGCTTCCGCATCGAAAACGTGATTTTTCAGAGTCGGCCCGGGGTGTGGGTGACGGCTAATCTCTACGGCCCCCACCCGCCCCGCCCGTCGATGCCCGGCATCCTCATCGTCCACAGCCATCACAACCCCAAGACGCAAAGTGAACTCCAGGACATGGGAATGACTTGGGCACGACTCGGGTGCCTTGTCCTCATCATGGATCAGCTGGGCCACGGCGAGCGCCGTACCCATCCCTTTCTCACGGAGAAAGACTATCCAGGGTCGTTCCGGCCCGGCCGGCAGGATTATTACTTCCGGTTCAACACCGGCATGCAGCTCCATCTGGTTGGCGAAAGCCTGATCGGCTGGATGGTCGGCGACCTGATGCGCGGCGTTGACCTCCTGTTAAGCCGATCGGGAATCGACAAGGAGCGCATCATCCTGCTAGGCTCGGTGGCGGGCGGCGGCGACCCGGCAGCGGTAACGGCGGCGCTCGACCGGCGGATCACCGCGGCGGCGCCATTTAACTTCGGTGGCCCTCAGCCGGAAACGGTCTACCCCTTGCCGGAGGACGCCGAGAGCCGCTTCAACTATGCCGGCAGCGGCAGCTGGGAATCGACCCGCAACCTGCGGTTGTCGTGCCGCGACGGTTTCCTCCCCTGGGTCATCGTCGGCAGTCTCGCCCCTCGGCCCCTCGTGTACGCCCACGAGTTCGCCTGGGACTCCCAGCGGGATCCGGTGTGGGCCAGGCTCCAACAAATCTACCGCTGGTACGACCGGCCAGGAAACCTCGCCTCCGTCGCGGGGCGCGGCTCGGTCACCGGGAAACCCCCAGAAAGTACCCACTGCAACAACATCGGCCCGGTCCACCGGCAACAGATTTATCCTTGGCTCCAACGCTGGTTCGGGATGCCGCCGCCGGCCGAGGAGTATCAGCAGCGTCGGCCCAGTGAGGACTTGCTCTGCTGGACGCCGGCGTCGTTGGCCGAGCTGAAGCCTCGCCCCTTGCATGAGGTCCTTCAGACGTTGGCGGCCGATCGGCTCGCGGAAGCACGGCGCGCGCTCCGCGACGATGCCGGCCGGTATCGGCCCGAGGCCGTCCGCGCCGCTTGGGCCAGGCTCCTGGGTGACACCGAGCCGCCCCAAGCGGCGAAGCTTGAACATCGCACCACCGAGCGACTGGGATCGGCAACGGTGGAGCGATTAGTGCTTGAAGTCGAGCCGGGGATTGTAGTGCCGACGCTGCTGCTGCGGCCGGAGCGGCCGGCGGCCGCTCCGCCGCCCGTGGTCGTTGGCGTGGCCCAGGCGGGCAAGCAGGCTTTCCTCCGCGAACGGGCCGAGGTCATCAGTCGCCTGTTGATGGCGGGAATCGCCGTCGCCCTCCCCGACCTGCGCGGCACCGGCGAGACGCAGCCGGGCAGCGGCCGCGGCCGGCAAAGCGCCGCCACGGCGCTGTCGTCGTCGGAACTCATGCTCGGGGGCACCATGGTGGGCGCCCGGCTCCGTGACCTCCGCGCCGTGCTGGGTTACCTCCGCAGCCGCGACGACTTTCGCCACGCTCCCGTCGCCTTGTGGGGCGAAGCATTCGCCCCCGCCAACTCCCCCGACCGTAACTTGCGCGTGCCACTGGACGCCGAGCGGCTCCCCGATCATGCCGAGCCGTTGGGCGGACTGCTGGCGGTGTTTGCTGCCTTGTACGCGCCGGAGGTGAAGGCCGTCTATGCCGAGGGCGGCCTGGTCGGCTATGAATCGGTCCTGGGAAGTCCGTTTATTTATGTGCCGCACGACGCCCTCGTCCCAGGGGCGCTGACGGTGGGCGACCTCGGCGACGTGACGGCGGCCCTGGCGCCGCGTCGGGTGCGCCTCGCGGGGCTGGTGACGGGAGTCAACCGCCGGGCCACCGCCGAGGAGCTGCGGCGCGGCTATGCCGCGGCCCACGAAGCGTATCGGCAGCTGGGAGCCGGCGAAGCGCTGAACGTTACCGTGGAGCCCCCGACAGCGACGGAGTTGGCGTCATGGTTCCGCCAAGCGTTGTTGGCCGGGAAGTGAAGTCGTACATTGACCAAAGAGCTGTCGATCGCCGCTGCCGCACCGGGGCTTTGCCCCGGTGCGGGCGTTGACGGGCTGCCCTTGACCGTGCCGGCGGGGGAGCCTAGGATGCGGCGTTTTCATCCCAGCACGGTTTGCAAAGGCAGTCAGGCCATGGCCGTACCAAAGCGACGAACGTCCCACGCCCGCCAGGGGAACCGGCGGAGCCATCTCCACGTGAAGCCGATCCAGATTCAGTACTGTCCGCAGTGCAATGAGCCGGTGCTGCCGCACCGGGTCTGTCCCAACTGTGGCTACTACCAGGGCCGAGAGGTGGTGGCGCCTGAGAAGGAGGAGAAGTGAGTTATGCGGATCGCGCTGGACGCCATGGGCGGCGATTACGCCCCCGGCCCGATCGTCGCGGGTGCGGTCCAGGCGGTGGCCGCCGATCCTGCGCTGGAGTTGGTCCTCGTCGGGGACCAGGGCCGGGTCGAGCCGCTGCTGGCGGAAGCGGGCTCGGCCCGGGATCGGATCGAGATTTTTCACTGTAGCCAGGTGGTTGCGATGGACGAATCACCGGTGGAAGCCTTGCGCCGCAAGCCGGACAGCTCCATCGGCCGCTGCTGGCAGTTGCTGGCCGAGAAGAAGGTCGAGGCGATGGTCAGCGCCGGGAACACCGGGGCCGTGGTGGCTGGCGGTCTGCTGCGTCGCCGCTTCCTCAAGAACGTCCGCCGTCCGGGCATTGCCGCGGTCATGCCGACCCTCCGCGGCCCGTGCGTCATCGTCGACGTCGGCGCTAACGTCGCCCCCGAGCCGCAGCACCTCTTCCAGTACGGTGTGATGGGAAGCATCTTTGCCCGCACGATGCTCCAACGCGAGAAACCGACCATCGGTCTGATGAACGTCGGCGAGGAGGAAAAGAAGGGGCACGACTTGGCCAAGGAAACCCACGCCCTGTTCAACGCCAGCCCGCTCAGGCAGCAATTCATCGGCAACATCGAAGGCCGCGACATCCACAAAGGCAGATGCGACGTGGTGGTCACCGACGGGTTTGTCGGCAACGTCATCCTTAAGGTGTGCGAGGGGGTCTTCGAGTTCGTCATGAAGATGGTGTCGCAAGAAGTCTTAGGTCGTCTGGAGGTGGAGCGGTCCCGGGCAAGCGAGGCGATCGAGTCGCTCATTGGGCGGTACGACTACAGCGAGCAGGGAGGCGCCCCGCTGTTGGGGATCGACGGCATTTGCATCATCTGCCACGGCAGCTCTGGCGACCGGGCCATCAAGAATGCCCTGAGCGTGGCGGCCAAGTATGCCCAGGCGCGTCTGAACGAGCGCATCGTGCAGGAACTGGAAGCCACCTTGCCACCGACCAATTAGGCCGGGCGGTCGGCCAAGGGCCGACCGCCGCCGCGCCGGTGGGGCGGGGACGCCGGTGCGGGGAGGAGCAGAGAAACAGGTATCGTTGCATTCCGATCTGTCCGCGCCAGCACCTGCTGCCATGATGGAGCGACTCTGGGCCCCATGGCGTCTTGCCTACGTTGCCGCCGCCAAGCCCCCCGAGGCCGGCGACGCCTGCTTCATCTGCCGCGGACTGGCCGATACCAACGACCGCCAGAACCTCATCGTCTGGCGCACGGATCGGAGCGTCGTGGTGCTCAACCGCTTCCCCTATAACAACGGCCACCTGCTCGTTTCCCCGCAGGCCCACAAAGGCCGCCTCGACGAACTCCAAACCGACGAGCTGACGGACGTGATGGACACCGTGCGGCGAATGACGGCGGCCCTTGAAGCCTTGATGCACCCCGACGGCTTTAACATCGGCTTGAATCTCGGGCTGGCGGCGGGGGCCGGCCTGCCCGGACACTTGCACTGGCACATCGTGCCGCGGTGGCTGGGCGACACGAACTTCATGCCCGTCCTAGCCGATGTTCGCGTCATCCCGCAGTCGCTCGAGGCCTTGTACGACCTCCTCACAGATCGACTCCGAGCCACGAGGGCCTGACGATGTTCCTCGGGGTGGAAATCGGCGGCACCAAGCTCCAGTTGGGCCTGGGCCGTGGGGACGGACGACTGGCCGGGTTATGGCGCGGCACCGTCGCCGCCGCCGACGGGGCTGCGGGGATTCGCCAACAGATCGTCACCGCCCTTCCCGAGTTGCTGACAAGGGCCGGCATGGCCTGTGCCCAACTGCGCGGCGTCGGCATCGGCTTCGGCGGCCCCGTGGACGACGCCAGCCGCACTACCTTGACCTCCCACCAGATTGCCGGCTGGGACCGCTTCCCTCTGGCTACCTGGTTCGAGGATTGGCTGCACTTGCCCGCCGCCCTGGCCAACGACGCCGACGTGGCCGGCTTGGCCGAGGCATTGTTCGGCGCCGGCCAGAGGCGGTCGCCGATCTTTTACGTCACCGTCGGCTCGGGCATCGGCGGCGGGCTGATCCTCGACGGCACGATCTACCGCGGCAGCGGCCGTGGTGCCGCGGAAATCGGCCACCTGCTGCTATTCGATCCCGACTCGGGCCTCAAGCCCCTCGAACAACTGGCATCAGGCTGGGCGATCGGCGGCCAGGCCCGGCGCCTGGCCCCGGGCGATGCCCGGGGCCAGACACTCCTCCGGCTGGTGGACGGCGACCCCAACCGCCTCACCGCCGCCCACGTCGCCCAGGCCGCTGCTGAGGGCGATGAGCTGGCGCACGCGATCCTGGACCGCGCCTGGGATCGGTTGGCCGAAGCCCTGGCCCAGGTGATCGCGCTGCTCTGTCCTCGGCGCATCATCATCGGCGGCGGCGTCGCCCTGATCGGCGAGCAACGCTTCTTTCAGCCGCTGCGTGAGCGGGTAGCTCGGCTTGTGTTTCGGCCGTTCGCCGACTGCTACGACATCGTGCCAGCCCAACTGGGGGAAGAGGTAGTGGTCCACGGGGCCCTGGCGTTGGCCCGGCAGCACGCCGAGCGCCGCGGCGCGGTTTAGAAGATGTCCCGCGGCTACGAGTCGCGGAGCGGATTGACCGGCGCTCCTTCAACGTGGACCGGCTCGACCGGCGGCTGCGGCTGCCGACGAAACATCCGGCGCAACAGCCACCACATCGGGAACCCCACCACCGCGATGATCGGCAGCCACGGTGTCAGCCCGACCGCCGCCAGTACCACCCCTTTGCCAAACTCCACCAGCGAGTCGACCGAGCCGTGCCAGGTTCGCGCGATGCTGGTGCTGAAGTCCGGGGCAGTGGCCGGTACATAATCCCGCCGCTCCCGCATGGAAATGACAACGGTGGCGTGCTCCACCAGCTTGTCCCAGCGCTGCATCTGGCCCTGCATCTGCTCGATCTCGCCACGCACTCGCGACAGGTGCTCTTCGACCGCCAGGATGTCTTTGAGGTTACCAGTGGATTCCTCCAGCAGGTCGAGCAGCCGCTGTTCTTCGGTTTGCTTGTTCTTCAAGCGTGCCTTTAGGTCATAGTAACGCTCGGTGATGTCGTCGGAATCGAGCGATTGGCGCTGAAGTTCGCCGATCTCGGCGAGGTCGGCGAGGAAGGCATGCAGGCGGTTGGCTGGCACCCGCACCGTCCAGGTGCCGTAGCGGGGTTGGCCGGCCACCCCCTGAACGTCCGACTTGGCGACGTAAGCCTGATGCTTCGCCACGAGGCCATCGAGTTGAGACCGGCCTTGATCCAACTTTTCGACCACCAAGGTGACGTGGGCCGTGTAGATGATCTTGCGGGGTTGTTCGCCGCCGGCCCAGGCCGCGCCGCCTGGAGCCTCCTGGCGGGCCTCGTTCTCGGCAAAGACGCCCACCTTCGCCGAATGTTGGCCTCCGCAGCCACACCACAGTGCCACCCCCAACAACCCCAAGCAAGTCGCCGACCACGGTTTCATGACTGGTCCTCCGGGCTAATGGGACAGCGGCCTTCTCACACATGACGATCCCGGACCTGAACGTATTATTCCCGCTCTGGCTCCCGAATTCACTCTCGTCCGCGCCACCCCCGTTCTCTCCTCGGCAACGGGGTGGTCGGACACGTCTTGGAACACGTCATTTCCCAGGCATTTTGCCCCAGCGCCGAAGGCCACTTCTTACCGGAGGGTCACCAACTGGGGCGTCCCACTGGAGTTCAGCCGGTTGAGGGTGCAGCGGCAGAGGATGTTTGATCGGTTCGCGCTCCCGCGAAGGTGCCAGGTGCTCGCCGCGCACGCAGCGAGTGCGAGACGACGAATCGTGGAGCGCCAAACAAGGAGCCGCCGACGAGTGGAGCGAAGCCGCCGCCTGTGCACGATCACCTCACACCGAATGACAGGTGCACCGCAGGTGCGCTTTGACCATAGTTGCATTCCGCCAGGCACGCGGTGTAGTGGCCGCGCGGTTATCTCGTACCCGACTGCCACGTCAGGCTCCGTGGCGCGATTTCGATGCCACGATCGTTCCCCATTCACCCAGGTTTGCCGATGAATCCGTTTTTCCGGTCGGCAACGGCTTTATCGGCATCCGTGTCGGCGAAGAGGCCCGGCCGGAATTGCGCGACAACCACTGCGAGGAGAGCGACCCTTTTGACATGCCCGAAACCGGCTCGGCGGCGGGCGTCGCCTGGAGCAATGCTAGCGACGTCCACGGGATGAGCGACATCGGCCTCAAGCACCAAGCAACACCCGAATCGGAGCGGAATCAGGGCGCGGAGCACGATGGACGCTGATCGCGGCCTCCCTTTCTCTCCTCGATGATGACAACGTTTCGGGAGGACAATCACGCACAAAGTCGTCACCCGGCGACGTGCGTCACGGGCCGCCACCAGAAAGCCCGGCCGGCGAGCCAGGCTTTCCGGTGAAGGCCGCAAACGACGGCCCTTAACGGCTGATGACTCCTTTATCGCGGTCTTACGCGGCAAGACGACAACAACGAGGGAGTCACCGATAGCGCCGATCCCCGCTGCCGGTGGATCGCTTGGCACTGCCTGGAGAGTCCTGTTCAGGCTCTTTGCCGGGAAGTATCGTTTCGTGCGGACTCGCGTAGCATAAAAGCATCCGCGCGTCTCGGTGATCGCGGCATGACAGGGGGAGCGTTACCCGGGCGTGGTTGCTTAGGTCGGTGTTTCCGCGTTTCAGGGGGCGGGCGGGTCGTGGACGAAGGCGGCTGCCACGGCGTTGGAGAGGTGGACGAGCCGCCATGGGGCCCGGGCGCGCTCCGCCGAAGTCAGCAGGATGGCGAAGCCCCGGGTCTGTGGGTCGATCCAGACCATGGTGCCGGTGGCCCCGGTGTGACCGAAGACGTGCCGGTCGAGAAGGTCGCCCCAGCTGTCGGGCGTGCCGGGGTGGTTCATCCGCCAGCCCAGCCCCCACGGCTGGGTGCGGCGGACCGGCTCGGGGAGATCGGGGAAATCGTCCAGGCGATTGGTGGTCATCATCCGCACGGTGGCTGGTGACAGCAGGCGAACGCCGCGGTACTGGCCACCAGCCAACAGCATCTGACAGATGACCGCGAAGTCCTCCGGCGTGCTGAACAACCCACCCCAGGGAGCGCCTAGCTCCTGCCAATAGGTGCTATTCCAGTCGAAATCGGTGCCGGCTTGGTAGGCGGGCACCTGCACGCGCACGATCCGCTCTCGGGGAAAGCCCTGAGAGCCGAGCCCGGTCGATTTCAAGCCGAGCGGTTCGAAAATCTCGCGGCGAAGAAATTCGGCGATCGGCCGGCCGGTCAGGCGCTGGATGATTTCCGCAACCACGGCGGTGCCCATGCTCTGATAGCTGAGCTGGGTGCCCGGCGGGAATAGGAGTTTGGTTTCGCGCACCGCGTCGTCGAGGAACTTCTGCAAGGGGGCGTGTTGGCGGCGCAGCTCGACGTTGTTCGGCAGCATGTCCGGCAGGCCGCTAGTGTGCGTAAACAGGTGGACCACCAGCGTATCCTGCTTGCCATGAGCGGCAAACTCGGGAACGTAGCGGGTGACACGGTCGCTGAGGTTAAGCAGGCCGCGTTCCACCAGCAGCATCGCTCCGAGGTAGGTGATTGGCTTGGTGATCGAAGCCATGAGGAAGAGGCCATCACGGCGGATCGGAGGCGCGTCGGGTTCGGGGCCCTGCCGGCCAAAGAAACGGGGCGCCAACGTCTTGGTGCCGCGCCCGACCAGGATGGCCCCGCCGGGGACCGGGGCGTTGGGGCCGCTGGTCCATTTCTCCAGCAGGTCATAGGCGACTTGGAGCCGCTTCGGGTCGAGGCCCAGCTCGGCGGGGGTGTTGCTCGAGGAGGGGGCTTCGGCAGCGGCGGCCTCGGCAGGGGCCAGGGCCGCCGCCCCACACAGCGCGGCGCCTCGCAGCAGATCACGGCGAGACAAGAGGGCGTTCATGGTGGCTCCTTCACACACTATGGGCAGACGGCGCCTTGTCGATCGTTGTGTTTTTTGACCGAGGCACCGGCTCCGGGGCGCATCGGTTCCTATGTCCGTAACCGAGGCGCCGACTGTGGTCAAGGGCCTTGAAGCCGACGTGTCCTATTTGCCCTGGGCCAGGTTTCCCCGGCGCGAATCCGCTCGTCGGCTGTGCGATGCCGCACAGCCGTCTGCCAGTAACGATGGTGGCACTGGCCCGTGCCCGGGAGATACTCATCGCTTGCGGGCAAGTTTCAACGGTGTGACGCGGCGGTGTCAAACCTTGGTGAAGGCACAAAGTTTGCACACCTCGCCGGCGTGCCCGCCCCCGCTAAGTTACTTTTGCGACGAATCCCAGCGGCAGCCCCAGGGGAGGGACGCGATGGACCAGGAAGCCAAGCGCCGAGAACTCGAAGAACTGCGGCAGCGGGTGCGACAACTGGAGGAGGAGTTGGCCGGTCCCGGGGCCGAGCCGCCGTGGCCGCCGCAGTCGTATTACGTCGCTTACCACGTCCTGGCAGGGTGCGTCCTGGGCATGTTCGGAGCCATGGCCAGTCTCCTCTTCAACGTGGTCGGTTCACTGTTGGTTGGTCAGCATCCCCTCTATCTGATCCAGGTCTACCTCACCTTTCCCCTCAAGGAATCGGGGCTGCGAGCGACCGGGGGTCTGGTCCTGGCAATCGGCTGCTGCCTTTACCTAGCCACTGGGATGTTGTTCGGCATTCCGTTCCACATCGTCCTCAGTCGGTGGTTTGCCCAGGCTGCTTGGCTGACCCGCTTCGGGGTCGTCAGCGTGCTCGGTGTGGGACTGTGGCTGGTGAACTTTTATGGCATCTTGTCGTGGTTGCAGCCGCTGTTGTTCGGCAAGGCGTGGATTGTTGAGGAAATCCCCTGGTGGGTGGCCGCCCTCACCCACCTCGTGTTTGGCTGGACGATGCTGCTGGTGCAGCCGCTGGGAACCTTTGTGCCCTATCGACTGGATGGAGAGGCTCGATGACCCAGGACTCGTCAACCGCTTCGCAACGTGCGGCGCCGCTGGTGGATGAACGGCTGGTGCTGTGGTACTTCGTGGCGGCGCTGGTGTATTTCGCCGTGTCGCTGCTGGGCGGCCTGCTGATGGCCGCCCAGCTGGTGCATCACAACCCGCTCCGCGGTATCGAATTCTTCTCCCCGGGCCGCTGGCGCATGATCCACACCAATGCCGTCGCCTATGGTTTCATCGCCAATGCGTTTCTGGGAGCACTACATTGGAGCATTCCTCGGTTGACGATGAAACCGGTGCTGGACGCGCGGTTGTCGTGGTTCATATTCGCTGCCTGGCAAGTGGTGGTGGTGGCCACGGCCGGCGGCATCCTCGCCGGCCAGGCCCAGGCACTGGAATGGGGCGAAACCCCGGTGTGGGTCGACCCCTTGGCCCAGGCCGGCCTGCTGCTGGTGGCCATCAACTTCTTGGGCCCTATCGTCCGCACCCCGGGGCCGCTGTACGTCTCCCTGTGGTACTTCATGGCGGCGTTCGTCTGGACCTTCCTCACCTACGCCATGGGAAACTTCCTTCCCCAGTACTTCGTCCCTGGCACCGGCGGCGGGGCCATCGCCGGTATGTTTATCCACGACTTGGTCGGCCTGTTCGTCACGCCCATCGGCTGGGGATTGATGTACTACTTCGTCCCGATCCTGCTTCAGAAGCCGATCTGGAGCCACGGTCTGTCGCTGGTCGGTTTTTGGGGCCTGGCATTCTTCTATCCGCTCACCGGCATCCATCACTTTCTCTACACGCCCATCCCCATGTTCTTGCAGTACGGCTCCGTCGTTTCCACCATCGCCGTCGAGTTTGTGGTGACCACGGTCATCATCAACTTCCTCGGGACCGTCTGGGGATCGAGCGGGGAGGTGTGGCGCTCGCTGCCGCTACGCTGGTTCTATACCGGCATGCTCTTCTACTTCGTCACCTGCCTGCAATGCGCCTTACAGGTGACGCTCACCTTCCAGGCCCTGATCCACTTCACCGACTGGGTCGTCGGTCACGCGCACCTGGTCATGTTCGGCGTCTTCGGCTTCTGGATCCTCGGCTACATGACGTATCTCTTTCCCCGGCTCTTGCGCACGGACTGGGTCAGCCCGGCCTTGTGTGAATGGCATTTCGGGCTGTCGGCCGGCGGGATGTTGGTAATGTTCACCGACCTGGTCTTGGCTGGCATCTTTCAGGGCTTCTCCTGGGCGGCGCTCCTCCCATGGGAAGACTCCCTCCGGACGTCGATACCGTTCTGGTACGTCCGCCTGGCCAGCGGCCTGGCGATCATCGTCGGCCAGGTCTGTTTCGCGGTGAACATCTGGTGGACCTACCAGGCGGCTCGGCGGCGGGCCGCCGCCGAGCCGACGTTGGCCCCCGCCGAGTAAGCCGAGTCGATTGCGAAAGGCAGGCCCATGTTCGAAACCAAGTCCGGCATTTTCCTGATCGCGGGTCTGGGGATGTTCGCCCTGGCGTTCTTGTCCAACGGGCTGGTGCCGTGGCTGATGTACACCAACCTGCCCGAGAAAACCGTCGAAGAGCTTATTGTCGAACAAGCCAACGATCCGGAGCGGGCTCGTAGCGTCCTCACCGAATTCCGCGACCTGCACGATCGCTACCCGGAAGCCTTCGCTCGCTACTACGGCGAGCCGACGGTGGAAAGCTGTGCTGTCGCCTTGCGGGAAGGTCGGCGGGTTTATGTCGCCGAAGGGTGCTGGCACTGCCACAGCCAATTCGTGCGGCCGGTGTCGAACGAGGAGCCGCGCTGGGGGCCGGTGGCCCGCAGCTGGGAATTCCAAAACGAATTGCAAAAGCCCGTCCTCTTCGGCACGCGGCGCGTCGGCCCCGACCTGAGCCGCGAAGGCGGCCGGCACAGCAACGATTGGCACGTCGTCCACTTCTTCCAGCCCCGGTGGACGTCCCCCGACTCGGTGATGCCCGAGTATCCCTGGTTCTTCGACGGCAGCACCCACGAAGGGCCCGGCGCACCCAATCGCCGGGGTATCGCCATCATCACCTACATGCAGTGGCTCGGCTCGTGGCTCAAACAATATCCCCACTACCACCAGACCGAAGCCCTCTGGCCCCGAGGAATCCAATGACCGCCGCACTCCGCAATCCGACCCGACGCCGCCTGCTGACCACCGCCATCCTAGCGGCGGTCATCCTGGTGCCAGCCATGCTCGGCTTCAGCAAAAAGTTCCTTGAGTTTCTCGCGCTCGTCGGCAACGAGGACGGCGCCTTCGCCGTCCTGCCGGTGCTGAATTACCTGCTAGTGAGCCTTGGTTTTGTCTTCCTCTTTGGCTGGGCCCTGCTGCATGGCATGTTCCGCAACATCGAACAACCCAAGTTCGACATGCTGGCCAACGAACGGCGGCTGGACGATGAGGCCCGCTGCGAAGACGAAGAAGCCTGGGATCGGGAGAGCTTCTGATGGCCACAACTGACCCGCGCTCCGCCGAGGCGGAGCACACGCACCACCGCTACGTCACCAATCGCATCCCCTGGTATGTCCACCTGCTGTGGGTCTCCTTCTGGGTGTTTGGGCTGCTGTACCTGCTGCGGTTCGCCATTCCGGCGATGCAACGTGAACTGGTAGCGCCGCCATGAGTGCCGGTTCGGCCGAAGCCTGCGCCTACTGCGGCTGGCCGCTGCCCCCACGGCGCTGGTCCGGGGCGGCGGCCCCGGACCAGCCAAGCTATTGCTGCTTCGGCTGTCGCTTCGCCCACGCCGTCGCCCAGACCCGCGGCGAACACGCCGCCGCCCATTGGCTCCTCGCCCGCCTCGGCTGGGCCATCTTCCTGACCATGAACGTCATGGTCTTCAGCATGGCCCTCTGGACCCAAGACCTCTACCCCGAGCCGGCCGACGTGCCCGGGTCTCCCTCCGCCATCCTCCGCGGCTTGTTTCGCCACCTTTGCCTGGTGTTGGCCCTCCCTGTGCTCGTCATCCTCGGCGTTCCCCTGGCCGAAAGCGCCGGCCAACAGGTCCGCCAGGGACGACTCGGGACCGATGCCCTGCTGGTCGTCGGGGTGGCGGCCGCGTACCTGTTCTCGGCCATTTCCGTGGTGCGGGACCAGGGCCCCGTCTACTTTGAAGTCGGTTGCATGGTCCTCATCCTGGTGACGCTGGGCCGTTGGCTGGAAGCCACCGCTCG
Organism: Gemmataceae bacterium; assembly: GCA_025055215.1. Lineage (GTDB taxonomy): Bacteria > Planctomycetota > Planctomycetia > Gemmatales > Gemmataceae > JANWYO01. Next base: position 21,319 of record JANWYO010000133.1, read on the forward strand.
CCTGCGGGCCTCGACCGCCCTCGACGCCCTCCAGCGACTGTTGCCGGCGACCGCCCGTCGGTGTCGTGGCGGCCGCGAAGAAATGGTGCCGTTGGAGGAGGTCACGGTGGGGGACACGCTCCGCGTCTTGGCCGGGGAGCGCATCCCTTGTGACGGCGTGTTGACACTCCATCCCGCCACGGTCGATGAGCAAGTTGTCACCGGCGAAAGCCAGCGCGCCTTCAAAGAACCGGGCGATCCAGTCTTCGGCGGCACCTTGAACCTGGATAGCGACCTTTGGCTGACCGCGACGGCCCCGGCTCGTGGCGGCACCCTGGCCCGCATGGGGTACCTGCTCCGCGAGGCCCAGCGCCACCAAGGCGAGTACCAGCGCCTGGCGGATCGCGTGGCGGCGGCATTCACCCCGGCCGTGATGGTGCTCGCCCTCGGCGCCGCCCTGGGGCATGGTGTATCGTCCGGCGTGGACGCGGGCATTCTCGCCGGATTGGCGGTCTTGCTCATCGCGTGCCCTTGCGCCCTCGGCTTGGCCACCCCGCTGGCGGTGTGGGCCGCTTTGGGCCACGCCGCCAGCCGATGTATCTTGCTCCGCAGCGGCGATGCCCTCGAACGCCTGGCCAGCGTCCGCGCGTTGCGCCTCGACAAAACCGGCACGCTCACCACCGGAGACCCTCGCGTCAGCCGGCTGATCGTCGAAGCGGAAGAAGAGCGGCCGCTAGTCCTCGAGCGAGCGGCGGCCCTGGCCGCCGCCTCGTCTCACGGCTACTCGCGAGCCATTCGGCGACTGACCGCCGACGTCGTAACCATGCCTGGGCCGGTGCGCACCCTGCCCGGCCGCGGCTTGGCCGCCGGCTCGGTTTACCTCGGCAGCCTCCGACTCATGAACGAAGCCGGCCTCTTTCCTGGGCCGAACCTCGCTGGCCAGCTGGCTCGTTCGCCGGACACCGGCCCATCCCTGACCTGCGTCGGTTGGGACGGCCGAATCCGAGGCGTGTTTGTGTTGGACGAGGAGTTGCGGCCTGGCGTTCGCTCGGCTCTCGCGGAGCTGCGGCAGCTGGGACTGGACGTGGAGGTCCTCACCGGCGACCGCGCCGCGCGGGGTCAGGCCCTTGCCCAGGAATTGACCGTTCCCGTGCGGGCAGAGTTGCTTCCCGAAGACAAGGTGGCGGCAATCGCCGAGGCACGCCGCCGACAGGGCCCAGTCGCCTTTGTGGGCGACGGCCTCAACGACGCCCCCGCCCTGGCAGCTGCCGACGTCGGCATCGCCCTCGGTTGCGGCTCTGAATTGTCCCGGGAATCCGCGGCCGTCTGCCTGCTCAGCGATGAACTCGCCCAGCTGCCGTGGCTTGTGCGGCTGGCCCGGCAAACGGTCCGGGTCATTCGGCAAAACCTTTTCTGGGCCTTCGCATACAACGTGGGCGGCATCGCCCTGGCGTGCAGCGGCCGGCTCAACCCGGTGCTGGCCGCCATCGCGATGGTCCTCAGCAGCCTGCTGGTCATCACCAATTCCTTGCGGCTGGGGCCCCCGGCTGAGTCGAAAGGCATGGGAGCATGAGCTGGCTGCTGATTTTCGCCGGTGGCTTGCTCGGCTCAGGGCATTGCCTGGGGATGTGCGGCAGTTTCGTCCTCGCGCTGGGAAGTCAGCGCGACCGAGCATGGCGGCTGGTCCGTCGGCAGGTTGTTTACGGCCTCGGGCGGGTCTTCACCTATGCCGTCGGCGGCGCCGCGGCGGGCTATATGGGCTGGCGCCTGGCCAGCGGGCTGCGGTCGCTAGCCGCCGTGCAGGCGTGCTTGGCCATTGCCGCCGGCGGGCTGCTGCTTTACCAAGGGTTGACGGCGGCAGGCGTGCTCTCCCCCATGCGCGGCCGCACCTCGTGGGGCCTTTGTTTGCTCCCCTCGTTGTTCGGCGCCCTGCTGCATGCCACCCGCTGGCGCAGCGTCTTCCTCGCCGGGATGGTCAACGGCTTACTTCCGTGCGGCCTGGTGTACGCCTATCTCTCGTTAGCCGCGAGTTCCGCCAATCTCCTCGTCGGCGCGCTCACCATGACGCTCTTCGGCCTGGGGACGGTTCCGCCCTTGGCGCTTCTGGGGGCCGGCGGCCAGGCGCTCAGACGAGTCGGCCCGCGGCTCCTGCCGCTGGCCGCATGGTGCGTTGTCCTCACGGGTGTGCTGTGCCTCGTCCGCGGTTGCGGGCTATTGGCGGAATGGCAGTTTTTCCAGCTGCCGGCCGAAGCGATGTGTGGCGGGCCCCCCGGGAGCTGGTCGTTGCCATGACACCCCAGCGTCACTCCGTTCAGATGGTCATCGCCGAGAAACCGCCGTCGATGGCGATGTTCTGCCCGGTGACGAACGACGCGGCCCGGGAGGAGGCCAGCCAGATTGCTGCCCCTGCCAATTCGTGCGGCTCGCCGAAGCGGGCCATGGGCGTGTGGCCGATGATCTGTCGGCCCCGCTCGGTATAGCTGCCGTCGGGCTGGAAGAGGAGGGCCCTGTTTTGCTCGGCGGGAAAAAAACCGGGACTGATGGCATTGACCCGCACGCCGCGCGGTGCCCACTCGCGGGCAAGGAAGCGAGTGAGGTTAATGACGGCAGCCTTAGCGGCCGAGTAGGCCACCACCCGCGACAAAGGCGTCATGCCGGCCATCGAGGCGATGTTGATGATGCTGCCGCGATGTGCAGCCAGCATCGGCTCGGCAAAGACCTGCGTCGGCAGAAGCACGCCGCCGACGAGGTTCAAGTCGAAAACGCTCTGCCAGGCGTCGAGCGGCAGCTGGCAGAAGTCGGCACCGGGAGTCAGGGTCGCTTCGGGACGATTACCCCCCGCGGCGTTGACCAGGACCGTGGGGGCGCCCCATTGCGACATCACGGTGTCCCGCGCGCGGACCAGAGCGCCACGGTCGAGAGCGTCGGCGGCGGCAAAGAGTGCCTGGCCGCCGGCCGCCGTCATGCGGCGGACGCGCTCGCCGCCGCGCTCGGCATTGCGGCCGACGATGGCCACTCGGGCGCCAGCGGCGGCCAGGGCCTCGGCCAAGGCCCCGCCCAGCACCCCGGTGCCTCCAACCACCACCGCCACTTCCCCATCCAGATCGAACAGATCATTCCTCATGGCGACCCCTCCTCAACAGCTGACGGGTTGCTCCCAAGCCTCCCCTCGTGCTTGTCGTTGCCGGTCAGGGCAACGGCGAGGCTCAACTGACCCGGATGCCGCAGGGTTTGATAGACAACGCAGTACCGCTCGGTCAGCTTCATCAGGGTTGCCAACTGCTCGGGCGTGGCGTCGGCGTCCAGGTCGAAGCGAACCCGAATCGCCTGAAAGCCGACCGGCACCTCCTTGGACACGCCGAGAGTGCCGCGGAAATCGAGGTCACCTTCGGCGGTGACACGGCCCTGGCGGATGTTGATCCCTAAAGCGGTGGCGACGGCCCGCAAGGTGACGCCGGCGCAAGCCACCAGGGCCTCCAAAAGCATGTTGCCGGAACAGACGGTCTGGCCATCGCCGCCGGTAGCGGGATGGAGGCCCGCCTCGACAACCGCCCGGGCGGTCTCGACCTTACAGGTTAGCGGCGTGGCGTCGAGCGTGCCGTGGGCCTGAAGCGTGAGGCGTGCGGCAGCCGGCTCGGTGCGGTAGCGTTCCTTCAGGGGCGCCTGGCAAGTGCGGAGTTCATCGGCGGTCATGGGTTGGTCCTCTCGTCGAGTCGTTGTAACAGCGGCGATGGGGTGAGCGCGAAACGGTGAATCTTTTGTTGAGTGCCAAGGAGGTCATGCGGGCGCGACACGATGAATCGGTTCGGTCATGCGCGGGTCCTTTGCTGAAGAAATCGTTCAACGGCATCGCGGCGGGGACAGGCAGCCTGAGCACCGCGGCCGGTGGCCTTGAGAGCAGCCGCGGCGGCGGCCCAGCGGAAGCGCTCGCAGGGTGGCCAGCCCCAGGCCAAGGCCGCGGCGTAGGCGCCGTGGAACACGTCACCGCAGCCTGTGCTATCGACCACCTCGACGCGAAACGCCGGTTGATGGGACAGACCGTCCGCCGTCCGATACCAGCAGCCGCGGTCTCCCGCCGTCACGGCGACCACGGCGCGGTCGGGCCGCCAGAGCCGGTTGATGGCTGCGACCGCCTCCGCGGTCCCCGTCAGCCGCATGGCGAAACCTTCGGCCAGGATCAGGTGATCGACAAGATCGAGCAGCTGGTCGAAGCCGGGCCAATCGCTGCGCTCGAAGTCGGCAACGACAGGGATACCCGCGGCCCGAGCGAGGCGCGCCGCTCGGGTCATTCCCTCGATGCCATAATGATCGACGAAAAGTACCCGGCTGGCGCGGAGCACTTCGGCTGGCGGCCGTTCCGGGTCGGCACCGACGCTGCCGGAGAGGTCGTAGAGGATGGTGCGGGTGTGGTTGGTTTCGTCGACGATGATGGTCGAATGGATCGGTCGCGCGCCTGGCCGGCGAACGGTGTGGGTCAGGTCGATGCCCTCGCGGCGAAGAGTGTCGGCAACGAAGGCCGAGTCGGCATCGTCGCCGAGGACACCGGCGAAGGCGCAGCGGGCGCCGAGGCGTGCGGCGGCGACCAGGGCGGTGGCCGACAGGCCACCGCCCTGCCGTTCGCGGCGGCGGACTTGCATCTTGCTGTCGGGCCGGGGAAACGCCGGCACGTACAGCAACTCATCCACTGCCGTGCAGCCGAGGGCCAGGACGTCGTAGGGTGCGTCGCTCATGGGCCAATCCGGATCGTAGTAGAGCTACGGAATTGACCGCGGGCTGGCCGGTGTTTCCGTCGCTTTGTGGACGCAACGGTCCAACCGCAGGAAAATGGCACCTATGGACATCGCACATGCTCGCTTCCTTTTCCCCGGCGTGCGGGACCGGGTGTTCCTCGACGCCGCCTGCGTCAGCCTCCTGCCCCTGCCCGCTGAGGAGGCGTTGGCTCGGCTGAGCGAGGACTTGCTCCGCTGCCCGGCACGCGACGCCTCGGCCCACCACATCGCTTTGGACCGGACGGCCGACGATGCCCGGCGGGAAGTGGCCCGACTCATCGGCGCCGCCCCGGAGCAGATCGCCCTGGTTGAAAGCACCACCCAGGGGTTGCAGATCGTGGCCGCCGCCGTCCCGTTGACAGCCGGCGACAACATCGTGGTCGCCGGCACCGAGTTCCTCGGCTTGGCCGTGCCGTGGGTTCCCCGTCGGCAGCATCAAGGCTTCGACATCCGCGTCGTCGATTGTGCCGATGGCCGAGTCACGGTCGAGCGCTTCGCCCGCGTGGTTGACGGACGGACCCGCCTGATCCTCCTCAGCAGTGTCCAATGGACCAGTGGCTACCGGGTGGACTTGGCCGGGTTTCGAGAACTGGCGGATCGCCACGGGGCCTGCCTGGTCGTGGACGCCATCCAGCAGCTGGGAGCCATCGGCCTGGATGTGACTAAGACCCCGATCGATTTCCTGGTCTGCGGCGGTCACAAGTGGCTGAATGCTCCGGTGGGGCGCGGGTTTCTTTATGTCCACCCCCGCCAGCTTGAGTGCTGCCCGACGCCGACGTGGGGTTATCTCAACATCGTCGAACCAGCCGAGGGGTGGGCCAATTATTTTGCCACGCCGTCGCTACCGGCCGTGCGTGACTATCAATTCACTTCCTCGGCCCGCCGCTTCGAGATTGGCGGCACTGCGAATTACCCTGGTAACGTCGTCCTGGCCAGCGCGGTCGGGTTGATCAACACCCTCGGCATCGCGAGCATCGAGGCCCACATCCGAAGGCTGACCGACCAGTTGCTGGCCGATTTGCCGGCTGCCGGCGCTCGCGTGGTCAGTTGCCCTGAGCCTGAGTGCCGTTCCGGCATCGTGACATTCACGCTCGGCGGCGGTCCGGCCCGCGATCGGGCCTGCCTCGACTTCCTGTTGGCGCGCCGAATCCTGATTTCGCAGCGCTACACGCAGGGCGTGGGCGGACTGAGGGTGTCGGTTCATTTTTTCAACACCGAGGACGATCTGCGCCAGCTGGTCGCCGCCGTGGCCGAGTTTCAACGACGCTGACAGTTTGGAGTACCCGCATCGCCATGCCGTCGCTGTTGGCCAGGCTTCACTCAGGACCGGTGGTGCTCATGGACGGCGCGATGGGCACCGAGCTTCAGCGTGCCGGCATCAACGAGGGGGAATGTTATGAGTTGTGGAACCTGACTCGCCCGGCCGTGGTGGGAGGGATCCACGAGCGCTACGTCGCGGCCGGAGCAGAGGTGCTCTTGACCAATACCTTTCAGGCGCGAGCCGAGGCCCTGGCGAGGCATCGGCTGGCGGAGAAGCAGGCCGAGATCATGGCGGCGGCCATTGCCTTGGCACGGGCGGCTGCCGGGCCGCAGCGGTGGGTGGTGGCAGCCTTGGGGCCGGTCGGCCCTAAGGCCGACCGGGCCGTGGAAGCGCGGCGACTCCTGGCCGCCGCAGCTGACGCTGACGCCATCCTCCTCGAAACCCAATCCGATCTCGCTGACCTGGAAGCGATCGCGGCAGCACGCGATCAGTGGGCCGATACCGCGCCGCCGTTGTTCGTCTCGTTCACCTTTCGCCGCGGGCCCGCCGGCCAACCGGAGACCATCCACGGCCGGTCACCCGCCCAATGCGCTCGCCATCTCGAGCGGTTCGGCGTCGCCGCCCTCGGCGTCAATTGCGGCCGCGACATCGACGCCGATACCATCCTCGCCATTGTTCGCGGCTATCGGGACAACACCGGCCTGCCTCTGTTCGCTCGTCCGAATGCCGGCACGCCGCGGCGTGCCGGGGTCGGCCGCTGGGAGTATCCCCTATCGCCCACCATCTGGGCCGAGGGCCTGGCTCGGGTGCTTGACGCACGCGTGGCCATGATCGGCGGCTGCTGCGGCACCACGCCCGAGCACATCGCGGCCCTGCGCCGACTCATTTCACCAACAACACCGGACACGGCGCCAAGACGCTGACCTTGTAGCTCATGCTCGCCCAGCCGGCGGCCGGATTGTCCGGGTCGATCCGCGGCGCGGTCAACACGATCAAATCGGCCCCTCCGTCGGCGGCCTGTCGAGCAATCTCCCATGCGCGATTGCCACAGATCACTACCTCTCGCCACGAAATCTTTGCCTGTGACAAGCGCTCCCCGTAGCGCTTCAGATGCGCTCGGGCTGTCTGTTCAAGCCGCGTGTAGAATTCCCGCTCTTCCTCCAGCGGCAAGCCGGGAATCAACTCGACGACGTGCAGGAGGATGACTTCCCCCTCCCCCGGCCGGACCAGGCGTAATGCCAAGTCGATGGCGGGGCCGTGCTTGTCGGTCAGGTCGAGGGGAACGAGGACTTTGTGGAACATGGCCATCACCTCACGGAAACGCCTTCGGTCATTGTAGGGGGTGGCCGTGCCGCTGCCGCGGCACCTCACCCACCGGCACGTTTTTTGCATTTGGTTCTTTAAGGAGATCCGAGAGTGCCTAATCACCGAGGGAGGTTGAAGCCATGAACGCCGCGGTGAAAGTCTTAGCGACGCCGCGACCGGCGAGAAAGCCGCATCTCCGCCCTCAACCACCGCCTACGGTCGAAGATTTGTCGTGGCCGCTCCAGCTGACGACCGTGCTGGTCATGATGGCGGCGGCGTTGGCGGCACTGCTCATCCTCTTCGTGGAGACGGCGCGCTAAAACGCACAGAGGACCGACATGTCGCGCCAACTCGACACAGTCGGGGTGCGTGCCCGAGGGCAGAGTGGATCGACGCTCGTGCCGGGGCGCTGGCGATTTCGCCATTATTCACTTCGGGGACGTGAGCAGCCGTTGCAACGCGGCGAGGCCTAATTCGGCGACCTGTTCCGGCGGAACCTGCCAGAGGGTAGGATTCATCAGCTCTAAGGACACCCAGCCATCATAGCCCAGTGTCCGCAGTCGCTCCATGATCGGCCCCAGCCGGAAGTCCCCTTCGCCTGGGAGAATCCGGTCAGCATCGGTGGCTAACTCCCGCGGCGTGCCGGCCAAGTCGGCCACCTGCACATAGGCCAGACGATCAGCCGTCAGCAGGCCGAGGTCTTCGAATTTGCTCGGGCCGATGTAATAGTGGAATACGTCGAGGTTAATGCCGACATTCGGCTCGCCGCATTGCGCCACCAGCGACAAGGCCGTGTCCAGGCTGGAACAGAAGGTACCCCGACCGCGAAACTCCAAGGCCAGGCGGACATCGAAGCCGGCCGCCCACTGGGCGGCCTGGCGGAGGGAGGCAACGGCCCGGTCCCAGGCGGCGACATCAACCTTGTCGGCAAAGTCGGCGACGACCAGCAAGATGGGGATGCCGAGCTGCTGGCAGATGTCGAGCCGACGGCGAAAGTGGTCATAGTGTGCCTTCCGCTGCTCGCCCTGGGCGAGCAACAATCCGCCCTGATAGGCGGCCGCCGTCAGGGTCATCCCCTGGTCGTCGAGGAGTCGGCGGGTTTCGGCGCCGGAGTGGCGTGCCAGGTGGGTTTCCAGCTTGGTCAGCCAGACTTCGAGGGCGTGGCAGCCGGCCCGGGCATAGGCGCGGACGTCGTCGGCGAAGGAGGTGGGGAGGGTGGTTGCCTGGCTGATGCAAGGTTTCATGCGTGGTGGTCCTGGCCGTGGGGGGGGCGGGCGGGGCCCCCCCCCCCCCCCCCCCCCCCGCCCCCCCCCCCCCCCGCCCGCGGCGCCGGGCGGGGGGGGCGGGGGGGGGGCAAGACCCCCCCCACACCGCCCCGCCCCCCCCCCCCCCCCCC
>JANWYO010000136.1 GCA_025055215.1 Gemmataceae bacterium
CGGGGGGGGGGGGGGGGCCCCCCCCCCCCCCCCGGTCCGCGGCGGCCGCCGCACCGCATCCCCTTAGCCGCTCTTGGCCGCTAATGCCGCCACAATCCGCCCCGGCGTCATCGGCAATTGCCGCAGCCGCACCCCCACTGCCCGGTAAATCGCGTTCGCCAACGCGGCCGGCGGCGGCACGATCGGCACCTCCCCCACCCCCCGCACCCCATACGGATGCCCCGGGTTCGGCACCTCCACCATCACCGGCTCGATCATCGGCAAATCCAGCGACGTCGGCAGCCGATAGTCCAGAAAACTGGCGTTCAGCATCTCTCCCTTGTCGTTGTACAGGTACTCCTCCGTCAGCCCCCAGCCGATCCCCTGCACCGTCCCCCCCTGAATCTGCCCCTCGACGTAGCTGGGATGGATGGCCCGGCCCACGTCCTGCACGGCCGTGTACCGCAGGATCGTCACCTTGCCCGTCTCGGGATCGACCTCGACATCGACGATGTGCGTGGCATAGGCCCCGCCGCAGCCCGCCGGATCGACACTCGCCCGGCCGACGATCGTGCCGCCCGTCTCGTGCAGCTTGGCGGCCAACTCCTTGAAGGTGAAGCGCTGCTCCGGCCGCGAGCGGCGCTGCAAGACGCCGTCGGTATAGCTCACGTCGTCAGGCGTGGTCTGCCAGATCCGGGCGGCGCGGTCGATCAGCTGCCGCTTGAGGTCCTGGGCGGCCTCGTAGGCCGCCCAGCCCGTGGCAAAGGTGACGCGGCTGCCGCCAGTCACGTCGGTATAGCCGACCGATTCCGTGTCGCCGACCACCGGTCGCACGTCCTCCGCCCGGATGCCCAGCGCCTCGGCCAGCTGCATGGCCACCGAGGTCCGCGTGCCACCGATGTCGGTCGAGCCTTCGACCAGGTTGACCGTGCCGTCGGCGTTGATGCTGGCAGTGGCGCTCGACTTCAGGCCGCAATTAAACCAGAACCCAGAGGCGACCCCACGGCCGCGGTTCGGCCCCGTCAGCGGCGTGTGATAATGCGGATGTCTCTTGGCCGCCTCCACCGTCTCGATCATCCCGATGCGGGGACAGACCGGACCATCCGCCCGCCGGGTCCCTTCCTTGGCGCCATTCTTCAGGCGGAAATCAAGCGGATCGATCCCCAGCCGTTCGCAAATCTCATCCACCACCGTTTCGGCGGCGAAGGCGGCGTTGGTCGCTCCCGGGGCCCGGTAGGCCGACGTGGCCGGCTTGTTCACCACCACGTCGTAACCGTCGATGAGCACGTTGGGAATGTCGTAACAGGCAAAGATGCACATCGCCCCCGGGCCGACCGGCGAGCCGGGAAACGCCCCCGCTTCGTACGCCAGGTAGGCCTGGGCCGCCGTCAGCCGGCCGGTCGCATCCGCTCCCATCTTGACGCGAATGTAGGAGCCGGGCGTCGGCCCGGTCCCTTGGAAGACGTCAGCCCGGCTCATGACGATCTTGACCGGCCGACCCGCCTTGCGCGACAGCACCACCGCCACCGGCTCCAGGTACACGCGGATCTTGCCGCCAAAGCCCCCGCCAATCTCCATCGGCACCACCTTGATCCGCGAGACCGGCAACCTCAGCAGCTCGCCCACCTGCGCCCGGACTGTGAATGCCCCTTGCGTGCTGCACCAGATCGTCACGCTCCCGTCCGCGTTCCACTGCGCCGTGGCGTTGTGCGGCTCAATGTAGCCCTGGTGCACGGTGGCCGTGCGAAACTCCCGCTCAATGACCACCGCCGCCTGACGGAAGCCGGCCTCCGGATCGCCGAGCTTGAATTGAATGTGCTTCGCCACGTTCGACGGCTGGTCCGCCTTCTTCCCCAGCTCGTCCGTCCGCAGGTCGTCGTGCAACAGCGGAGCGCCCGGCTGCATCGCCGCCAGCACGTCCACCACCCCGGGCAACGGCTCATACTCGACCCGGATCAGCTTCAGGGCCTCCTCCGCGATGTGCGGGCTGGTGGCGGCCACCGCCGCCACCGCGTGCCCGTGGTACAACACCTTCCCCCGAGCCAGGCAGTTGCTGCTCAGGTGCTTGACGTTGATCGCCCCTTCCCCCAGCTCCGCGATCCGGTCCCCCGGGTCGGGAAAATCATCGCTGGTGGCCACGGCCAGCACCCCCGGCAGGGCGAGCGCCCGACTGACGTCGATGCCGCGAATTCGGGCATGGGCGTACGGACTCCGCAGGATCCGCCCGTGCACCAGCCCCGGCAGCTGCACATCCGCGCCATAAATCGCCCGGCCCGTCACCTTGTCCAGGCCGTCATGCCGAATCGGCCGCGTGCCGATGACCTTGTACGTGGTTGTCTCGCTCATGGACCCCTCGCGCGACACCAGCTTCGATGGATGCAGGCGGAATGTCCTACTGGATGTTTATGGCCCTCGAGCGAAAAATGGAATAGGCGGCAATCGAGCGTGACGAGCGGCGTCGCGCCACTGCCCTGAGAGGCGAAGCGAGCAGCGCCGCGGCACCGACCTGAGAAGCGGGGTAGGCGGTGTCAAGGCAGCGTCCGGCGCTGCCTGCCGCCCCTGGGCCGGCAAGCTTGCCGCGAAACGCCAGCGCTCGTAAGATACCGGCCACCCTTGTTGGCATGGTGATTGGCCCCGTCGTCTAGAGGCCCAGGACACGGCCCTTTCAAGGCCGCGACACGGGTTCGAATCCCGTCGGGGTCATTCCCTTCGCTCGGCGTGGAAGCCGGTCCGCGACCGTAAAC
>JANWYO010000182.1 GCA_025055215.1 Gemmataceae bacterium
CACCTCCCAACGGTCCTGCTCGGTCAGCCGGTCGTACCAGGCGGGCACGTCCATTTTGTGGTAGCAGCCCAGGCCCGTCAGGTCGAGGTATAGCCGCAGGCGCTCGGCCAAGGCCAGCAACTTTCCGAGGCGGTCCAGGGCTTTGCCGTTGGACCTGTCCGGGGCTTCCATGAACTTGCCGAGCTGCAAGTGGATTCGGACCACGCTGGCGCCGAGCTGCTTCATCTGCTCGAAGTGGACCTCGACGGTGGACCATTCGTCGTCCCAATAGTCTTCGATGAGACGGCCCTTGTCGTCGTGGTCGTAATTGAAACCCCAAGGCACGAAGGGGCGACCAGAGGGGTCGAGGACGAATCCCTTCTTATCCTTGGCGACCGCCACCCAAGGCATCTCTTCCGGTTTCGCTTGGGCCAACACGGCCAGGATGAAGGCCGTTGCCAGAGCCAGCGCCATGATGGTCTTGTCCATTTAGGGCCTCCCCGTGGCCTCGCCCCCGGAGGCTATTCTACCGGCGGTGCGCTTCCAAGGAGCCGAGGAGAAACGTTATGCCGCTTGCCGTTTTCACCATCGGCCGCTCGAACCATCCTCTCAACCGCTTTTTGGCCCTGCTCGCTCAGCACTACGTCGAAGCCCTGGTGAACATCCAGCACTGCCCCGGTTCCCGGAAGTACCCGCACTTTAACCGCACCAACCTGGCCGGGGCCTTGCCGCAGTCGGGAGTGGCCTACCATTGGCTCGAAGCCTTGGGCGGTGGCCGAGCCAAGCAGCGCAACGAATCTCCGAACCTGGGCCTCGATAACCAAGGAATTCTTGGCTACGCCGAGCACATGCTCACCGACGAGTTCCCGGAAGGGCTCGAGAAACTGCTTGAGGTTGCCCGCCGCGGGCGCACGGCGATCATTGGCGCCGAAGGGCCGTTGTCGCAGTGCCAGCGGCGGCTGGTCAGCCGCTTCCTCGTCGGCAATGGTGTGACGGTACTGCCCATCATCCCCGCTGGCGAGTTGCGGATGCACACGATGACGATCGGAGCCGTCGTCGAAGACGGCCGAGTCACTTACCCAGGGGAGGAGTCGCTCTCCACCTGAGCCGCTGCCCGGCCATGCTCAATGAGCTGGTCAAGAAGGTCGAACGGCGGGCCGTTGGTGTCGACGATCCCTTTGAAGAACATCTTGCGGGCGATCAAGATGTTCACCCGCTGGTTAGTCCGAGATCGCCGTGCGGACGACGATCGGCTGGCCCGCCTGTCCATGCTCAACGCCAAGACCGACTTGCGGCACGAACGGCGAACGCTGGAGCCGGACCAGCTTACCGAACTGGTCGACGCCGCCCGACGAGGCTTGCCGTTCCGAGACTTGACCGGCCCAGACCGAGCGGTCCTTTACCTGGTCGCGCTCAACAAAGGAGGCTCAGACGTTGGCGCGCCATTCCACGATGACGTTGACGATGGCCCGCGACACCCACCTGGGGATGTGCGACATGGTCGACGCTCTGGAGAAGCTGCCCGCAATCCCATCGGCGGGCGGTACGACCGAAGCGGCGGTTGCCCGCATGACGGGAACGGACGGGCCTATTTCCGCAGTTCCCGAGGTGCCCACAGTGGTGCCGAGAGGTGCCGAAAATGGTGCCGTTCTGCTCGCATCGCCCGCGCTACGGATCGCACCGGATTGCACCGATGCGACGTCCGAAACGACCGGGGAAAGGAAAAACCCCGTCGCCGCAACCAGGCCACGGGGTAGGACGTTACGCACCGATCCGCGCCAATCCGCATCGGGCTGCATCAGGATCGACGACGGACCAAAGAAAGCGAGGGCGACGGGACTCGAACCCGCAACCACCGGATCGACAGTCCGGTACTCTGACCAATTGAGCTACGCCCCCGAGTGTCGCGCTCCACGTATATGATACGTGGCGCGTCGTTGTTGTCAACGTCGCGACCAGGCTTTCCACGTTCGTCGGGCGGGTGCAATGACGCTGCGACGGCTTCGTTCCGGCCGGCCGGTCGCAATCATGCGAAGCCTGCTTTCCACGGGTGTCGGCCGGGTGCGCTCATCCACGCACGAGTTCGGGCACCGGCGCGGTCGCTGGCATCGGCGTGCGGCGGCGGCGCGGTGGTGCTCGTCCACGTCGGACCGGTCTGTTGGCCCAGCCGAGTTGTCGGTTGCCGGGGGCGGTTCATGAGCGCGGCAGGAGGATGCGGACGGTGGTACCGCGGCCCAGTTCACTGGCGATCGACACGGTGCCGTGGTGCATTTCGACGATGCGGCGGACGAGGGCCAAACCCAGTCCGACGCGGCCCGAGGCCGAGGTGCGCGCCGCGTCGGCGCGGTAAAAGCGGTCGAAGACGAAGGGCAGGTGTTGCGGCGCAATGCCGCTGCCGGTA
>JANWYO010000184.1 GCA_025055215.1 Gemmataceae bacterium
GCCGCCCTGAAAAAAGCGGTCGACTGCACGGCCTGCCACAAGGCCCACAGGTGAGCCCCTTCAGACCCGGGCCGGCGCGACAGCTCGCGAGTTGCGCCGAGGCTTTGACCCGTCCGACGGCGTCGGACGGGTGTTTTTTTACCAGGTCTGTTGGTCTTGGGTCAGCGGGAATGGCAAGCCTCGGCAAGCGGTTGCCGAGGCCGATTCGGGTTCGTGACCACAGGGAGAAGCAGATGGGTCAACGGATGCTGCGTTTGGCGGTGGCGGTCGCGGTGGCGACGGCGTTGATTGGCCTGGGCCAGCTGGGGGCCGCCGACGACAAGCCCAAGTACGACATCAAGACGATCATGGCCAAGGCCCACAAGGGGAAGCCGCCCCTGTGCGCCAAGGTCGTCAAGGGGGAGGCCAGCGACGCCGAAAAGAAGGAACTGTACGAATACTACGTCGCCCTGGCGGCCAATAAGTGCCCCAAGGGGGATGAGGCCGACTGGAAGAAGCGCACGGAGGAGATGGTCGCCGCCGCCAAGAAGATCGCCGACGGCAGCAAAGACAAGGCCGACTTGGCCGCGTTGAGCAAGGCGATCTACTGCAAGGGCTGCCACGACGCCCACCGGTGATAGCGGCCGGACACCCGGAAGGGTAATGGGTTTTCGTGGGGTGATCCGATCGGCGACCCGCCGGGCCAAGCCCGGCGGGTCGCTGCCGTTTCGGCGGTCCACCGGGCGGCATGCGGGCGACTAGGCTAAAGCCTCCCACGGCCATCCTTCTAACCAATAACCGGTCCCCGCGAGCCGATCCTAAAAATGCCCGCGGCTAGAGGTCACGGCGGGGCCCGTGCCAGAGTGTACCGGTCGTTTGGCTCGGGGTTGATCACTCCAGGCCGGCGGTTTTTTTCTCCGTCTCCCGTCGATCCCTCGTTTCGCGCTGGCGATTCCTCGTTTCGCGCTCCCTGGATGGCGAGCGAGTCGCGTGGTCACACGAGCGCGAGCCGATCAATCGGCGTCGCTGCACCGTCGCCCCGCCAAAATGTCAGCGGCACACCCGCTTGCCATTCTCCCCCTCTTTCCCGTCTGCTAGAAAACCAAGAGGAGGTCAATCCGGGCTGTCTGTGCGGAACACGCGGACCGATGCAGTTCCTGGGCCTGTCGCGAACATTCTGGCGACTGTGGGCCACCATCGGAGGGTTGGCGGCGGCTGCGGTCTTGTCTCTCGGCCATTGGGTGGCGCCCCAGACCTCACGCCCTGACGACGTTCGCCGGACCACTTGGCTGCTGACCGGTGGCGTGGGCGTCGTTTCGGCGGTGATCGCGTGGACCTCGTGGCGCCGCTGGGCACGACCGATCGAAACCCTTACCGAAGCCGCGGCCAAGATCGCCGACGGCGAGTATGGCCAACGGATTTACGTCTCCGCTCCGGACGAGGTCGGCCGACTGGCGGCCGCCTTCCATCAGATGAGCGAACGCCTCGCCGTCCAGTTTGCCCAGCTCGACGAAGATCGGCAGCAACTCCGCGCCGTCCTCAGCGGCATGGTCGAGGGCGTGGTGGCCATCGACGGCGAGCAACGCATCCTCTTCGCCAACGACCGGGCCGCTCAGCTCTTGGAATTCCAGCCCGCCGCTGCCGTCGGCCGAAAGCTCTGGGAGGTCGTCCGCCAGCGCCCGATCCAGGAGATCGTCCAAGCGGCCTTGGCCGACACCGGCACCGCCTCCGGCGAACTGGAGTGGAATGGCCCGGAGACCAAAAGCCTGACCGTCCGGGTCGCCCAGTTGGCCGGTTCCCCGGCGCGGGGCGCGGTCGTGGTGCTCCACGACACGACCGAGCTTCGCCGCCTGGAGCGGCTTCGCCAGGAGTTCGTGGCCAATGTCTCCCACGAATTGAAGACGCCGCTCTCGGTCATCAAGGCGTGCGTGGAGACCTTGCAGGACGGGGCCGTGGACGACGTGGAAAACCGCGGACCGTTCCTCGAGCAGCTGGTGGAACAGGCTGACCGCCTGCACCTGCTTATTCTCGACCTTCTCAGCCTGGCACGGATTGAGGCCGGGACAGAGGTCTTCGAGTTCGAAGCCGTGGCGGTGGCCCCGCTGGTGGCCGCCTGCCTGGAGCGGCACCGCACCCGGGCCGAAGCCAAGGGCCTGCGACTGGAGGCGGTCCCGCCAGTGGACGGAACGGCGGGCCAGCCGCCGGCGGGCGGCCCCGAGGACGGCCGCCTCTGCGCCTGGGCCGACGCCGAGGCCGTCGGCCAAATCCTCGATAACCTCGTGGATAACGCCGTCAAGTACACTCCCGAAGGGGGCCGAATCCGCGTCCGTTGGGGGCTGGACGGCGACCAGGTCCTGCTTCAGGTGGAGGACACCGGCATCGGCATTCCCGAGCGCGACCTGCCCCGGATCTTCGAACGCTTCTACCGGGTGGACAAGGCCCGGTCGCGGGAGCTGGGTGGCACCGGCCTGGGACTGTCGATCGTTAAGCACCTGGTCCAGGCCATGCAGGGAACGGTCCGGGCCACGAGCCAACTCGGCAAGGGCTCGACCTTTTCCGTCCGGCTTCCCCGAGCCGCCTCTGCTTGATCTTTGCAGAGTCTTCATCAAAACTACATGCGACTTCAGTACAACACCGACGCCAGGACTAGCGGCCGCCCTTGCGGTGCGCGGTCTGGGCACCGACCCACGCGAAGGCCGCGCCATGTCCAAGCACCTAGAGCGGGATCTCGACAACCTGCAACGAGACATTGTGTCGTTGGCGTCGCAGGTGGAGGAGACGCTTTACAAAGCCATCCGCTCCTTGGAACGCCGCGAAGCGGACTTGGCCCGGCAAGTGATCGTCGGCGACGCGCAGATCGACGAGCAAGAGAACCACATCGAAGAGGAGTGCTTGAAGATCCTCGCCCTGCACCAGCCGGTAGCCATCGACCTGCGCCGCATCGCCACCGTCCTGAAGATCAATACCGACCTGGAGCGCATGGCCGACTTAGCCGTGGACATCGCCGAACGTGCCGTCGCCCTCCATCGCCTGCCGCTCATCCCCATCCCGAACGACTTGCAGCGGATGACCGACTTGGCGACTTCGATGGTGCGGCAGAGCCTCGATGCGTTTGTCCACCTGGATGCCCGGCTGGCGCGGCGCGTCATCCGACTCGACGACGAGGTCGATCGTTACAACCGGGAGATCATCGACGAGCTGGTTCGCCTGATGCAGCAGAGCCCGGAGATGGTCGAGGCCGGCCTGTCGCTCTTCTCCGTCACCCGCCACGTGGAGCGCATCGCCGACCACGCCACCAACATCGCCGAAGACGTCGTTTATCTGGTTGAGGGAGAAATCGTTCGGCACCGCCCTGAAGCCGTCGAGGTATCGGAATGACCACGGGACTAGTGGCCTCTCGGCCCCTTCAGACACGCATGGGCACCACGCAACCACGCATCCTGATCATCGAAGACGAGCGCGCCTTGACAAAGGTGCTGGCCTACAACCTCCAGCGCGAAGGGTACGAAGTGGTCGTCGTCCACGACGGCCAGGAAGGGCTGCGCAAGGCCCAGACCCTCCTCCCGGACCTGATCCTGCTCGATCTCATGCTCCCCGGCATCAATGGGCTGGACATCTGCCGCGAGCTTCGGGCCGGCGAGCGGACCCGCGACATCCCCATCATCATCCTCTCCGCCAAGGCCGAAGAGACCGACCAGGTTGTCGGGTTCTCGATGGGCGCTGACGACTACGTCACCAAGCCGTTCAGCGTCAAAGTCCTCCTTCAACGGATCAAGGCCCTCCAACGGCGGGTCGAAAGCGCCGGAGAGCCAGCCGACGTCATCGAGCACCTCAACGTCCGCATCGACCGTGTCCGCCACCGCGCGTCGATCGACGGCAAAGAAATGGACCTCACCCCCACCGAGTTCCGCCTCCTCGAATGCCTCCTCCGCCAGCCCGGCCGGGCATTCACCCGCCATCAACTGATGGACGCCGCCATCGGCGAAGGGGCCATCGTCCTGGAACGGACCATCGACGTCCACATCAAGACCTTGCGCCGTAAGCTCGGCAACAACGAGTTGATCGAAACCGTCCGCGGCGTCGGCTACCGCTTCCGCGAGCACCCGCTCAATCAGTGACCGCCCCCGCGGCCGCCGCCAACCCGGCTCCCCACCCATCCCGGCAGGTGCTCGCACTGAAAGTGGGGAATCATCCCGTTACCCTCAAACGGCTCAACGACCCTCGCAACGACATTCAGTAACCCGGCTGCCGCTCCAAGCGCCCGAAAGGTCGCGCGGTCGCGACCGGCCTCCGCCCGGTCACGTTCAGTCGGAACCTGGTCTTGCCGACCTCCAACGCCGGCACACCGCCATCCCGAGCGACCCATTCGCCGCACGTGCCGACAATGTCAGCGACGCATGGTGGCCTGGATCAGCCGCGCTACCATGTCCGGCTGGTGGAAGCGCTTCAACAATTCCTCGGTGGGGCCGAAGTCCGGGGTGCCGGGCTTCCGCCAAGCGACCTGCTCCAGGCCACCGGGGGAACCGTTGACGTAGCCCTGGGGAGTGATGACCAGCCGGTCTTTCCCGGCGTTGAAAGAGTATACCGTAGCCAGTGCTTTACCGGACCCAGCGGCCCAAATGCGGGTGCTGCCGTCCCGCGATCCAGTCAGCACCCGCTGGCCGTCCGGACTCCACGCCAAGCTGGTGACCGTAGCCGTGTGTCCCTGGAAGGTGATCACTTTCCGGCCCGTTTGGGCGTCCCAGATCACCGCCGTTTTGTCATCTGACCCGGTCAGCACCCGCTGGCCGTCC
>JANWYO010000205.1 GCA_025055215.1 Gemmataceae bacterium
TCCACACGTTGTCGAAGTCGGCGAAGGCTGCGTCGATGTCGGCAGCGTCGAGGCGCTGCTGGTCATGCTCTGCTATCCGATGACGCACTTCCCGCAGCCGGGTTTCCGTCTGGGCGACCCGTTCGTGCCAGTCGGCCAGGCGGTCACTCGCCGCGCCGTCTGCCGCCAACCGTTGCAACTCGGCCTGGTGGGCCGCCAGTTCCCGCTCCAGGCCCCGCCGCTCCCGCTCCAACTCCGCCGACTCGGCCTCGAACTGCACCCGGGCTTGCCGCAGCACCTCGGCCCGCAGAACCCGATCCTCGGCCATCCCGCGAATCTGCTCAAGGACGAACCGCTCGATCTCACCGGCCGGCAGCGAGCCTGTCGGGCACGTCCGTCGCCCGGCCTTTACCGCCCGGGTGCAGACGTAATAGCGGTACCGCCGCCCGCGCTTGGTCGTGAAGGTGTGCGTCATGGCTTGCCCACACGCCTTGCAGAACAGCAACCCCTTGAGCAATGCCCCGTGGCGATTCCGTACCATCACGCCGCCCGAGCGGCCGTTGTGGTGCAGCAGGGCCTGGACTTTCTCGAAGAGCGCTGCGTCCACAATCGGCTCGTGTTCTCCGGGGTACACTTCGCCCTTGTGCCGGACCTTGCCGAGGTAAACCGGGTTCGTCAGCAGGGCATAGAGGCTCCCTTTGTCGAAGGGTCGGCCGCCTTGCGTACTCCCCTTCTTGGTTCGCCAGAGCTTGGTCTGCCAGCCGCGGCGGGCCAATTCCTCGACCACTGGCAGAAGTGAGCCGAGCGACAGATAGAGGTGAAAGATGTCGCGGACGCGGGCGGCTTCGGCGGCGTTGATCACGAGCCGAGGGCTGCCGTTGGAACGGTGCACGTCGTAGCCGAGCACAGGCTGCCCACCGGCCCATTTCCCCTTGCGACGCATGGCGGCCAGCTTGTCGCGGATGCGTTCACCGATGATCTCCCGCTCAAACTGGGCGAAGGAGAGGAGCACGTTGAGGACCAGCCGCCCCATGCTCGTGGCCGTGTTGAACTGCTGCGTCACCGAGACGAACGAGACCTGATGCTTCTCGAACGTCTCCATCAGCCGGGCGAAGTCGAGCAGGCTGCGGCTGAGGCGATCCACCTTGTAGACCACCACGGCATCGACCCGGCCGGCTTCGATGTCGTGGAGGAGCCGAGCCAGGGCCGGACGCTCCAGGCTGCCGCCGCTGAAGCCGCCGTCGTCGTAGCGCTCGGGCAGACAGGTCCAGCCTTCACCGGCCTGGCTTTTGATAAACGCCTCGGCGGCCTCGCGTTGGGCGTCCAGGGAGTTGAAGTCCTGCTCCAGCCCCTCGTCGGTGGACTTGCGGGTGTAGATGGCGCAGCGGACGGTGGTTGCCGGCGGCTTGGGGGCTGAGTTGGTACGCTTCATTGCTGGCCCTCCAGGCCAAAGAAGCGATAGCCGTTGACGTGCGAGCCGGTGATCTTCTTGGCCACAGCCGAGAGTGATTTGAAGCGTTCCCCTTCGAAGTCGAAGCCATCGGGCAGCACGGTCACCTGGAGCGTGCGTCCCTTGTACCGGCGGACGAGGGCGGTGCCAGGGGCGGGGAGGCGGGGATCGGCCGGCCGGGCTGGCATTGTCGGGACCGTGGCTGTTGCCGCCGGCGATCCTTTGGGTGCCATGACCCGCAACTCGAAGCCGCGGGCCAGCTCCTCCGCCCGGCGCCGGGCCCGCTCGGACAGGTCGCCCTCGGCCACGGCCTGGAGCTTCCAGAGGATCTTGCGGATGAGATAGGTCCGATGGCGGGATCGAGTGGGTTCGCCAAAGAGTTCGGCGTAGCGTTGGCAGAGTTGGCC
>JANWYO010000068.1 GCA_025055215.1 Gemmataceae bacterium
GCTTTTTTCAGGGCGGCGAGGTCAGCCTTGTCGTTGCTGCCGCCAGCCACCTTCTTGCACGCTGCCACGATGGCCTCCGTCTTGCTCTTCCAGCTGGCAACGTCGCCCCGCGGCGGTTTGTTGGCCGCCAACGCCACGTACAACTCGCACAACTCCTTCTTCTCGGCGTCGGACGCCTTGCCACTGGTCACTTTCTTCAGCAGGCCACTCTTGTGGGCCTTTTCCATCACCGTCTTAATGTCAACCGAGGCATCGGCGGCGACCAGCGAATTGACGCCCACGATCCCGGTCACGATTGCTGCCACCAACATCACCCGCAGCAACATCCGCATCGTTGATTTCCCCCTGTGGTGCTTGTGCAGAGGAACGCCTCGACACCCCGCTGGTGTCGGGATCTTTCCCCCTTGACTAGACGGCCAGAAGTCCGGGCGTATTCGGTGGTCCGAGAAGCGCCCGGGGCCAACAGCGGTTACAGACATATCCGCCATCGCGCCGCTTGTCAACAGCCTGAATCAGCGAACCTAAAAAATCAGCTCCCCAGAGCTTTTCTGCCCGTTTCCGCCGTCCGTCGCTCGTAGGCCAAGCGATAGATCGGCCGTCCTTCCTTGCGAAATTTTCGCTCGAAATTGGTCAGATAGTCCAGGTCATGCTGTGGTTGACCAGGCTCCGGGGGCGGCATGGGCCGCAGCAGCGGGCATTCCGCGAGCAGTCCCTGGATGAGACGGTGGTACTCCTCCACGTCGGTCACGACCAAGAGACGCCCTCCCGGTCGCAGTACCCGCTCGCACTGGGCGGGGAAATCGCCTGAAAAGAGCCGACGCTTCCAGTGCCGTTTCTTCCACCACGGGTCGGGAAAGTAGATGTGGATCGCCTGGACGCTTTCCGAGCCGACCCGCTGCCGCAGGAAGTCCCGGGCATCGGCCCGGACGAGCCGCACATTCCCGATCCCACGTTTGACCAGGCGGGTGGCCGTGAACAGCTGGTATTTCCGCAGGATCTCAATGCCGAGAAAATTGATGTCGGGACACGCTTGCGAGGCGGTCAGCAGGAAGAGTCCCTTGCCGAAGCCGATCTCGATCTCCACGGGCCGGGTGTTGCCGAAGATGGCCGACCAATCCAGCACCGGGATTGCGTCGGGGGTCGGTCCGGTCGGCGGAGGGAGGGGAGGGAGTTCGAGTAACACGGGCGCCAGCTGTTCGATGGGCAAGCGTCGCTCCCGCCGCACCTCAGGGCCCTCCTTTCCGCGTCAGCGGGACGCCGATGACGTCGGCATGAAACACCATCGTCGCCTGGACAAATCCTTGGACGTTGAAAACCGTCTGCCGGCGGCGGAGGCGTACGCCCTTGCCGATGAGTACCAGCCGGTCGCCGGGCCGCACGGGGCTGCGGAAGCGGACGTTTTCCAGGCCGCCGAAGCCAATGAAGTCGCCCGCCATGACTCCTTGCGACGCCGTGTAGAAGGAACAGAGCTGCGCAGCGGCCTCGCACATCAACACCCCGGGAAAGAGGGGGTAGTCGGGCATGTGGCCCCGGACCCAGAACTCGTCCGGCCGCACGTCTTTGTAGCCGACGATCAAATGGCGTTCCGGGTCGATCAGCACGATGGCCGTCAGCTGCTCCATTTCGTGCCGTTGGGGATTCACGCGGCGGATGGCGTCGATGTCCGCGACGACGCGGTTCAGGTCGATTGCCTGGGGGTCGAGATGCACTTCGGGCGGCATGCGGCATTCCCTGGGGCGTGCCTGGGGCGCGACGAGCGGGTAACTTGACAGCCTGGACCAACCATCTATCCATACATTATGTTACCGCCCATCCCGCGTAACCCCCCGCGAGACGAAACCATGCAACCCAACGGTGCCGGCACCAACGGGCCGACGGGACTGCCTCCGGTGCAGCTGCCAACCACCCGGCACATGGTGCAGATGTTCGTGGTGCCTTTGCTGATCGTCGTGATCGCCTTGGGCATCTTCGCCGGCGTGGTCTGGCTGGTGGGCGGAAGCCGAACCCCCGACGAATTCCTCCGCCACCTCGAGAGCGACAACCCGGACGTTCGCTGGCGTGCGGCCAACGACCTCGCCCAGGTCTTGAAGCGGGACGATACGCTGGCCTCCGACGCTCGCTTTGTGCTGCGATTGACGGAATTGTTGCGTCGCACCGTGCGGGACTGCGAACGCCTCGAACACGCCCCAGCCGGCGAAGGCTTCGGCCCGGGCGACTCGCCGCCGGCTCGGGCGAAAGCCCTGGAAAATAGCCGAAAGCTGGTCATCTTCCTCAGCGCCTGCCTGGGCAACTCGGCGGTACCGGTGGGGGCCCCATTGCTATGCGAAGTCGCCCGGGAATCGACCGCGGCGGACCCGGCCATCGCCGCTCGCGAGCGCGCCCGGGCAATCTGGGCGTTGGCCAACCTCGCGGACAGCCTCCGCCGGTTTGATAACCTCCGCCCCGAGCGCCAACAGGTGGTCTTGGCCGAGCTGGAAGGCCAGGCCGGGCAGGCGGGCGAAAGCGGCGCTTGGGCACGGCAAGCCCTGGACGCCCTCCGGGAGCGGGTGCGGGGCCAACCCCGCACCCTGGGGGTGGAGGAAACGCTGCGGCAGTGCGCCAGCGATCCGAATCCCTTCCTGAGACTGCTGGCGGGTCAGGCATTGACGCTGTGGCAGGGGACTGCCGACGAAAACCAACGCATCGACCAGGCACTATTTGCGCTTACCCGCGACGCCGGGCAAGGCGACCAGCTGATGGCG
Source organism: Gemmataceae bacterium (assembly GCA_025055215.1). Lineage (GTDB taxonomy): Bacteria > Planctomycetota > Planctomycetia > Gemmatales > Gemmataceae > JANWYO01. The sequence goes on from JANWYO010000068.1 coordinate 2,742, forward strand.
CCCCTGGCGGCAATGGATGAGGACCGCGACGAGCGCCGCGCCGAGGGGATCAGCAGACGACCCGGAGCAGGCATCCGTTATCAGGCAGCTGCCGGTCTGGCCCTGCGAGGGAGCCCGCTGGTAGACGATACGGTGTTGACCTTGCTCGACGAAATGCTGGACGAGGAGGAGCTGCGGCGGACGTTTTTCATCAAGTCCGCCAACGGGTCCGAGACGCCCGACGAGGCGACGATCTACCTGACGATGGACTACGCCTTGCGGGCCATCGCCGAACTGCATCGCCGTCGGCCGACGCTCGACTTGGCGCGGCTGAAGCCCGCCGTGGAGTCCCTCACCAGCCACGCGAACCCTGCCCTGCGCGCCGCCGCCCAGCGGACGCAACTCACCCTCGGTGGCCAACCTTGAAAGGAGATCGGCATGGCCGCGACGAAGGAGCAGATCATCGCAGCCCTCTTGCAGGCTTACAACATGGAGGTCGAAACGGTGGTCAACTACCTGGCCAACAGCCTGCATCTGGAGGGAGTTCGGGCTGACTTCATCAAGCAGGCCCTGGCCGCCGACATCCAGGGCGAACTGGGGCATGCCCAGCAGCTGGGAAATCGCATCAAGCAACTCGGCGGCTCGATCCCCGGCAGCACGCAGCTGCGGATGACGCAGAGCTACCTAGAGCCTCCGCAGGACTCCACCGATGTCGTTCAGGTCATCAAAGGCGTCCTCAAAGCAGAGCACGAGGCCATCGAGCACTACAAGTCGATCATCCGACTGACCGAGGGGGAGGATTACGTCACCCAGGACCTCGCCATTACGATCCTGGCGGACGAGGAGGGGCATCGGCAGCAATTTGAAGGATATCTGAAGGAGTATTCCAAGAAGTGAGCGGCGGGCCGGGAGGGGCCGGCCCGCCGACCTTCGCCCCGCGGCGCAGCGGAGCCCCGGCATGGGCGGCGCAGGTTCGCACACTCCCCCGGTGTACGTCGTGGGTGCCGGCGGCATCGGCTGCGCCGTAGGTTACGCCCTGCTCCAGGCGGGCCGGCGCGTCGTCTTCGTCGAAACGGATCCCGCGAAGGTTGACTGGGGACGCACCCACGGCGTCGCGGTGGATCACTGGCCGGCGCGGCGCGCGGACTTTGAGCATTTCCATAACTGGTCGCCGCCGCCGGGGGCAACCGTCCTCCTCTGCACCAAGTGCTACGACAACCCCGCTGTCCTGGGCCGGCTTCCTCCGCGAACAGTGCTCGTGCCGATTCAAAATGGCTTCGACGCGGCGTTGGAGCGCTATAGCGATAGCCCGGAGGGCATCGCGTCGTTCGTCTCCGAGTGCCTGCCGGGTCGCCCGCACACGCGCATCACGCGCCGCGGCGAGCTGCACGTCGGCTTTCGAGGCGGCGGGCCCGACTCGGCGGTTTTTGATTTCGTCGCCTCGTGGCGGCACACGCCCCTGTTTCGCTTGCGGGTCGTGCCGGACATCTTGCCATTCAAATACACCAAGCTGATGTACAACGCCGCCATCAGCCCGCTGGCGGCGGCGGCCGGGCTGGACAATGGCCAACTCCTCGCCGTGCCGCTTGCCCGCCGGCTCTTCTTCGCCCTGCTTCAGGAGAATTACGACATCCTCAGGGCGGCCAGCGTCCCGCTGGGAAAAATCGGGCCGTTCCATCCCCATACCGTGGCTCGCATCTTGCGCCGCCCGGCGGTGGCTCACGCCCTCGCCTGGGCCTTTTATCCCACCCTTCGTCGAACTTACTGTTCGATGTCCGGTGACCTTCCCTCCGGCCGAACCGAAATCGATTTTTACAATCGGCACCTGCTCGACTTGGCTGACGGCCGACCGTGCCCGCTCAATCGAGGAGTGTACAATCTGGTCAAACGCATGGAGCGGGAGCGTCAGCCGCCGACCAGGGACGTGCTTGACGAACTCGCGGCGATCCTCTAGACCAGCCGCGCCACGTCCTTGGCCGCAGCGAGAGCGATCGTTGGGAGCAGTGTTGCCGCAGGGGTGCCGTCGCGGAACGTCTCAACGGAGTACGAAAGTCATGCCCAGTGCCCCGCCGTCGGGCCCGCGCTATTACCCCCTGAGCCGATTCTGGCGCGACCGCTTCGGCACCAAGGTTTATCGCGTCACCATCGATGCCGGCTTTACCTGCCCGAACGTCGATGGGACCGTGGCCGTCGGCGGCTGCATTTACTGTGACAACCGCAGCTTCAGCCCGAATCGTCGGCTGCCCCGGATGGGTATCCGCGAACAAGTCGAGCGCGGCATCGGCATCCTGCGGCAGCGTTACGGTGCCGACCGCTTCATCGCTTACTTCCAGGCCGCTACCAACACCTACGCCCCGGTGCCCAAACTACGCTCGCTCTACGACCAGGCCCTGACCCATCCCGACGTCATCGGCTTGGCCGTGGCCACCCGGCCGGACTGCGTCCCGGATCCCATCCTGGAGCTGCTCGAAAGCTATGCGCGGCGCTGGTACGTCCTGCTCGAATTAGGCCTTCAGACCATTCATGACCGTTCCTTGGACTGGATGAACCGCGGCCATCACTACGATGCCTTCGTGGACGCCGTCCAACGGTGCCAAGGCCGGGGCCTCGACCTCTGCGCCCACGTCATCCTGGGACTCCCCGGCGAGAGCCATGCCGACATGATGGCGACGGCCGACGCCTTGGCCGGCTTGCCGGTCCACGGCGTCAAAATCCACAACCTGCACGTGGTCAAGGACACGCCGCTGGAGGCCCTGTTCCACGCCGGGCAAGTCCCGATGCTGGAACGGGACGAGTATGTGGCCTTGGTCTGCGATTTCCTAGAACGCCTGCCGGCCGGGATGGTGATTCATCGGCTGAGCGGCGACGCGCCTCCCGAGTACCTCGTCGCGCCGCTGTGGTGTCTGGATAAACCCGGCCTGTTGCGGGCCATCGACGCCGAGTTGGAACGGCGAGGGAGCTATCAGGGGATTCGCGTTCGCAGCGGCGCCGCTTGCCGCTGAGGAGGCCGGGCCGTCGCGGTCTGCTCGGGAGGGCCTGTTCATGCACAGCGAGTGTTGGGTCCGCTTCTTTAACCAGATTTCCCCCGACCAGCGGGACAACCTGGTCATCGTCACGCGCGGGGGGCAGCTCATCAACGTCCAGAGCGTGCTGCGGATTGACGCCGAGATGCTGACGATCCGTGGTCGCTCAGCCGGCAGCACTGACGAGGGGAAGGGATATTTCATTCCCTACTCGGAGATTTATTGCGTGAGCACGCAACGGCCGATGCGGGAAAGTCAGATTTTGGAGATGGTCTCGGGCAAGCCGGCGACTAGGTCTGGGGTGGAGGCGCTGGTCGAGGTGGTGGCCCCTGAGCCCACCCAGGCGGGACCAGGGCCCGCGCCGACGCCGGCCTTGCCAGCGACCCCAACACCGGCGGTGGCCTCAATCCCGCCGTCAACCCCGATATCGACCGCGACCGCAGCCCCGGCCGCACCGCCGTCGCCGCGGCCCCGATCCGGACGTCGATCCTCGAGCGCCTCAAGGCACGCAAGGCGGCCGCTTCGCCTAACCCGCCAGACTCCAAGTAGCCACCCCGTCGGCGGCTCGCTATCTTTTCGCCTATGGCCGCCGACGCCTCGAACTCCTCGTGGAAAAAGTCCGCGCCCATTACCAGCATTCAGCCCGGCGGGGGCTGGTGCATGTCGCTGGAACTGGCCTGGGGCCGATTTCGCCGCGATTATCTCCGCCGCTTCCACCCCGACTACGTTCGCCGCATGCTCCAGTGTCGCCAAGGGCAGTGCCCCAACTGTCCGCATGACGTCATCGACTCCCGAGACCTCAAATACTACCGCAACGTCTGCGGGTACTGGTTTCGACCCGAGGACGATCCCTTCGCCGGGCGGGGGTCGCTGGGCCTGGCGCGGGTCGGCTGGGCAGAAGTGGTCGTGTTGCGCCTGCTGTTGGGGGGGGCGAGGGCGTGGGCCGGCGCCGCCTCGGCCCGGTTGGGCCTGGTCGGGGGGTGCTTCTTGGTGGGCA
>JANWYO010000285.1 GCA_025055215.1 Gemmataceae bacterium
CCGCCGCTCCGATGAGCGCCGGAAAGCTGCCGCGTGGCTGGTCACGGGCCGTGATGATTTCGGGCCTCGCGGGTGTCTGCGTGGTGGTCGTCGGATTGGCATACTGGTTATTCTCCTCTTGGGGCGGTTCCCTCAGCCGGGATCTGCAATATTTACCCGACAACTGTCACATCATTGGCTCGTTGCGGATCGAGCAAATCCGCACCAGCCCGTCCTGGAATTATCTCAAGACAGAACTGAGCAAGGAGCTGGCTAAGGACCTGCCGATGGAAACCGACCAATTCTCCTCGTTGGTCGAAAACCTGATCGGCGTGCCGGTCGACCAAGTGGCGCAGGTGATTGTCGGCGGTACCCTCGGGTCCGATATGACGCCCGACCTTGTGGTCGTCATTCGGACCAACAAGCCTGTCACCACCAGCCAGATCGAGGGGCGCAAGAAAGAGTTAAGCTTCCAAAAAGTCAGCGTGGGCAAACACACTGTCTATGCGGCCAGCGACGTCGCGTTTTGCGTGCCGGAGCAGCAGGTGGTCCTTTGGGCCAAGTCGGCTGACACGTTCAAGAAAATCCTGGAGCGCACCGGCCGGCCCCAGATCTCGGATGGAATGCAGCAGGCGCTGAAACAGATTGACTTCTCGCAATCCCTGGCACTGGCGATCAATTACAAAGACTTAGGGGCCGTCTTGGCGCAGGCAGCCAAGTCGACGGGGCCCGTGATGTTTGATGTCAACGAGATTTTCGATTTCAACTGGTCGCTGGCCACCACCTACCAGATACAGTTGGACAAGACGATCAGCCTTGTCAGCACCGCGATTTGCCGCGACAAGGAAGCGGCCCGCGAAAGCAAGGTGTTAGCTGACGCCATGTTGGTCCTCTTGAAGAGGTTGAAGATTTTCTCCAAGGAACTGCAAGACATCTTGGCCAGCTACGAATGCAATGTCAGCGGCACCACCGCAACCATGAAGTTGACAGCCACGCCGGAGCAGTTGGTCGGCTTGGTGAAAAACACGAAGACGAAAATCGACGAGTTGCGGAATCGCATTCAGCTGCCCGGGCCCAACCCGGGTTAGTCGCACCTGGCCGCAAACGCAGGAAAATCCCACCGCGCCCGGCGCGTTTCGCGCGGGGCGCGGACCTCTTACGATCCTGAAAGCACGTTGCAGACCTCACACGCCGCCGCGCCCAAGGGTGCGGTCACGGGGCCGCCGGGCTGATGTCCTCGATGCGCACACCGCAGTCGCGCAGCTCGCGGAGCTGCTGGTTCTTGGCCGCGTCGCTCAGCGGATTGCCCGCCAAATAAAGGCGAAGATAGGGCGCGAAACGCCGCTCCTTGGCCGCATCGGCCTTGGCCGCGGCCACCAACGGGGCCAGATCGCTGATCTGGTTCCGTTGTAGCAGCAGGATGCGCAGGTCGGTCTGCTTTGCCAAGGGTCCGAGGTCTTTGATCTTGTTCTCCCGCAAGTCGAGGGTGGACAGGCGCGTGACTTTTTCCAGCGGGCTCAGGTCCTCGATCTGGTTGCGGTCGAGGTAAAGCGACACCAGCTGCGGCAGATTGCTCAAGGGGCCCAGGTCGCTGACGCGATTAGCTGACAAGTAAAGCGCTGACAATCGGTTCAGTTTCGCCAACGGATCGAGACGGGCGATTCGATTGCCGGTCAGCTCGAGGTATTGGAGCTTGGTCAAGCCGGCGAGCGGCTCGAGGTTTTCGATCTGGTTGTTGGCCAGGTCGAGCGATTGCAGCTGTCCGAGGTTCTGGAGCGGTTTGAGGTCGGTAATCCGGTTGTTGCTGAGTCGGAGAAGGGCGAGGTTCTTGCACTTGTCCAAGCCGGTGAGGTCGGCGATTCCCTTGCCCGGGGCCTCTAAGACGAAGACATTGACCAAGTTCTCGTCGGTCAGCCCTTCCTTCGGATCGCGCAAGGCGGCTTTCAGCGCCGCTTCCAGGTTCTTGTCGGGAACCGAGACGGGCGCGGCGACGGCCCAACTCGCCATCCCTAGGATGCAGACGCCGGCGACGGTGCTCTTGCACATGGCAGTCAGTCCTCGGCCAGGCCCGGCCGGCGGCCCCGGCCTTCTCCGCGAGACCGGGACAGCATGCCGGCCGCAGGACCAATCGGAAGTATGCATATGGTCCGGCCCCGCTCGCCGCAAGGCGGCGGCGGCCGAGACGGCCGCCGCCGCTACAATGACCCTGCGTCTCCGTCTTTGGAAGAGACTGCATGGAGGATCCCGTGGCGATTACCGGCCCGGAAGTGATCCTGACGCTGAAAATCGCCGTCAGCGCCGTGACGCTTCTCCTCCTCGCTTCCCTCGTGGCCCTGCTCCGGGGCAACTATCGGCTTCATGGCCGAATCAACGTCGTCTTCTTCACGCTGACGCTGATCGCCCTTTTTGGTCTCGAGGTGGTTGTCCGCTACTGGAACCCGGAGATTTTCGACTATTTCGACCCTCAGACCAAGCGCCGCCTGATGATCCACCTGTGCTTTTCCGTGCCGGCGGCAATCGTCATGCCGGCGATGCTGTACACCGGACTGACGCATCGCCGCGGCTTGCATCTCGTGCTGGCGGCCATCTTCGGGATCTTGTGGATTGGGACTTGTGTCACCGGCCTGGTGTTCCTGCACTGAACGCTGATGAGTGACCCGCGCCGATTCCCGACGCACCCAGCCACCGAGGCGGCAGTAGACCTGGGCCGCTCCTACGAGGCGATCCTTCAGCAACAAGCCTGGGAATGGGATGTGGCGGAGGCCGAGGCACCGGGATCCTCGAGGGAGCTGCCGACCGAGGGCCTGGCGGTGGCCGCGACCTCGGCTGAGAGTGCCGGCCCGCCGCCGCTGGTGCGGATCATCGAGGCGATGCTGTTTCTGGGCGGGCCGCCGTTGACGGCGGCCCGCGCCGCCGACGTGATCCGCGGCCTGACCCCCGACCAGTTCCAGCAGGCCATCGACACCCTCAATGCCGACTATCGTCGCCAGGCGCGGCCATACCTCGTCCAGCTTCAGGAACAAGGCTGGGTTTTGACCTTGCGGCCCCGCTACCGGTGGGTGTGGGAGCGGATGTACGGTGGCGTGCGGGAGGCACGGTTGTCGCCGGCGGCAGTGGATGTGCTGGCCCTGGTCGCTTATCGGCAGCCGATCAGCAAGGCAGAGATTGAGAGCCTGCGGGGGGCGGAGTCTGGCCACTTGCTCCGCCAGCTGGTCCGCCGGGGCCTGATTGCGGTCGGCCAACGGGGCGAAGCCGGCGGGAAAGAGGTCTGCTACTGCACGACGCCGCGATTTCTTGAGTTGTTCGGCCTCTCCAGTCTCGACGACCTGCCGCGCACCGACGACCTCCAGGCGATCTGATGGATGCCGGCCCGGGCCGGCACGCGGCCGCGGGCGGGACGCAGCTAAGGCCCGGGAGGGAACGCGGGACGGCGGCGCGGCAAGGCCTCGCCCGCAGGGCAACTCGGCAACAGGCGGCTGGGACCAAGGGCCGGCACCGCAGCGACCGCGGCATCCGGTGGCTCCGCGGCGGGCGGGGCGGCTCTGCCGCCCCGCCCGCCTCACCGACCGACCCGGCCCCGGAGCCAAACATCGCCCTCCACCACTTCCACGCCACAGTCAGCCAACGCCACCGCCTCCGCCATTCGCTCGCGCCCCGTTCCCGTCATCGGCGTCGGTGCCCGGCCGCCGACGAGCTTCGGGGCAATCACGGCATGGACCTCGTCGATTTCCCCGGCGTCGAAGAAACTGCCGAGTACCTCGGCGCCCCCTTCCACCAGGACGTTGGTCAGCCGCCTTCGGCCCAACTCGTCCAGCAAGGCTACGACCGACGGCCGGCCGCCGGTCGTGGGCAGCTCGAGCACCTCACAACCGAGCGCTCGCAGGGCGGCGCGGCGGTCCTTGGCCAGCGGGGCTGCCGCCACCACCAGGACCGGGGCGACCGCAATGGTGCGAACCAGCTGGCTGTCCGGCGAGAGTTGCCCTCGGCTGTCGAGCACCACCCGCAG
>JANWYO010000003.1 GCA_025055215.1 Gemmataceae bacterium
GGGGGGGGGGGGCTGTGTTCCCCCTTGGGGTTTTCACCCGGTGTTAAAAACAAACCGGGGCCCGCCGCGGGGGGGGCGGCCCCCCGACTCCCTGCCCTCGCCGCTCCCCATCGCGCCGCCTCAGCGATTTTTCTCCACCCACGCCTCCCACCAGGCGCGGGTCCGCGTCTCGTCCTTGGCATCGAAGGCGGCCGCGTCCATCGTGCGCAGGGCGGCTTCGATCCGGCCGTGCGTCTGCTTCATGCGGACGGCGTCCCCCTTGGCCCACGAGCAGCGCCACACATGCCACAAGGCCACCAGCCCATCGAGCTGACCTTCATACCGCTTGGCCAACACCTCGTACAACCGGATGGCTTCGTCATATTGCCCTTGAGCATAGCGGCAGTCGGCCAAGCCAAACGAGGCCTGACGAAACAAGGCCTCATCCGCCGGCGACAGCCGAGCCGTGGCCGCCAGCGTGCCCAGGTCGTCCACCAGCTTGAGGAAGTTACTGGCGGCCTGTTCCAGAAGCTTGCGGCGCTGACGACCGAAATGGTGCTCGGCTTGCGGCATGCTGGGATCAGCGGCGGCCGGGAGTTGCTGGTCGGCGTGGAGCCGACAGGCCATCGCCAGTTGGAAGCGGGCCCGGCGCTCGCCGTCGTGCGAGGGGTACAGCTCCAAGGCCCGCTCCAGGTAGCGGATGGCCCGAGCATAGTCGCGCCGCTGGAAGAGGACGTCGGCCAGGGTGTAGAGCGATTTCTCCTGGGCTTCCAGGTCCGGGGCCGCCTGCATCAGCTCCAGGTTCTGTTGAAGGAGGCCGGCCGCTTCGTCCAGGCGGCCGGCCTCCAGCTCGCCCAACGCCAGCTGATAGCGAGCGCGATAGGCCGCCGGCCCAGGATACTCCAGGCATTTGCGCAGGGCCGCCTGGGCAGCGATGTCGTGTTTCAAGACCCGATGCACCTCCGCGAGGCGCAGCCACGCCTCGCCTCGCCGTTGCGGCGCGAGGTCGGGCACGGCCACCAGGCGTTCCAGGACCAGGGAAGCCCGATTGGCCTCGTGGGCCTGGAAATATTGGTCGGCTGCTCGCATCAGCCAATCGGCTTGCTCAGCGCTCGTCGATGCGGCCCGGGCCGCCGATTCCCAGGCGGCCGCGGCCTGACGCAGCTTCGCCCGGGCGGCTTGCTCGTCGGTCGGCTGCTTGGTCTGCCGTGCGCGGGCCAGCAAGGCTTGCGCCCAGACCTCGGCGGTCTCCGCCATCAGCCGTTGCGCGGCCCCCGGTGCGGCCAGACGCTCATAAAGCCGGGCCATCTCCAAGGCGCGCTCGTAGTCCCCCTGATCGCGGAAGGTGCGGCAGGCCCTCTCGAACAGACCGCGGGCCGTGGCCAAGTCCACCCGAGGATTTTGGTAATCCTCCGGCTTGGCGACGTGCTCCACGGCCCGGGCGAAGTAGTCCACCGCCGCGGCCGGATTCGGCCCCCTGAGCCGCTGTTCGGCCAGCAGGAGCGTGGCGGCCTGCCCCTCGGGCCCGCCGTATTGGCGGGCCTGCTCCCAAGCCCGGGCGGCTTCCGCCGGGCGATTCGACCGGCTATAGCACAGCCCCAGCTCGAAATGAATGCGCCCCGCTTCTAGCGGATCGGCCCGATCCTTGACCTGTTCCCAGAGCCGAATGGCCTCCTCCCAGTCCCCTTCCTCCTGGTAACTGCGAGCCAACAAAAGGCGGGCTTCGCCCAACGTGGCCGGGGAGGTATTCGGCGTGGCGCGCTTCAGCAGATGCTGGAGCATTCGTCGCGCCTCGTCGGTTTCCCCCAGCCGCAGCAGGAGTTTTGCCTGAAAGAGCCGTCGCGGGGCCAGCAGCGCCTCATCCGTCGCCGGGGCCGCCAGCTGCTTGCGGCTCGCCTCCAGGGCGGCGGCAACGTCCGGCTCCGGCAGACGCAAATAAGCCTGCGCCAACAAGCCATAATCCTCGGCCGGATCATCCGCCCCCTGCGGAATCGCTTGCGACAATGCCGCGATGACCCGCCCCGGATCGACGTCGAGGTGAAACCACGTCTTGCCAAGCAGATAGGTGAGTCGGGGACGGTCTTCGACAGGCAATTCCGAAGCCTCGACTTGCTCCAGATGCTCCCGGGCCTTCATCCACGCGGCACGGGCCGCCTCCGGAGCGGCCTGCTCCGCCAGACGGACATAGAGGGCGCCGAGCAGGAAATGGGCTTGAGCCGCTCGCGACGGTTCCGCGCCCACCTGTCCCAGCAGTTGCTCCGCTTGTCGGAGCAACTGCGGCACCTCCACCCCCGGCTGGCGGACGTCGCGGCGGAGGGTGGCCAAGTCTCGCTCGACCGTACGTCGGCCATGGTAGCCGCTCCAGGGATGGGCGATTGCCACAGCCGCCAGCACGATGCAGCCGAGGAAAAAAGTCGGCACCTGCCACAGCTGACCCAGCGACAGGCGGGCCCGCGCGGCCTGAAGCACGGATGAGGCGAGGAGGGCCGATTCGTTGGGCATGACCGTCACACCTTGCAGCGGCAGCGGAATGGCTGGTCCCGCAAAGGGGTGGCACCCACACGCCGCCCGCGGGGCGGCTTGTGGCATAACCCCGTTCGACTGTCAAGCTCAAGGGGTTTTCCTGGAATTCCGGCGGGGCAAGGCTTCAAGCCAGGCAGTCTAGACAATTCACGCGGAGGTATGGATGCCCGCTCTCTATCACCTCCAAGGCCGAGTTCGAGCGTTTGTGACTCGAAAAGGCCCTCGCCTGCGTCCAGGAAATGAACCCGCCCACCCTCACCGCTTTCCGCAGCTCGAAGCGAGCGCAAACCGATAAATCCCCTTCAACTCCCGCTCCTCGCGGCACCTCGCGCCTCCGCGCACCCGCCCAGCAGCCCCGCCCTGCGGCCCGTGGTCAGAAACCGGGTCGGTTGACAGTCGCGGCGAGGGCGGGGTATGATACGTCTTGGCCGGCCCGCACATCTTACGCCAATCCCCTGGGCCACGGCCAGCCGCCTGATTCCGTGGTCCGCAGAGGACGGCACGATGGACGAGCGCCGCGATCAATCCGAAGCGAGCCGGCCGACAAGTGCCGGTTCCTCGCCCGACGCGGAAGATCACATCAGTGAATCCCCACGGGAAGGGCCGACCACCCCGCCAACGGAACCGACGGGATCAACAGAGTCGGGGCCCGATATTTTCCAACTCGATGCTCCGCCGACGGACGACGCCCCGACGGTCATCTCCAAGACCGTCCCCCGAGCCGAGCGCCCCGAAGATGCGTTTGCGGTAAAGCTCCGCGGCCGATTCCTGGCCCATTTCGAGCTGCTGGAACCCATCGGCATCGGCGGCATGGCGGCGGTGATCCGCGCCCAGGACACGCAGCTGGATCGGCCGGTCGCCTTGAAAATCCTGCCGCCGGAGATGGCCGCTGACCCAGAAAACATCCGGCGGTTTCATCACGAGGCGCGGGCAGCCGCCAAGCTCGATCACGAGAACATTGCCCGGGTCTTCTACTGCGGGGAAGATCAGGGGCTGCACTTCATCGCGTTTGAATTCGTCGAAGGCGAGAACCTGCGGACAATTCTCGAGCGGCGCGGGCGAATCCCTTTGCCGGAAGCGATCAGTTACATGCTCCAAGTGGCGACGGGGCTGGACCACGCCGCGTCGCGCGGCGTGGTCCACCGCGACATCAAGCCGTCGAACATCATCGTCACGCCGACGGGGCGGGCCAAGCTGGTCGACATGGGTCTGGCGCGAAGCCTGGAACCGCGCAGTGACGGGCAGCTGACACAATCGGGCGTCACCCTGGGCACTTTCGACTACATTTCGCCGGAACAGGCCCTGGAGCCACGCGACGCCGACGTCCGCAGCGACATCTATTCGCTGGGGTGCACGTTTTACCACATGCTGACCGGGCAGCCGCCGGTCCCCGAAGGGACCGCCGCCCGAAAGCTGAATTTCCATCAGCACGAGGCACCGATCGACCCGCGGCAGTTGAACCCTGCCATTCCCGACGAGGTCGCCGCGATCCTGGCCCGGATGATGGCCAAGGACCCGAAGGACCGCTACCAGAAGCCGGAGCATCTGGTGCAACATTTGATTCTGGTGGCGCAGAAGATCGGGGCGGCCGTCGAGTCGCCGCGAGGGGTCCTGTTCGTCGATGCGCCGCTGCCCAGCCCGCCGGGCGCCCGACCGATGCTGATCGGGGCGGCAGCAGCCGCCCTGCTGGTAGTGTTGGTGTTGGCCCTGGGTATGTGGTCGGAGCCGGCGGCGTCGGACCTGGTGATCTCACCGCCGCAGCCGTCGGTCAGCCAGGCCAGGGAAGTCGCCCCGAACGGGCAACGGACTTGGCCGGAGGTGCCGGTCGAGCCGCCGAAGGAGCATGCGGGGCCAGCGGTGGAAGGGAGCGAGCGCACGGTGGTGCGGACGGTGCGGGAACTCGCCGACGCCCTGCAACAGCCGGTCGCCCGCATCGTCCTGGCCAACAGCCTGGACCTCAGCCGCCGCGACGGCGGCGGAGGGCCACCGGGATTGGTGTTCCAAGGCACCGAGCTGACGATCGAGCCGGAACAGCCGAACCGTCGGCCGACACTGCGGCTGGCCTACGATGTCACGTCGGCGGCACGCCCCGACCAAACCTGGCCGATACTGACCATCAAGAGCGGCCGGGTGACCCTGCGGGGGGTCCGCTTTGAGACCGATGCCGCGGGCACGGAGACACCCCTGGCAGCCATCGCGTTGTGGAGCGCTGAGCAATGCCGACTCGAAGGCTGTGAGTTTGTGCAGACGGGCTCGCCGGAAGCGCCGGAGCAACGCCGCCAAAGTGCCATCCTCGTCCGCGGCCCGATCCACCGCGACGGCAAACGACCTGCCCTGATCCTGGAAGATTGCTTTTTCCATGCCGGTCATGCCGCCTTGACACTCACCGGGGCAGTCTTCGTTAAGGCCAAGAACATCGCCTTCGCTCCTCATGACGTCCTCTTCGACGTCAGGGGCCCCAGTCCCGCAACCGATCTGGTGCTGGAGCACTGCTCGGCCTTCATCGATAGCGACGGCGTGGCGTTCGATGTCGATGCGACAGCCCATTGTCAGCTGGAGGTTTTCTATTCGCTCTTTTCGGGCCCACCGGCCATGTCCGGCGACGACAGCCGGGGCGGCACGTTGCTTCGGCTTGCGGGCGAGCCGACGGGGAAGTTCACTTACTCCGGCAAGCACCGGAACGTTTACTACAACCTGGGGCGCTTCCAGGTGAAGGAAGCATCGCGCGGCAACCCCGTGGTCTGGACCACCCTCGAAGCCTTCCGCCAGGCACCCGGCATCAAGGAAAGTGCCAACTCCCTGGAATTGTCCGCCAGCCCATGGCGGGCGGACAACCCGCTGGAACTGCTGGCCACCAATCCTCGGGAGGCATTTTTGGTGCAGGTACGGCAACCGGAGCTACGGCCGGTGGCCAATCCCACGGCCGGGGTCATCGGCGTGGAGCGGGGCATCTGGGGGGCGTCGTACAGCGCCGAAGACCTCCTGCGCCTCGATGAGCGAAAGCTGGATCTGGCACGCCGGCCGCGCATCGTCGATCCCAGCCCTGATCGCGACGCGGGGAGTTATCCGTCGCTGGGCCACGCCATCCTCGATGCCCGCCCCGGCGATGAAATCCAGATCAAGCACACCGGCCTGCTCAAGGTCGATGCCGTGTCGTTGACCCGACCGGACGTCGATTTGACGATCAAACCCTACCCCGGCTGCCAACCGATCCTGGAACTGGGCGAAACCACCGACACCGACGCCGCCCTCTTCCGAGTCTACGACGGCCAGCTGCACCTGGAGCAGCTGCAATTTGTCGTTCGGCCGACGGCCGAGGCCGACTGGAAAGCCCAGGCCGTGGTCTCCATCGTGGGTGTTGGCTTGTGTACCTTCAAGGAGTGCGTGGCCACGCTGCGGAAACTGGAGACGGTACCGGTGTCATTCGTGGTGTTGGCCGACCCAGCCGCTTACAAGCGGATGGGGCCTGCCACCAGCCGGACGGCCCCGCGCCTGGAACTGAAGCGCTGCTTTATCCGGGGCGAGGGCGACCTCGTCGCGGTGCGCAGCAGCCGCCGCTTCGAATTAAGTCTGGACGAGTCGCTGCTGGCCTTGGAAGGTTCGATGCTGATCGTGGAGGGGGATCCGCGAGGGGTGAGCAGCCGGCCGGCCGCGCAGATCAGTCTGAGCCGCGTCACCGCCTATTTGAGCGACTACCTCGTCTGGCTGCGCGCTCCGAAAGACCTGCGCGGCCTGGTGGCCACGGAAGTCCGGCCCGCCATGCATTGCCTCTTTGTCGCGGCTGCCGGTAAGCCGCTGGTCCACATCGACGGCCTCGATGTGGACAGCGATGAGCAGCTGCAGCGTTTCTTCACCTGGTCCGGCGGCCGGCACAACCTCTACAGCGGTTTCAGCCACTTCCTCGAGCAGGAACCTCCATCGCTTCCTCCCTTCGACCGGAACAAATGGAGTTCCTTCACCAACGAGGACGAAACCTATAGCCGTGCCCGGCTGTTTCACGCGGGACTGGACCGGCCATTGGCCCGGTCGCTGCCGGGAATGTTCCGACTCAAGCCCGACTTTGACCTGGCCGAGGGAGAGTTTGGTCCCGACATCGATCGCTTGCCCAAGCCAGCAGAGGAAGAAACCGCCGAGAGTCGCTTGCCTGGCGGGCCGTGACCGAGCTTACTTCTTCTTGCCGCTCGACTTCTTTTTGCTGGCTGTGGTCTTGGGGGCTGACTTCTTTTTGGCCGCCCCTTTCTTCTTGCCGAAGATCGCCTCGTACCCTTCCGAGAAGTTCTTGGTCTCTGCCAAGCCCACACGAACGATGGTCACGTCTTCTTCCCTTTTGACTGAAACCTGGTCCGTATGACTGCCGTGCCCCCGTGGCCCGGCACTCCTCGCATCCTACCCGCAACCTCCCCGGTTCGTCCAGCGCTCCTTCCTGTGCGGCCGGGCGTCTGGCAGCCCGGCCTCTCTCTCTCGAAGACCACAAGCGGTTCATCGATTCGCGCTCGCGGCGTGCCCAGCGGGCGCCTCGCGTCATTGCACGAGCGCCAACCAACATGCAGAAAGAAGCTATGAAGAGCAAGAGCCGGCCGACCTCTGAAAATGCTGGACGAGGAACAAAGAGCACGCCTGGAAGAAGTCCTGGCCGGCCTGACGGACACGACCCCGGCGG
This sequence comes from Gemmataceae bacterium, assembly GCA_025055215.1. Lineage (GTDB taxonomy): Bacteria > Planctomycetota > Planctomycetia > Gemmatales > Gemmataceae > JANWYO01. Next base: position 7,163 of record JANWYO010000003.1, read on the forward strand.
AGCAGCGTGGCGCCGGCGAGCTTCTGGGCGGCGGGCGGCTGCTAGCCGCCCACCGCCGCAGGCTCCCGTCCCGCGGGCAGCCGAGTCAGTGACCGTCGCGGCCCACGCGGGAAAGCGGTCGATGGCCTGAGCGGGCATTCGCCCTGCCGATCAGCGGAGGGCATTGAGCCGAAGAAATTCTTCCGCCCAGTGATAATGGTCCAGCAGCCCCGTGGTCGGGCGGCCCAGAATGTGATACGCCGCAAAGAGGGCCTCCACGGAGGCCAGGCCGTTCTCCGGGTCGGTACCGAGTTTGGACGCCCGGGGATAGGCCGTTTTCCAGCCGTGCAGTGACCGCACCGGCACATCGGCAAACTGACGGGCCATGACCGCTGCCCAACGCCAGCTCCCATCGAGGAGGAGAAGACCGCACGCACGATCGGCCGGCGTCAGTTCCGGCCCGGCTGCCGACAGGCGGACGTAGCCCTCCAACGAAAGCGGCGTGGTCGGGGGGAAAGTGAACCAAATCAGGTCTGGCCGCCCGCGCAGCGGCAAGATCGAACATTTGCGGGGGTTCTCGTGCGGATGGCGAATGACGATCGTGGGAGGATAATCGACCATTGACCCGCCACTGTCATCGGACAGGCAAAGCGACGCGCGGTCAGCCCTGCCGCCGATCAATGCCATTGCCGCAGGGCTTGTTCGCCGCTCGTATAGGTGATGTCGCCATGCAAGACACCTTTGGTGGCGAGCAATTCATCGCCGAGATGGCGCACGCGGTCGGCCGGTCCCCGGAGCACCGAGACCTCCAGGCAGTGGCGTTCGCCGAGGTGGACATGAAGGCTGGAAACCACCAGGTCATGATGATGGTGGGCCTTGTCCACGAGCCGTGACACCAGTTCCCGAGCGTGATGGTCATAGACCAGAGTGACGACGGCGACCTGTTCGCCTTCGCCGCGTTCGTTGGCCTCCTTAATGAGCCGATCGCGGATGAGATCGCGGATCGCCTCGCTGCGCGTGGCGTAGCCTTTGGCCGAATTTCGGCGGTCAAAGGCCTCGAGGAGGCTGTTTTCCAGCGAGATGCTGATGCGCGTCAGCTGGGTCATGGCTTGGTCGTCTCCGGGCGCGGCAGCCGCAGGCCGAGGATCCGGGCCAGCTCGCGAACGGGCTCGGCGTGGTCGTCGACGCGGAAGTCGATAAACCGGTCGTTGAGGCCGCCCGGGCCCCCTTCAGCCCGGACGACCAGGATCGCGGCAGACTGCTTCCCGCGGCGGTCGCCACCTGCCCTTTCGCCGGCCTCCAGAGCGGCCATGATCCGCCACGCCAAGGGCCCGGTGGTATTCTCAAAGGCACGGGCCATCGCGCCGAGGACTTCCTCGCCCGCCAGCAGATTGCCTTGGCAGGTGTAGTGTCGGCCCATTTTTGCCCCGGCCCAGGCCACGCAGTTGTCGCCGGTGAAATTGGCGGCGTTGCCCTGTGCGTCCACGACGCCTAGCTGGCGTACCTCTCGGCGATCATCCGCCTCGGTCAACTCTTTCACGACCTCGGCGGCCGTTTTCCCGGCTGCCAAGAGTTTCAGACCCTTTGGCCCATAACTGACGTTAACGAAGCTTTGCGTGGCAATGGCCCCGACGCCCGCCTCCGCCCACGGCACCACCGCCCCGACCGCCAGATACTTTGATGCCACGCCAACGCCCCATTCCTCCTTCCGGGGATCGTAGGCGACGATGGAAAACGTGTGGACCAGCCCACCACGCGGAGCTTGCGGTCGTTCACCCACCATCCACAGGGCCAGCCCAGCCACCAGCAGAGCGAGACTTGCTCGAGCCATGGATCATGCCCCTTCAGGAAAGACGGTGTTTAATCGTCGGTGTTAGCCAAGCATTATATACGCCAATCGGTTCAACACCGCACCCGGAGAGGTCATTGCGGGTTTTTTCGTTGACCCGGCGGCCCTCATCCGATGAACACCGCGCCAACATCCGCCTGCCCTTGTCCCATGTCCGAATGTCTGACGTCCAACATGCGCGGAAAATTGGTTGACAGTGCCTGGAGTGCCTGCTAGCTTGGCTGGGACAGACGCTGGAAGCGTTCATGCCAGGGCGGCAACGCTTGGGATGCCCGAGTGACGGAGGGCGTGGCCTCAGCCGTTCGCTGACGCGGAGGGCCACGGCAAAGCCAAGGGAGGGGGCCGATCGACGACCTCCCTGGGCCCGCCGGTCCGGTTGATCTCTGTCCAGCTCAACAACTTGGATGTGATTGCTCGATTTCTCGAGCGAGAGCGTGGGGTCTCAATCAGACCCACTACCGTTGGAATCGGGGACATTCCCATGGCCTCTCCCGTGACGGCACCGTCCTGCCAGGTTCCCGTTGAGTATCTGGAATCGTTGATTTCCCATCGGCTGGGTGGGCGGATCCGGGACCTGCGCGTGGTCGTCCAGCCGAACGGTCTGGTCCTTCATGGCCGGACCCAAACTTATCACGCCAAGCAGTTGGCCCAACACGCTGCCATGGAAATCACCGGCCTGCCGATCGTTTCCAACGAGATCGAAGTTCGCTGAACCAAGTCGTTCGCACGACCGCAACCAAGAGCGAGGTCGCCCGTCGATCCGCGGCCCTTGGGGGCGTGCCCCGTGACGACAGCCCTCCACGACGTCTACAATGCCATAGGCGTTTCCTTTCTCGGCAGGAGGGCGGCCATGTCCGACACATCCCGAGTTTACACACCCGAGGAAATCCCGGATAAACTTCGGCAGCTGGGGCTGGAGGCCTGGTATCTGGAAGATGGCTGGTTACGCCGTAAGTACAACACCGACGGCTGGCCCACCACCCTCATGCTGACCAATGCCATCGGCTATTTGTGCGAGGCGGCGTGGCATCATGCCGACCTGTCGATCACCTGGGCCAAGGTGTGGGTCAAATTGAAGACCCATTCGGCTGGAGGCATCACCGACAAAGACTTCGCCCTGGCCCGGAAAATCGAGGACCTCGCACTGTGGCGGCCAGAGCCCGGCAGCCCGTTGGAAGGAAACCCCCGGAAATTTGTCTTCAGCCGGGATTCGTGACGACGGGCGGTCTCCGCAATCGGCCGCGTCACGCGTGTCGTGAGCGTTGGCGCGCCCCATAAGGGGACGTGGCTCCCGTCCGCCGCTGGCTCCGCCCGCGGCGGATCATTGTTTGGCGGCGATCGTTTGGGCCAAGGGCCGAATTACTCCGGGAATGATGTGGTTGTCCACCAATTCTTGGAGGATGCCACGCTGCTGCTGGTACGCCTCGGCAAACGTCTTGAAGCCCGATCTTGTCCAGTATTGGCGAATCGTAAAAAACACGCTGATCGGTAGTTCGGGGAATTGTCCCGTGCGCACCTGGAAGGCATTGGTGCGCGTTTCAATGCCGAGGCGGCACTGCAAGCGGCAGCTTTCGTCCAAAGCAAGCATCAAGGACGGTTCGTAGTTGATCACCCGGATCCCAGGAAGCTGCACCAGCCCTTCCAGTGGCGAATTCAGACCCAGCGCCTCGACCACGACCTCGTCGTGATTGCCCGAAAAGACAAAGTCAAACGTGAATAGAAGGTCCAGGGCTTCACAATCGAGCCTGGTGATGTCGAGGTGGAAGGGGGCGATCTCCAACACCTGGAGGTGAAAATCGTCGGCGGTTTTCAGGTCGGGAGGATTGGCGTAGCCGCTGCATAGCCGGCGTTGCTCCAGCATTACCCAGCGGTACGAGCCCCGCTCCCGGTTTTCTTCCAGCACGAACTCGCCGCTGTCCCGGCACTCGAAGTCGGTTAGGCTCGGAAAGATCTTCTGGAGGGCCTCGAAGAAGTGGAGAATCGTCTCGCGGCTGGTCGGCAGCGGGAGCTTGGTGTTCAGCGAGAGATGGAAACCGAAGTCGTCGCAGAGCGAGCTATACGGATTCATCTTCGGCACCTCCGGCGGACGTCAGGGTTGGGCAGCTGGATCATTATACGGCCGACAAGGGAACTGTCCCATTCTTGAGGGACGACGCGACCGGAGGCAAGGGATCGGCGGTCACCAGCCGGCCCGCCCGCGACAGGCTGCGCGGCGGACCGGGCAGCACGGCTGACCCTCGGCGAGGCTTCGCGCAGGATGAAGCCATGCTCCCTCGGGCGACTCCCCCTGCCCAGCGGCATGTTCGCCCGAGAGCACGGCAACGAAATCGCGCGGGAAACGGAGTCAGGCGACGCGGGCCACCTTAGCCGCCGTGGGAATGGCCAGGTTCGTCTGGTGCATCCAGCGGCCGGCGTCCGGGGCACCGTGCCAGCGCTGTAGGGAAATCGACCGGACGTGCTCCCGCTCCTCGTCGTCGAGGACTTCAAAGTACGCGGTGGCGTAGCCCGCGCGAACCTTGGTCGAGGAATAATTGAGATAGATCAACCGTTCGCTGCGATCGTCGAAGACGGCAACGGCGCGCCAACCCTGGGGCTTGGCTTCGGTCTGGTAGAACATGGCTGACCCTCCGTGGTCGGGTGGGAAACTCAGGACACCCGACAGGGTCGCGTTTCGGCCCGACCGTGTCAAGAGCAGTTGAGCGGTTTCGAATGATGTTCCCAGGTGTTGGCGCGCGGGGAGGAGGGATCGGGGCGACCTTGACCCCCCCTGGCGTCGGATTACAATGGGGCCCCGAACGCAACGCGGGCTGCGGGCGGCTTCGCCGCCGGTCGTCCCGTCGGGCGTCGGGTGAGCCCACGGGACGGGGCAGCTGCCATGAAGACCCTGACGCATGGAGTGCTGCCGCTGGCCGCCCTGGCGGTGCTGATTGGCGGCGTGACTTTTGTGGCCCAGTACAACCGAAGACCGCCGCCGGCAGTTCCACTCCAGCGACCCGTCGGAATGCCCCTGAGCTTCTCCGTCATCCGCGACGACCCCGACCCCGCCGAGGTTCGTGAATTGGAGTCAGCCCTGGACGGCCACCTCGACGTCGGTCTGCGGAACCACAGCCAGCACCCGGTGCACCTGCGGTTGATGTCCCGCAGCCCGTCGTGTCGGCGATTGGAGGTCTTCGCCGGTTCAGCGGCCGATTGGCACCGATTCCAGGCCGAGTTGGCGGCCTGCTCCCTGGGATCGACCGTAGCCCCGGGCGCCTGCCCCCTCTTGCCGGCCGTCGGCTGGTTCGGCCGACTCCAGCGGACGCCGCTGGCCGTTGGCGATGAAGTCGCGAAAGTTCCGGCCCACGGTGCCGGCTGGCTCCGCCTGCATTGGCGGGCCGAGGACGAGGGGCCGGAGCGGCTGGGAGCGGCCCTGGAGCTGCGACTGGCTGACGGGACGCGCACCATCCATCGCCTCGAAGTCCCGGTGGTGTTCGTGCCGGGAATCCAGTTCGACCCCAACCCGGTCGACCTTGGCGACGTCCTGGCCGGCGGGCCGCCGGCCAGGATCGTCTTCTGGGCTTGGTCATACACCGTGCCGGACCTGAGCCTTCGGCCAACCGGCGATGATCCACGGTACCACGTGGTCGTCACCAAGCTCGATGCCGATGGTTGTCGGCAGCTGGCGCAGCGCGTCGAGGCCGCGGAGCCCAGGGGCCGAATCCGAGCTGGCTTCCAGGTGGCGGTGACGGTCGGCGACCGGGACGGACGGCTGCTCGATCTGGGCCCGCTGAGGCAGCGGCTTTGGCTGGAGCGGAGCGACGGCCGCGAGCCGGTCTCGGTCCCTGTGACCGGTTGGGTGCGGGGCGAGGTGACGGCGGGCACCCCCGAGGACCGGGGTTGTCTGGACTTGGGATCCTTTGCGGCGAGCCGCGGTGTCAGCGGGTCCATCCCGCTGCGGGGAGAGCGGAGCGGGCTGCGGGTGGCGCTCGAGCAGGCGACCCCGGATTATTTGGAGGCCAGCCTGGTGGACGAAGCCTCGTCGGCGACCACGCCGCGCTGGCGGTTGTATGTGCGGATCGGCCCCGACCGGGTCCTCGGCCCGCTCCCGGCCGACAGTGCCATCGTGTTGCGGGTCGAGGACGGCGGGAAGCGCCGATTGATCATTCCGGTCCGGGGGCGGGCGTTCCGCTAACGGATCGACCTGTTTCAGATAGGAACCCGGGCAATGGTGAAGGATTACCCGAACGACGTGCCGTCCGTACCGGGGCCGACCCCGCCCCGCGATCGCGGGCGCTGGCTGGAATGGCTGCTGTTGGCCGTCGCCGGGGCGGGAGTGTCCGCCGCGGCCACCAGCTTCCTCATGGCCCATTTTCTCTTTCCCGGCGAGGCCCCGCGGCCGCGGCCCGCGCCCAAGGGAGCTGCCGCTTCCCCTTCGGCCTTGTTCCGGGATTGGCCCGCCGACGTCTCCCCCGACGTGGTGCTCGTCATCTCGGGCGAGCAACACGGCTATCTGCAACCCTGTGGCTGCTCGAAGCCGCAGCTCGGCGGCCTTCCCCGCCGCTGGGTCTTCGTCCAGGAACTCAAGAAACGGGGTTGGCCTGTCGTCGCCGTCGATCTCGGCGACATTCCCGACGAGCCGAAACGCCGCGGCCCGCAGGCCATGCTCAAGTACGTCACCTCGATGGAAGCCCTGCGCAGGATCGGCTATGCCGGCGTCGGGGTGGGGCTGTTCGAGATGCAGATGCCCCTCCAGGACGCCCTGGCGAATTACGCCCTCAACAATCCGACGCCGCGGATGCTCGCCGCCAACCTGAAGGACAGGGCCGTCACCTTTTTCGATGCCGTCGGCTCGTCGCACGTTGCGGAGGCCGGTCCCGGGTTACGGGTGGGCATCGTCAGCACGATGGGGCCGAGCACGACGGCCAAGGTCAAAGACCCGCAGGCCCAATTCGAGTCCAACGCCCAGGTCTTGCCGCCGATCGTCAAGCAGCTGCAAGACAACAAGGCCGAGTTGTTGGTGCTGCTCTACCACGGCACCTTGGAAGAGGCCAAGGCCTGTGCTGCCAAGTTTCCCCAGTTCCAAGTGATCGTCACCCCGTCCCGCGAATCAGAGCCGCCGTCGGTGCCGGACAAGTTTGGCTCCTCGCTCATTATCACCGTCGGCCACAAAGGGCGTTACGTCGGGGTGGTGGGCGCCTTCCGCAACAAGACCAAGGGAGGTTTCGACCTCCACTACCAGCTGGCGCCGCTGGGCGAGAACTTGGAAACCCCTCCCGACAAGGCCGACAGCAACCCCATCATGGTCCTCATGGAGGAATACGCCCGGCAGGTCAAGGACATGAACATGCTCAGCCGCTATCCGAAGACCAAGCACCCCATCCAGGTGCAGTTCCCGGAGGCGGAATATGTCGGTTCCGAGGCGTGCAAGAGCTGCCACCGCGAATCGTACAAAGTGTGGGAAAATTCAGCCCATTCGCACGCCTATCAGACGCTGGTGGACGCCACGCATCCCAGCCTGCGGCAGTACGACGGCGAATGCATCGTCTGCCATGTCGTCGGCTTCGAATACCTCACTGGCTTCCGCGACGAGAAGACCACGCCGGACCTGATCAATGTAGGCTGTGAAAACTGCCACGGCCCCGGCAGCGTCCACCTGGCGGACAAGAACAACAAACAGATCCACGACCTTATGAATCCGTTCCGGCCGCCACCAGGTGAAGACCCCACCAGCCCCGAGGCCAAGCGGCGGCTGCTCCACATCGACCAGAGTTGCCAGAAGTGTCACGACATCGACAACGACGTGCACTGGAACTTTGAGAAGAAATGGCCAAAGGTGGTGCATCGGGAGAAGAAGAAGGGCTGAGGGGCGGCAGCGCCCCTCAGCCAGCCTCGCCACGCACCCGTTGGCTGATGCGAAGCTGCGCTCGAGCCCGAAGTTGCGCCTTGAGGCGTGCCTCCTGAGCGTCGGGCGTCGGCGCCGGGGCCAAGGCGGCTTGCAAGGCCCGCGTCGCTGCCTGGGGGTCGATCTCCTCCGCCTTAATCGCTCGGGGCGTCAGCACCGTGACGACGTTGCCGCGCACCTGGGCGAACCCGCCGTCGATGTAGTATCTCTGGGTGAGTTCGCCCCGCCGGGCCCGCAGCTCGCCGAAGCCCAGCCGGCCAATCAGCGGCGCACGGCTGGGCAACACGCCCAGTTCGCCGTCGTACATGGGCAGGGCGACGAAATCGACCACCTCGTCCAAGACCTGCCGTTCCGGCGTGACGACGACGCATCTCAACTCGCCGGCCATGTGCTCTCTCCGCCTCGGACTGCCGCAACCCCCGGAACCGTCATTTGATCTGGGCCATGCGCTTGGCCTGCTCTTCCGCTTCTTCGATGGCGCCAACGTACATGAACGCCGCTTCCGGCAGGTGGTCCCATTTGCCGTCGCACAACTCCTTGAAGCTGCGGATGGTGTCCGCCAGCGGCGTGATCTTGCCGGGACGGTTGGTGAACGCCTCCGCGACGATGAACGGCTGCGACAGGAAGCGCTCGATGCGGCGGGCCCGCGTGACCACTTGTTTGTCTTCCTCGCTCAGTTCCTCGACCCCCAGGATGGCGATGATGTCCTGGAGTTCGCGGTAGCGCTGGAGGATCTGCTGCACCCGCCGGGCGACGGTGAAATGCTCCTCGCCGACATACTGGGGGTCAAGGATGCGGCTATTGGAGGCGAGAGGGTCCACGGCGGGGTAGATCCCTTTTTCGGTGATGCTGCGCTCGAGGTAGATGAAGGCATCGAGGTGCTGGAAGGCGTTGGCCGGCGCCGGATCGGTGGGGTCGTCGGCGGGGACATAGACCGCTTGGACGCTAGTGATGGCGCCGCGGGTGGTGCTGGTGATGCGCTCCTGCAATTCGCCCATTTCCGTTGCCAGGGTCGGCTGATAGCCCACCGCGCTGGGCATGCGGCCCAGCAGGGCCGAGACCTCCGAGCCGGCCTGGGAGAAGCGGAAAATGTTGTCGATGAACAACAGCGTATCCACACCGGTAGCGTCGCGGAACCACTCGCACATGGTCAGGGCCGATAGCGCCACCCGCAGGCGGGCCCCCGGCGGCTCGTTCATCTGCCCAAAGACCATCGCCGTCTGCGTGATGACCGCCCGCCCCGTCTTGCCGATCTCGGTCTCCTGCATCTCCAGCCACAGGTCGTTCCCCTCGCGTGTCCGCTCGCCGACCCCGGCGAAGACCGAGTAACCGCCGTGCTGGCTGGCAATCCGGGCGATCAGCTCGGTTAGGATGACCGTCTTGCCCAGTCCGGCCCCCCCGAACAGACCCGCCTTGCCGCCGCGAACCAGCGGCGTCAGCAGGTCGATGACCTTGATGCCCGTCTCGAACAGCTCCGTCTTGGATGACAACTCCGCAAACGGCGGCGGCTCACGGTGGATCGGCCGGAATTCCTTGGCGTTGACCGGACCGCGGCCGTCGATCGGCTCGCCCAGGAGGTTGAAGACGCGACCGAGCGTTTCCTTGCCGACCGGGACCTGGACCGGCTTGCCGGTATCGTACACCTTCATGCCGCGGACCAGCCCATCAGTGGAGCCAAGGGCCACGCAGCGGACGCGGTTGCCGCCGAGGTGCTGTTGCACCTCGCCGGTAAGGCGGATCGACACCCCTTTGTACTCGGTTTCGATCCGCAGGGCGTTGTAGATTTCCGGCAGGTGTCCCTCGTCGAACTCGGCGTCGAAGGTGGACCCGATGACTTGCACGATGCGGCCGAAGCGCTGACCGTTCTGCCCATTCGGATTCATGATGTCACCCATGCGTATCTGCGTGGTCAGCCGGCCCGCCCAGGGTTTGGATGGCCCCTGGGAGAGTGGCCGGGGCTTGGCGGGCGGCGCCACGGCGAGCTATTTCAGGGCCTCGGCCCCGCTGATGACCTCGGCAATCTCCTTCGTGATCTGGGCCTGGCGGGCGCGGTTGTATTGCCGCGTCAGGATTTTGATCATTTCCCCGGCGTTTTCCGTGGCGGCTTTCATGGCGACGCGCCGGGCGATCTGCTCGCTGACGGCGGCGTCGAGGAAACATTTGAAAAGCCGCACCTTGAACGACACCGGCAGGAGTTCCTCCAGGATGTCTCGGGGGTCTGGGAGGAACTCGTAGGCCACGGCCGGCCGGGCGGCTGTCGCCCGGCCGGGGCGGCGGCTCGCTGCCTCTGTCACCTTCGAGAGTGGCAGCAGTGTCTCCACCACCGCCAGCTGCCGTGCCGCGTTGAGGAATTTCATGTACGCTACTTCCACCCGATCGATCCGGCCAGCGATGTAGTCGTCCAGATACCGCTGCGCCAGCTCGTCCACCTCGTCGAAGCGCGGCTTGTCCTCGAAGTGGGTAAAGGTCCGCTCTGCCGCCATCCCTTGGTAGCGGAAGTAGGCAATGGCCCGCTTACCAGAAAGTTCGAGCTGGAGGCCGGTGCCGGTCGCTTCCAGCTGCCGGCAGCGGGCGACTGCTTCGCGGAGGATGGCGGCGTTGTAACCGCCGCATAAGCCGCGGTTGGAGCAGAGCACCAGCAGCAAGGAGCGCCGCACCACCTGGCGCTGCTCCAGCAGCGGATGGCGAATCTCCGTGGCATTGGCGCTGAGGTCGGCTGCCAGCTCGGCAATCTTGTTGGTGTAGGCCTCCGCCTCGATGGCCCGATCCAGCGCCTTCTTGAACCGGGCCGTGGCAATCAGCTCCATCGTCCGCGTGATTTTGCGGATGTTGCGGATCGCCTTGCGGCGCTTCACCAACGCGCGTGTCTTGGCCATCGACTCACCTTCCCGGTCCGGCATCGGCCCGCGGCCCGGGCCGATGCCACGCCCACCGCCTTACCGCCGATCCCCAAAACGTCACCGGGCACCGGCCGGCGGCCGGTATTGCAGCTGAAACTCCTCAATCGACCGCGTCAACTGTTGCTCGATTTCCGGCGTCAGCCGACGCTCCTTCATCAGGGCCGTGCGGACCTCCGGCTTCTGCTCCCGCATGAAGCGGAGGAACTGTTCCTCCCAAGCCGACACCTCGCGCACCGGCACTTTGTCGAGATGGCCCTTGGTCCCGGCGTAGATGCTCATGATTTGATCAACCACGTGCATCGGCCTGAATTGTGGCTGCTTGAGGATTTCCACCATCCGATAGCCGCGGTCGAGTTGGGCCTGGGTGGCTTTGTCGAGTTCGGTCCCCAACTGGGCAAAGGCCTCCAGCTCGCGGAAGGCGGCCAGGTCGAGCCGCAACGAACCGGCCACCTGCTTCATGGCCGGAATCTGCGCCTTGCCGCCGACGCGCGAGACGCTGATGCCGACGTCGATGGCCGGCCGCACGCCAGCGAAGAAAAGGTCCGGCTGGAGGTAAATTTGCCCGTCGGTAATGGAGATGACGTTGGTCGGGATGTACGCCGACACCTCCCCTTCGAGCGTTTCGATAATCGGCAGGGCGGTCAGCGACCCGCCGCTGCCGACCACCTTGGCAAGCTTGTGGCCGGGATGATTGGCCAATTCCTTCTGGGCATGGGCCTTTTCCAACGGTCCGACGAAGACCAGCGGCGAGCCATCAGGCTTGCGCAGGACGCTCCAATCGGCGGTGACTTTGGATTCGTCAGCATCGTTGGGGACGATGACCCAGCGTTCGGCCAGCTTGGCGGAGCGTTCCAGGAGGCGCGAGTGGGCGTAGAAAATGTCACCCGGATAGGCTTCGCGGCCTGGCGGGCGGCGCATCAGGAGCGACAGCTGGCGATAGGCGGCGGCCTGTTTGGTCAGGTCGTCGTAGACGCAGAGGGTGTCGCGCCCCTGCTCGTACATGTAGTATTCGGCCATGGCGCAGCCGGCGTACGGGGCGATGTATTGCAGCGGCGCCGGGTCCGACGACGACGCCACCACCACCACGGTGTAATCCATCGCCCCATGCCGCCGTAGCGCCTCGACCACCTGGGCCACCGTCGATTCCTTCTGCCCGATGGCCACGTAGACGCAGATGACGTTCTCCTCTTTTTGGTTGATGATCGTATCGACGGCGATGGCCGTCTTCCCCGTCTTGCGGTCGCCGATGATCAGTTCCCGCTGACCCCGGCCGATCGGCGTCATGGCGTCGATGGCCTTGATCCCGGTTTGCAACGGCTGATTGACGGGCTGACGTTCCGCCACCCCGGGCGCCACCGTTTCCACCGGCCGGGTCAGGTCCGTCAACACGGGGCCTTTGCCGTCCAGCGGGTTGCCCAAGGGGTCGATGACCCGGCCAATGATGGCATCGCCCACAGGGACCCGCAGCAGTTGGCCGGTGGTGCGGACCTCGTCCCCTTCGCGAATGCGGAGGTATTCTCCCAGAATGATGATGCCGACCGAGTTTTCTTCCAGGTTGAAAGCCAGCCCCTTGATGCCCGTGCGGGGAAAATCGACCATCTCTCCGGCCATGACCCCGGCCAGGCCATAGACCCGTGCGATGCCGTCGCCCACTTCGAGGACACGGCCGACTTCCTTAGCCTCAAGCTGGGCCCGATACTGGCTGATTTCCGTTTGCAGAACAGAAACGATCTCGTCGGCTTTGAATCTCATGGCTGCTTCTCGCAATCAGCTGATCTCGAAGCTGGTGCAATCGGGTACGGACGGTCCCGTCGAACACCTGGTCCCCGACCCGGATCATCAATCCCCCGAGCAAGGCCGGGTCGACACGGACCTCGAGCCGCGGCTCCAGGTTAAGGACTTCGCGAAGGCGGTTTCGGATCCGCTCAAGCTGGTCGTCAGACAACGGAACCGCGGCATAGACCGATACGGGGATTCGCCGAGCGCGGCGATCGCGCAGCTCCTTCAACTCGTAAAGCATGACCGGCAGCAACGCCGTTCGGTCGTGGTCGTTGACCACCAGCAGGAAATTGACCAGCAACGGGTGAGCGCGACCCTCGAAGACACGGCGGATGACTTCACCGCGGACGCGCCGGCTCATCACGCCGTTGGCGAAAAGCCGGCGCAACTCCGGCGACGACCCTTCGACGGCCTGGAGAAGGGCCTCGAAGTCGGCCACGACTTCATCCGCCTGACTGGCCTCGTCCGCGGCCCGAAGCAGGGCTTCGGCATACACCCGGGCAATTTGCCGGGTACGGGCATCGGCCGCACCCCGGGCCGGGCGCTCGTCCGCGTCGTGGGCAGTAAGAACGTAAGGAACCACAGGGCACCTGCGAACTCAAGATCCTGGCCCGGGGTCTATGCGGCCCCGGGCCAGCGCGATCCTTGCCGACGACAGGGCATCACGTCACGTCGTCAGGCGTTCCCGCCAGCCGTCGCGCGCCGCGCCTAGCTCCGCCAAGGCCTCGTCAATCAGTCGCGCGTGGTCCTCCGGGGTCAGCTGGCGTTGGATTGCCTTGGCGGAAATCAACGTGGCCAGTTGGGCGGCTTGGTTCCACAGTTCCTGCAACGCCTGGTCGCGTGCCGTCTCGATCTCGCGGCGAAGCCGTTCGCGGTCAGCCTGGATGTCGGCACGGGCCTTGGCCTGCATTTCCTCGGTCATGCGTTGCGCATCTCGCCGGGCTTCCTCGATCTGAGCGCGGACTTCCTCGGCCACCTTGGCCCGCTCCTGGTCGATCTGCATCCGGAGCTGCTCGGCCTCCAGCCGTGCCTTGCGCGCATCTTCGATCGCGGCCAGGATGCTCTCCTCCCGTCGGTGAAGGCCCTCGAGCATCGGCCTCCAGGCAAAGGTGCGCAAGATCAAAAAGAGCAGCACAAAGACCACGACCGTCCAAACGGTCAGGTCGATGCGCACCGGCGTGAAGATCGGTGGTTCGCTCCCTTTCTTGGCCGCCGGCGCGTGGCCGGGGGCGTTCGCCGTCGGCTCATGGCCCAGCGCCGGCAACAACCCTAGGGCCACGACGACGAAGCCGGAGAGAAGCCAGACACGTCGCATGGGTCGTCTCCCGAGGTGCCGGTCCGCGGTGGCCGCCTTGGGATCAGCTTGCCCCAGGCGCCGCCGAGACCGGCACGACTCGTGTCCCCCAGAATGTTTCAGAAGGTGGCGTTGCCGTTGACCAGGATGCACACGATCAGGCTGAAGAAGGTGGCACCTTCCAGCAGCGCGGCGATGATGAGCATGGCGGTTTGGATGCGGCCAGCGACCTCGGGTTGTCGAGCCATACTCTCCAGGGCGGCGGAGCCGATTTTGCCGAAGCCATAGCCCGCACCGATAATCGTCAGGGCGGCACCGAGGCCGGCGCCGACGCCGGCGCCGGCCAGCGTGGCACTCGATGGCGCCTGGGCAAGGGCCGGGGTCGCCAGGACCAGCAGGACTGCGACGGTCAACAAGGCAAGTTGCGTCAGTTTCATCGGATCGTTCACTCCTTGTACTGCGTTTCGCTTCACGACCCCCGGGTCGTGAAGCGTCAGCACCGCCGCGCTTCGCCCCGAAGCGCTCGACGGATCGGTCAATGTTGGGGATGAAGGGCCATTCCCATGAACAAGGCGGTCAGGAACACAAAAATGTACGATTGCAAGAAGGCCACGAACAGCTCCAGGAGGCTTAGCGCCACCACCCCCAGGACACTGGCCCCGGCGATAGTTCCCCACACCACGTCATGGACCTGGGCGTCGTACGATTGCACGATGAACACCAGGATCATCGCCAACACAGTGTGCCCGGCGAAGATGTTGGCAAACAAACGCACCGCCAACACGCCGCTTTTGATGACCGTCCCCAGGAGTTCGATGATGAAAATCATCGGCTTAAGGAACAGCCCCATGAGGAAAGGCACGTGCATGTGTGGCCAAAGCGATTCCAAGTAGTGCCAGGCGCCCATTTTGGCAATGGCAGCGCCGTGCATCATGACGAAGGCCACCAGGGCCAGCCCACCTGTCACATAGAGGTTGCCGGTAGCCGAACCCATCCACGGCAACATCCCCAAGAGGTTGTTGAAGAGGATGAACAGAAAGAGGGTCCACAAAAACGGCACATATCGATCGGCGTCGTGGTCGCCGAGGTTCGGTTTGGCCACCTCGTTGCGGATGAACGTGAGAAGGACCTCGAAGGCATTGTCCCAGGCGCCGCGGGGAGGGCGACCATCCTGGAGCCGGCGTGCCAACGGGATGTAGATGGCCAGGATGGCGCCGGCGGCAATCAACTCCAGGACCATGAACTTCGACAACCCTTTGACGATCGCCCCTTCAATCCGCGGCAGGTCGATCGACAGCTGGATGTAGTCGTTATTCAGGATTTCCCAACTGTGGGAATCGCTCAAGTGATGGAAGGGATCACGGTGCGGCGGGCCGTGGTCATGGTGATCGTCGTGGTCCGATGCGTCGTGATGGGTGGTATCGGCTTTGTGGTGCTGCTCGACTGGGGTGTGTGCGGCTTGGACCGACCAGACCTTCCAGGCGAGGATTGTCAGAAGCAAGCCGCTGGCCAACCATCGCCAGCCTGACGGACCCCATCCGGGCCGCGCCTCGGCCGCCGTTGCCGCCGGTCGCGTCATCGCCCGCTCCCCGCGGCTCGGCCGCTCAGCATCAGGACGAGTTCCCCGGCCAGCGTCATGAGGTAGAAGAGCAAAACCCACAACCAGAACCCCGGATGTTGGAACGGCTCGACGGAGTAGTACAAGAGCAAGCCGGCACCCAGGACAAAGATCATCCGGATCCCCGTGCCGCCCAACATGAACAACAGCTGCTCTTCCGGTTTGCCTCGCAGGGCCCGGTCGGCCCAGGCCAACGTCAGCGAGGCTGGCGCCAAGCAGAGCAGCATGGCGGTCAGGGTATCCAGTAAGGCTTGCTCGCCCCCAAACCGCCGCGCCGGATAGGCGATCACGGCCCAAACCGCCAGCGTGCCAATCATCAGTTTGGCCACTCGGCTCACGCTCCGTTCGGCCCCCTTTCGCTCCTGCCGGTATCGTCCGGCCGATTCGTCAACGCAACCAGGTGGGCCAACCCGGCAATCAGGCCGAGTACCGCTCCCGTCACGACCCCCCACGGGCTCCAGCCGAAATAGTAGTCCAGCAGTAAGCCGATGCCCGCCGGGGCCACCAACTCCAAGCCGACCTGAGCAAGCGCCACATACCGCCCCAGTTCGCGGGTACTTAGTGGACCGAGAGGCATGGACGCCTCTCCTTGCAGGGGTGTCGGTCACTTGTCGCAATCAGCTGGCGTGCGTCTTTGTCTTGCGGGGGTATTCTCCGAGCCGAAGCGGGAACGTCAAGTTGCTTTGTGCATTTTTTCACGATCGCCGGCAGCCGGTGGCCGGCCCGCCGGCTGGCGCTGGCGGGCCGGCGGGATTTTTGCTTTTTCACTTGCATGGCGTCTGGGAAGGGGGTAGGATTCTTCGTTGACGCTGCCTGTGTGAACCTGCCTACGTGCAACCACGCCTGCACTTGTCTCAAGTGTCTCAAGGGGGGACCAATCATGTTCACGATTTGGGGTGCTTCGCAGCGTTATTGCGACGGCATCTCCCGGCGCAATTTCCTCAAGATCGGGGCTTTTGGCACGGGTCTGACGCTGGCCGGCATGTTGCGCTCGCGAGCCCTGGCCAATCCCGGCAAATCGCAAAAGTCAGCGATCATGATCTACCTGCCGGGCGGCCCGTCGCACATGGACATGTACGACCTCAAGCCGGAAGCTCCCGCAGAATTCCGTGGCGAGTTCAAGCCGATTCCCACGAACGTGCCCGGCATCCAGATCTGCGAACTCATGCCACGCCAGGCGCGGATCTTCGACAAGTTGGCCGTCGTCCGGTCGCTGATGTCCGTCGATGAGCACTCCGATTCGCTGGTCATGACCGGCTATTCGGAAAACACTAACCGGACCGCTGGGCACCCGTCGTTCGGTGCGGTGGTTTCGAAGCTGCGCTCGGGCAGCAACGACATCCCGCCGTTTGTCAGCCTCCGCGGCATGTCTCCAGGCACGGAGCCGGGCTTCCTCGGGAAGGCCCACCGCCCATTCACGCCGGATGGCCCCGGTCTGCAAAATCTGCGGATGGTCAACGGGGTCGACAGCACCCGCTACGAAGATCGCAAGGCGCTGCTGGCCAGCCTGGACACGATTCGCCGGGACATCGACGCCACCGGCACCATGCACGGCCTGGATGCCTACACGGCCCGCGCCTTCGACATGATCGCCTCGGGTGTTGTTCGTCGTGCCCTCGACCTCAGCCGCGAAGAGCCCCGTTCCCGCGATCGTTATCGCGGCATTGAGCAATTCCTGACCGCACGCCGCCTGATCGAGGCGGGTGTCGGTTGCGTCACGCTGAGCTATGGTGGCTGGGACACGCATAGCAGCAACTTCAAGACGTTGCGGAAGCAGCTTCCCGAACTCGACCGCGGCATCGCCAACCTCGTCACCGACCTGCACGACCGCGGCATGTTGGACGACGTGGTGATCGTCGTCTGGGGTGAGTTCGGCCGAACGCCGAAGATCAACAACTCGGACGGTGGCCGCGACCACTGGGCACCCGTCATGTCGGCCTTGGTGGCCGGCGGCGGCCTGAAGATGGGCCAGGCGATAGGCAGCAGCAGCGCCCGCGGCGAATACCCGAAAGATCGGCCGTATCGCCCCTCCAACCTCTTGAGCACCCTGTACCAAGCCATCGGCATCGATCCGTCGATGACCTTCCTCAACGGCAGTGGCCGGCCAATGTACATCTTGGACGATCGCGAGCCGGTGGTCGAGTTGCTCTGACAGCGATTGACCGATGACGCTAAAAGTCTCGCCGGGGGCCACGGGTCGAGCCGACCCGTGGCCCCTTTTTGTTTGTGCGAAGCCACGTCATAGCGATGCATCACACGCGCTAGAGGCTCGGAAAGAAGCCGCGTCCTCGGCGCCGGCTTTTCGGCGGGCTGAGGATCTCGTGCAGGAGAAAGGCGGCCCGTCGGCTGGTCGGGTCGCGCAGCATGGCAATCAAGCTCTGGGCGACGGGCGAGGCCCGACCCGCGAGCCGCCCGGCCCCTGGTTCAGACGCCGGGGGGACCGGAAAAAGCTGTTCAAACATGGCTGCGACCGACGGTCCTTCCGGCGAGGGGGAAGGGGGAGGGGGCGGCGGTGGAGGAGGGGGCGGTGGGGCTACCACCGGCTGGACCACGGGCAAGCGCTCTGCCGGACGCGGCGGCCGGGCAGGCCGCCGCGTCCGCGGCGCCGGCGGCTTGGGGGCCGGCGGACGCTGGACGACGACCGGCACCACGGCCGGCGGCGGGACTGAAGGCGATTGCACGGTCGGCCGACCTGGTTCCGACGATGGCCCCGACAGACCGGTGCTTGGCCGCCGCTTTTGAATTTCTTCCAGAAATCGCCGCAGGTCGTTCTGGTTCGGAGACGGACGCTGCTTCGGCCTCTTGGCCCCCTCGTCATCCGCGCGAAGGACATTGCTGATGATCCAGACGATCAGCACCACGACGGGGATGACCCATTCCCATTGCATGACATGCCTTTCGCTGTCAGGTTAGCGAGCTGGGTTGGAGGTGCGGTCGCCGCCCACGTTGGCCAGCGAGCTGCGCATTTCGGTATCGGCCTGCAAGTTACGCAGCTGGTAGTAGTCCAGGACGCCCAGCCGCCCTTCGCGGAAAGCTTGGGCGATGGCCAGCGGAATTTCCGCCTCCGCCAGGACAAGCTTGGCCCGATTCTCCTCCACCAGTGCCCGCATCTCCTGCTCCCGGGCCACCGCAGCCGCCCGACGCTGCTCCGCGGCGGCTTGGGCCACCCGCAAGTCCGTGGCCGCCTGACGCTCCTGGAGTTGCGCTCCAATGTTTTCGCCCACATCCACCTCGGCCACGTCCACCGACACGATCTCAAACGCCGTCTGCGAATCGAGTGAATTCCGCAGCACTGCCTGGGAAATCATGTTCGGATTGGCCAGCACCTCGGTGTACCGGTTGGCTTCGCCGATCGCCTTGACGATCCCCTCGCCAACGCGGGCGATGATGGTTTCCTCGGTAGCCCCGCCCACCAGGCGTTCCAGTTTGGTACGCACCGTGACCCGCGCCTTGGCCCGCAGCTGGATGCCATCCTTGCAAACGCCGTCGAGCGTCTGTCGCCCCTTGGTCGGATCGGGACAGTCAATGACCTTGGGATTGACACTCGTTTTGACGGCGTCAAGGACATCTCGGCCGGCCAGATCGATGGCGGCGGCGGTCTTCCAGGGAAGGTCCATGCCCGCCTTGTGTGCGGCGATGACCGCCGTGGCCGTCTTCGGCACGTTGCCCCGCGCCAGGTAGTGGGCCTCCAGTTCTTCGGTCGTCACCTTGACGCCCGCCTGCACCAGGGCGATCTTCTGGCGGACAATCATGGCGTAATCAACGTTCCGCAGCTTCATGCCGATGAGGTTGGGAATGCTGATCTTCGCCCCGGTCAACAGGCTCTGAATCCAGAGGCGGATGAAGCTGAAGAAGACCACCAGAAAGAAGATACCGACCAGAAAGATCAGGGCGCCGATGACGATCAGCCACGGGTGGTCCTGCAAGCGAAAGTCGGCGGCGAACAGACCGGGCAACATGGCAAAGTTCCTCGAGGTGATGATCCAAAGGTTCTGTCACTATTGAGTTATTCGTCGTCGACCCGGGAGCCATTAGCCTGATGTGCCAAGGCATAACCCGGCCGGCCCCCCTGGCGCTCCATTGGGCCAGTCATGAGAGGTCCAGGTTTTCCAGATCGTTCAGGGTCGGCCGCTCCGTGGCCCGGACGATGACTTTGCCCGCCTTGACGTCGATGCAGCGCACCCAGGTGCCGGGAGGTAGCATCACCCCTTGCGTGATGACGTCGATGCGCTTGCCATCGAACTCGGCCACACCGGCCGGCCGCAGGGCCGACACCGCGCGACCAATACGGCCACGAAGCTGTTCCAGCTCCAGATTGACCGGCATGTTGGCCACGGTGGCATCGTCCTTCGGCCCGGATTGCACGAAGCGACGCCCCAGCCACGATCGGCTCCACAAATCCATGAGAAAATCGAGCAGGAAGGTGGCCACGAACGGAATGGCCAGGACTAAGACCGCCAGTACCGTGATGCCGAGCGTCGGATCGTACAGAAACATCAGTCCGACGCCGCCGAGCAGGGCGAGGGCGGCGAGAACGAAGAGGATCCCCCCGGAGGGAACCACGACCTCCGCCAACAGCAGCAGCAGGCCCGCGACGATCAGGATGATAGCGATGGTCAGGTTATCCATGAGTGCCCGCGTCCGCGATTTCCTGGACGACGACTCGGTTGCCCTCGACTTCGATGACTCGAACGCGAGCACCAGGGGCGACGAAGCTCCCCTCAGCCACGACATCGACGTACTGGTCGCCGAACTGGACCATCCCCGCCGGACGCAAGGGCGTGGTCGCGGTGCCGACCGCTCCTAACAGCGAAGCGTACGGGAGTTCGCTCGGCAGCGCGGCGGCCTCGTCCGGGCGCTCGGTCGGCGGCGGCAGGACGAGCCGGTTGGCCCCAGGAATGTGTGGCAGATAGCGGCCCATGAACAAGGCGACAAGCACGGCGGCGACCAGACCCATGCCGAACATGCCGATCGTCTGTCCGAAGTCGAGCCATTCCTGGGTCGTCTCCGGCTTTTTCTCCAGGGTGGCCAATCCCAGCCCCACCAAGGCGAACAGGATGCCGCTGACGCCCGTCACCCCGAAGCCCGGCACGACAAACACTTCCAGGGCGATCAGGATGAGCCCGAGGATGAACAGCAGCACTGCCAACATCACGATCTGCCCGGAGAGTTGGGACTGGGCCCAGAAGAACAGGACAAAGCAAAGCGCCGAAATGATCCCTGGCAGGCCGAAGCCGGGCATCTTCAGTTCCAGGACGAGGCACAGGATGCCCACCCCGATGAGGATCACCGTCACCGCCGGGTGGCGGAGGAAAGCCGCCAATTCATCGAGCCAGTCGGGCCCGGCGTCGCGGACTTTGCTCGCGTCGATGCCGTATAGGGCGTACAGCTCGGCCGCGCTCCCGGCGACGTGCCGGGCGACACCGAGGTCCACGGCCTGGGAAGACGTCAGGGTCAGAAACTCCCCCGCACGTTTGAGCAACCGTTCGTTCCCCCAGCGTCGTTCCCCCTGGCGATCGGCATCGAGTTCTTCCTGAGTCACGATGCGGCGTTCCCGGGCACCACGAATACTTTCCACCTGGTAGAGGACCAGCTGGCGATCGAGCATTCCTTGGGCCAGCAACGGCGAGTAGCCTTGATCTCGTGCCAACGCGACCAGCGATTCGCGCTTGGCCGCGTATTCCTCCTCGGGAACGAGGACGAGCTGCGGCCGGTTCCTTTCCTTGCGGCCGTCGGCAAAGGGGTTCGGGGGGGCCCTGCCTTGGCGGCGGAAGACGACGCTTTCAAAATCGCCCAGGACGGCGTCCGGGCCCATGACGATTTCCGTGCAGCCGAAGGCGAGGAAGGTGGCGGTGTCGGGGGCGCGTTGGGGGACATAGGCGATCGTCATGACCGGGAGGTTTTGGGCGTCGTCGCGCAGGTTTTGCAGAAACTTGGCCAAGTCCCGGGCCACGACGGTGTCCCCGCCGGCACAATGCAACTCCAGGATGAGAACGTTGGCCCCCTGGCCGATGGCCCGGCGGATGCGCCGCTCCAGCGTTTCCCGCAGGGCCGCATTGACCGGCCCGCGCACCTCCACCCGCCATGCCACTGGCGAGCGACCATCCAGCGGGTCTTCCCGCAGGCTGGTCGCGGACATCTGGTAGGCCTCGGCCACTTCCTGCCGCGTGGCCTTGATGAGTTTGCACAGGCCGAATTTCTGAGCCTGGGCGGCGGTGTACAACCCCACCGCTCCGACCGGCAGCACCGGATCGCGGCGCGTGACCACCACTCCCGGGTTCGGGGGCTGTCCCGCCGCCACATACCAAATGCTGCCGTCCGGCGTCCGTCCCTCGAGGACTTCGAGGTTTGGATTGAACATCTTCCAGATGATCGGCCAACGCCCGTCGTGTCGGGCGACCTGCCGGTAGAAGATTTCCTCGTCTCGCCCCAAGGGGCCGGGCTGGTCGCGCAAGACATCGCCCAATTTGGCGTCCGGCGCCATCACCAGTTCCTGGCACGCGAGTACTGGCAGGACCGTGTGGCGCGTTACCTCATTGCGAACGAAGGCAATGGTGCGGATGTCGTGCAGGCCCATGAGGTATTGCGCCAGGTCGCGACAGGGGCCGTACTGACTGCTGCCGCTGGGGCTGTTGTCTGGGTTGAAGTCGTAGACGATGCGGGTGATGCGCCGATCGGCCCGCCGACGGGCTCGTTCCGTTTTCTCCTTGATGCGGTTCATCACGTCGCTGGTGATCGGATTCGGCACCGTGATGAACAGCCCGTCGTCACCACCATCGTCGGCACGGCCGAAGCCCGGCCCAACCAACAGAAGCACCAGCCCCACGCCGAGGAAACCGCAGCGGCCTTGCGCCTTCGTGGTGCCAGTCATGAGCCACCTCTCCGAATTCCCGATCTGGACAGGGCTACTGGCTTCGTCGATCCTTCCGCTGTTGCAAACCGCCGCGGGATCGTCCCCCAAAAAGTCAGCAGCAGGTGGAGAGTCTGTAGTGATTATATCATTGCCGGAAAACGTGAGTCAAAAGCGGTGCTTTTCCTCCCGCCCCTACCGTCCGCCGCGCGGCCGACGGGATGATGACCGGGGGTTTTTCGGTCGACACGTTCCCTGCCGCGGGCTTGCCGCGGCGATGGACCGATAAGGGACGGGTTATTTCTTGTCGGCGGCTGGCGCTAAGCCCGGCGAGGCGTTGAATGACGCCAGCACGGAGCCGTCGCTGACTTTCCAAACCTTGACCTCGCCGTTGTAGCTGCCCGTCGCCAGCTTGTCGCCGTCGGGGCTGATGGCCACGGCGAAGACTTGATCGGTGTGACCGGTCAGCGTCTTTTGCAGCGCGCCTTTCTCGAGGTCCCAGATTTTAACGGCCTTGTCGGCGCCGGCTGTCACGAGGATCGACCTCTCTCGATGAAGGGCGATCTTCAGGATGGCGTCGCTGTGATTGCCCAAGACCTTGACCTGCTTGCCGTCACCGGCGACGTTAAAACTCCGCAAGTTCTTGTCGTCGCCTACAGAGTAGCCCACCTTACCGTCGGACCTGACCACCACGCCGTTGACGCTGCTCTGGTGGTCGGGAAAGGTGAGCACCGACTCTTTCTTCTCCAGATCCCAGACTTTCGCGGTCTTGTCGCGGCTGCAGGTAACGAGGTATCGGCCATTCGGGTGCCAGGCGACGCCAAAGACCCAATCGGCGTGGTTTTCGATGGTTTGCTCGAGGTTGCCGGTGGCCAAGTCCCAGACGCGGACCATGCGATCGCAACCTCCCGCTGCGAGCCGCTTGCCGTCGGGGCTGATTGCCAGGCAAAGAATGGTATCGTCGGTGTCGAATAACTCCTTCACGAGGACAGCCTTGTCTTTGACGCCGTCGAGGATGGCGACGCCATCGACCATTTTGGCAGCACTGCCGTTGAGGTCATAGATCTTGACGTCGCCCTCCTGGCCTGGCCGGCCACCGGCCACGGCCAGCTTGCCGTCGGGAAGGAAAGCCAGGGCGTAGGCCCGTTCGGCGCGGGTGTGGAGGCGTTTTTCGAGCTTGGCGGAGGCAATGTCCCACACGGTCAGCTCATGATGCCCGCTGACGACCAGCTTGTTGCCATCCGGGGTGAACACCAGGGCGTTGATGATGGCCGGGTAGCGGTACGCCGCGGGGGGCGGCGGCGGTTGCCAGCGGACGCGCAACTCCCGCAACAGGTCGGCCTTGGGGTCGATGCCCGCGTCCAGCTTGGCACCTTCCTTGATCCATTGCTCGATAACGGCGATCTTCTCCGGCGGCAGCGGCTCGCCTGCCTCCTTGGGCGGCATCCGCTTGGCGTCGCCCGCGTGCAGCAGCAGCACCAGCAGGCTATCGTCCGGCTTCCCGGGAACGATCGGGTCTTCGTTGTCCCCTCCTTTCCGGAGGTTTTCGTAGGTGGTCATGTCGAGCTTGCCTTTTTTCTTCTTGGCGTCGTGGCAAGCGAAGCAGTTCTCCTTGAAGATCGGGGCCACATCGTTGATGAAGCTGATCGGTCCCTTCGGAGGCGCTGCCTGGGCCGGTCTCTTCAAAACGATCGAACACAGGACCACCAAACCGCAAACGATGAACCAGCCGCAACGAAAACGGAGCATGCGTAGGGTCCTCGATTCTTCAGAGCCACGGGCGACCGGGGGGCAGCGGCGACGGTGCGTAATGACGAAAACCCGCGGTGGCCTGCCGGCGGGCCCCCCCCATCGGGCCCCCCCCCCCCGGGGCGGCACCCCCCCCGGGGGACCCCCCACCTGGTGGGCCCCCCGGAGACCCGCGGCCCCAGC
>JANWYO010000018.1 GCA_025055215.1 Gemmataceae bacterium
AGCGGGTGGCCCCTGCCCGGGTCCCCCACGGGCGCACCGAGGGGCGCCGGCGTGCGGCGTTCCCGCTCCGCTTCTGGCTCTTTCTCGGTGGGGTCACGCTCTTCGGTCTGGGGGACTTCTCGCGCACGTTCCTCGTCTGGCTGGCGGCCCAAGCCATCGGCATCGATCGTCCCCTGGGCGGGGGGCTCTTGGCCCTTCCCGCCCTGTTGTACATGCTCCACAACCTGATCAGCGCCTTGGCAGCCTATCCCATCGGACATGTGGGAGATCGTCGGTCGAAACTCGCCATCCTCTTGCTGGGATACGGCCTGGGCGTCGGCACTAACGCCTTGCTGGCACTTGGGGCCGGCTCGCTGGTCGCACTGCTGGTCGTCATTGCCTTCTCGGGTGTGTACATCGCTGTTGAAGAGACGCTGGAAAAGGCCGTCGCCGCCGAGATGCTGCCCCGCGACCTCCGCAGCCTGGGCTTCGGCCTCCTCGCCTGCGTCAACGCCGTGGGCGACATGCTGTCCAGCCTGTTTGTGGGATACTGCCTGGAAGTCGGCTGGCCGCCGCTCGGCTTCGGCTTGGCCGCCGTCGTCGGCCTTTTGGGGTGGCTTTGGCTGCTGGCCATGGTGGGGACGCGCCCATCGTCGCCCACCAAAGCGGAGTCGTCGCCAGCTTGAAAGCCCGGATCGGAGGTTGCTTTGCTGCCCTTGCCTCAGGGCCGGGCAAGGGCGGCCTCGCTCCCACTTCACGAGGCGCGCCGCTGGCCTTGACTCAAGTCCCGATGGGATGGCGCCAACACCTCGGCGATACTTTGCAGCAGCTGCGTGCCAGGCCCTTTGGGCACTCCCTTGGGACCCAACGACAACGTCTCCGACGGAATGTCGGCCACCAGCATGAGCGATCCGATCTGCACCACGTCTTGATGGTTCAAAACCGCCCGTTCGACACGCCGACCGTTGACGTAAGTTCCGTTCAAGCTGCCCAAGTCCACGATGTGCCAACGCCCGTCCACATACAGCAGCCGGCAATGCCGCCGGCTGATGTCCGGCGCCGGCAGGCGGATGTCGGCACGGCTATGCCGCCCGACGACGACGTTGGGACGGCGCACGTCGATTGTCCGGTTCCCCGACGTGAGAACCAGGCGCAGCGGCGTGATGTTGTCGTCCGTGGGCGCCGATTCGGCGCGGTCCCAATGCGGGCCAGCCAGCACACGGCTGAGATCGTCGGGCGGTCCTGAGCCCATCGCGTTCCCTCCCTTCCCCAGCCGAACGGGCCGCGTGCCTCGTCGATCACGACAGGCACCTTCGGCTTGGCGGGGGCTTATAGCGACCCGCTGCTTTCTGGAAAAGTCCGTTCCGGCTGGGGCATTCTTCTGGATGCGGCGGACAGGGATCGGTCGGTTCGCGCTCGCGCGAGGATGGGAGACACGGGCTGGGCACCTGGAGAGCGCGAAAGAGGAATCGGCAGGTAGGAAAAAAACGGCGCCCGAAGCCTTCAACCCCGTCACAAACGATAGGCCCCCCCTCGGGCTGGTCGGCGTTTGTGGGTGCGTGAGAGCGGCTTGGCGTTCGGGCAGCGGCAAAGTCTGCAAGGTCCGCAGCGTCGTTGCCCGCTGACCGCTGCGTCCCCATCGCGAGGTTTTCTCGGGTTTTTCTCTCATGCCCGGCTTGCCAAGTCCTCTTGATCGGGCAGACTTGCCGAGGCTGGATCATCGACCAAAGCAATCGGTCGTCGGCCCCGCTTGGGGGAAACCGGACACTCGTATGGGAGGAGGTCGAAATGAGTCTACGCTGGCTGTTGCCGGCCGCGGCCCTGCTCGCCGCGGGCTGGTTCGCCGGCCGGGCGGAGGCGGGGCATTGCGGTGCCTGCCGCTACCCACTGAGCTGCTGCTCGCCCGAGCAATGCTGCCTGCCGTGCGTCCGCTACCGCGTTTGCTATCAGATCGTGGAGGAGGAGCGCTCCGGCGTCTGCTATCGTCCCGTGTTCCGAACCGTGCTTAAGGAATGCCGCTACACCGTGTGCAAGCCGGTATACGAGCAGCACGTGCGCGAGTGCCGTTATACGGTGTGCAAGGCCGTCCCGGAGCATTACGACGTGGTTCGGCGGTACACGGTCTGCAAGCCGGTGTATGAGCAGCATTATCGGTCGTGCTGCTATACGGTGCACAAGCCGGTGTGGCAGGAATATCAGGTTGCCATCCCGTATTGCACTTACAAGCCGGTGTATCAGACCCACTACCGGCCCTGCACCTACTACACCTACAAGCCGGTCTACCAGGACTATCAGGTGCCCCATTTTTACTGCACCTACCACCCGGTTTACCAGCAGCATGTGAAGGTGCATCACTATCAGGTTTATCGGCCGGTCTACCAGGACTATCAGGTGCCGCACTACTACACGACGTATCATCCCGTATACCAACAGCACGTTCGGACGTGCACGTACACGGTGCACAAGCCGGTGTGGCAGGAATACCAGGTGCCGATCCGGTGGACAACGTACCGGCCAGTGTATCAGCAGCACGTTCGTACCTGCACCTACGTGGTCCATAAGCCGGTCTGGCAGGAATATCACGTTCCCGTGCGAACGGTGACATACAAACCGGTCTACCAACAACACGTTGTCCATGTGCCGGAGACAGTCTGTCAGACAGTAACGGAACAACGTCAGCTTCTCTGCAAGACGTACACCTGTGAACCGGTTTGGACCGAGAAATGCTACAAGGTGTGCACCGGCTGCTGGCAGGAGGAACGGCATTACTGCCCTGGACCAGTGGTGCGCCGCTGCTGCCGGCTGCCGGGGACCTGGATGTTTGACCCCTGCACGTGCAAGTCCTGCTACTGTCCGGGGCCGATCGTGGAGCAATGCTTCCAGTGCCCTGGGCGGTGGGTAACGAAGCGGGTGTGGGTGCCGCGGGAAGAAGTCCGCACGGTTCGCTGCTGTCAGTGGGTGCGGCGCGAGCACTGCACCCTTGTGCCCTACACGGTGTGCAAGCAGGTGCCCGTGACCGTGGTCAAACCGGTGACGTACACCACCTGCAAGCTGGTGGCGGAAGAACACTGCTGGAACGTGACCTGCCGCAAGTGCGTCCTGGTCGCGGAGCAGCGCTGCATGCACATCCCCTACACCACCTGTCACCTCGTCCCGGAGGAGCATTGCCGGCTCGTGACTTGCCGTCGCTGCCACATGGTCCCGGAGGTGAAGGTGTCATATGTGCCATACACCACGTGCCACCTGGTTGCGCAGCAGCACTGCCGCCTGCTCACCTATCGGAAATGCTACGTGGTGGCGGAACCGAAGGTGCAGTACATCCCGTACACCACCTGTAAGATCGTGGCCCAACGGCATTGCAAGATGGTGACGTACCGGAAATGCTGGTACGTTGCCGAGCAGCACTACCGGCTGGTGCCTTACACCACCTGTCATCTCGTCGCCGAGCAACGGGTGAGCTATCAGACCCGCCGGCACTGCCTGCTTGTGCCCGAAGTCAAGAGCTACCTGGTGCCGTACACGGTCTGCCGCCTGGTGCCCGAGGAGCGGTCTGAGGTCATCCGCTGCTGCCGGGTCCGGCACGTCCTGGAGGAAAAAGTGTATCAGGTGCCGTACACGGTCTGCCGCCTGGTGCCTGAGGAGCGCGTCCACCTGGTTCCGGAAGTCACCTGTTCCCTGGAACCCTACACGGTGACGTTCAAGGTGCGACGCACGGTGCCGATCTATGTTCCCTGCTGCCCGGAGCCATGTCCCCCGCCGCCCGACCAGCCTGTCGGCCATCGGCCCATGACGCACGAGGCCCTGGCGCGGACACTGACCCGCGAGGCTGACGACGCCGCCCTTCCGGCCGAAGAAGAGTAAGCCGCGTCCGCTTGTCCCCCAAGCAGCCGAGGTCTCGCCCCTTTGAGGCGAGACCTCAGCTTTTGTGGGGGCTTGAGTCCGCCCTGGCCACCGGCCGACAGGACGTCCGCGACTGGCTTTGCCGCCGGCCCGCGCCGCCTCCGGGGCGGGTTCGATCGGCCTTTTGCCCCCCATTGGGGACGTGCCCGGCCGCCGGGCTACTTGCCGGCCCCAATGCAGAACAAATGCTCGTCGGAGCGAAGTAACAGCTTGCCATCGGCCGGCACGGGCGAGGCCAGGATCGTCTCGCCAATGGGGTTGACGCTCAGGACCTTCGGCTCGTCGCCCAGTTGCACGACGGAGGTGACTCCGTCTTCGCTGACCGCATAGAGGCGATCGCCGGCGATGAGGGGCGAGGCGGAGAACGGCCCTTTCAGGCGTTCCTGCCACAGTACCTTGCCACTTTGGGCGTCGGCGCAGTTGAGGACGCCGGCGCCGGTCAGGACATAGACGCGGTTCTTGTAGATGGTCGGTGACGCCGTGGCGGGCCGAAGGCGGGCTGACTGCCAGACCAGTTCCGGCGCGGCGCTGTCACCAGGTCGGAGAAGGAGTAGTTCTTTCCCGGGGACCAGTAACATCCCGTCGCCCGCCGCGGGCGACGGGATGGTGGCCAGTTCCGAGGCCGCATAGCTCCACCGCTTCTCCCCTGTCCGGGGATCAAATGCGGCCAGCTCGTCGGGCGTCTGGAAGATGACGGACGTTTGACCGTTTTTCGTAAACAGCAGCGGCGTGTTCCAGTTGATGCGCCGCTTCCGCTCAATTTTCCAGCGGTTCTGACCCGTGTGAGCGTCAATGCCAGCGGCGAACGATTCCCCCGCATTTTCCAGCAGCAGGACGAGCGTGTCCTGATGCAGCACCGGCGACGCTGCCATGCCGACTTGGTTGGTCACGGTGGGGTAATCGCTGGTCAGCGAGCGATACCAGACGAGGTTCCCATCCACGTCGAGGCAGACCAGGTCGCAGGTGGCGAACAGGGCGAAGACGCGCTGGCCATCGGTCACGGGGGTCGGAGCCGCCATGTTGGTCTTGGGATGGCACATGGTGTTGCCAGTGGCCCAGAATTGACGCTCCCACAGCAGCTTGCCGTCTTTCAGATCGAAGCAGAGCACGTGCAGCCGCGTCTGCTGAAAGGCGGAGCACGCGGTGAGGAAGACCCGGCCCTTGGCGACCACCGGGCTGGAGAGCCCCCGCCCGGGGAGGTTGGCCTTCCAGGCGATGTTCTCGGTGCTGCTCCAGCGGATGGGAAGATGGCTGTCGCTGGAGACGCCGCTGCCCCCGGGGCCGCGGAACTGCGGCCAATCACCGGCCCAGACGGCCATCGACACCAACCCCAGCGTCAGTCCACTGAGTAGGCCCCTCATGGCATCACCCTCCCCTCGCTCGAACCCGCGGCGGTCTTCTCCGACAGCACCCGTAGTGGCACGGCCCCCCCCACGGCATCGCATACCCGCAACTGGAATTCCCATTCCTGGGCCCATGGCTCCTTCTGTTCGTTCTGGCACACCTTGATCAGGATTTCGTTCCGGCCTTTCCGCAGGGTGCACGGTGCGACGTGCTGGTCCATGCGCATGCCGTGATGGTACTCCTCCCGGAAAAAGACTTCCTGACCGTTGACGAAGATTTTCACGGCGTTCTTGGTGCCCGCCCGGACTTCGACCCGCTGCTCCGTCGGCGAGTGGACCGCGGCGAAGCCATAGCCGACCACGCCCATGTATTTGCCGATGACCTTGTTCAGGTCCACCTTGCCGAAGGGGTCGCTCGTGGTGGTGGGCTTCCAGCCAAATTTCAGCCCATTCTTGCCGACGTAGGTGGCATTGACATCCACGCCCTTCTCCGGGGGATAAACGGCGGCGAAGCCGATACCGTTGGTGTTGTCGAATGGGGCGGCGAGGAGCCAGTCCGTGATGAAACCAAAGTGGGCCGCCAGATCGACCGTGACGTCGAATTTCTTCAGGGCCTGGGCGATGGCTTCGACCTGGTCTCGGTCACGGGCGCTCGTCAGGGCCTTGCGGTAGGCGGCCACGGCCGCCGACTTGTCGCCCTGGGCGGCGATGGCCTCAGCGTTTTGGATGAGGACGGCCACGGCATCGCGGCGCAGTTCGGTGCTGGGGTCGTCGGCCAGGCCGGGCAACAGCCGGCCTGGCGCCGTCGGATCGACGCGGACCAGCCACTCGTACGCCAGGCGGCGGGCCCGGGGGGCGTGCCGCGTGTCGGTCACGAAGGCTTCCAAGGCGGCGGCGGGCAACGACCGGCCGGCGGCCAACTCCCGGGCGGCAATGGTGTCCACCGCACACCGCAGCCAGTTGGCAGCGATCGGATGGGCGTCGTCCAGACCGGCCAGGATCGCCGGCAAGGCCTCGCTCCCTTGCTGCGCCAACTCCCGCCACGCCTGGGCGGCTTGCGGGTTGCCGGCGCCCTCGCGGCCGACCGCCTTGATCTGGGTCAGAAGCGCCGCCACGTCGGCAGCCGCCGCCAGCGGCGCGCCGATGATGGCCGCGGCGACTAAGGCCAAGCTCGTTCGCATGGTGGGCTGGTCCTCTCGGTTTGCGCCTCGGGATGCAACCTCCGGTGATCGTTCGTCCCCAACCGGGTGAAGCGACAAGGGAGAGAGTAAGACCGACCAGCCAGCCTGGCTAGTCGGCGAGCACCAGCGCGTGGAAACGCTCGCGCAATTGGCGGGTGATCGGCCCGGGCTTGCCGAGGCCGATCGGTCGGCCATCACACTTGACCACCGGGATGACCTCGGCCGCCGTCCCGGTGAGGAAACACTCGTCGGCCGTGTACACGTCGTGGCGGGTCAGCGGCCCTTCCACCACGGGAATGCCGGCGGCGCGGGCCAACTCGATGACGCTATTGCGCGTGATGCCTTCCAGAATGCCGGCTTCCAGCGACGGGGTTTTCAACACGCCGCGCTTCACCAGGAAGATGTTGTCCCCGGTGCATTCGGCGATTTCACCTTTGTGGTTGAGCATGAGGGCCTCCAGGCAGCCGGCCTGGATGGCCTCGATCTTCGCCAGGATGTTGTTGAGGTAGTTCAACGACTTGATGCGCGGGCTGAGGGCATCGGGGTGGTTGCGGATGGTGGCCACCGTCACAATGTCCATGCCGTGCTCGTAAAGTTCCGGCGGGTAGAGGCTGATGTCGTCGACGATGATGATGACCTGCGGGTCGGACGTCTTTCGCGGGTCGAGGCCCAGCGAGCCCGCCCCGCGCGTCACCACCAGGCGGACATAGCCCTGCGACTTGGCGTTCACCTGCACCGTACTGCCGACGGCGGCGATCAACTCCTCTTTGCTCAGCGGGATTTCCAGCTTGATGGCACGGGCGCTTTCGTACAGCCGGTCGATGTGCTCGCGCAGGCGGAAGACCTTGCCGCCGTAAATCCGCAACCCCTCAAAGACACCGTCGCCATACAGCAGGCCGTGGTCGTAAACGCTGACCTTCGCGTCGGCCTTGTCGAAGAGCTTGCCGTTGATCCAGACCTTGGGGGAACTCATGAGCAGACGTCGGTTGCGGGACCAAGCCGAGAGAGAAGGCCAGCGGCCAGGGTACTTTCGACCCGCCCGTGGACGAGGCGAACCACGCGGTCGGTGTCGCCGATCAGGTCGAGGTTATGCGTCACCATGATGATAGTCAGGCCATCGCGCCGGTTCAAGTCGCGGAGGAGGTCGATGATGGCCGCGCCCGTGTCGGCGTCGAGGTTGCCGGTCGGCTCGTCGGCCAGCAGGATGCGGGGCTGGGCGATCAGGGCGCGAGCGATGGCGGCGCGCTGCATTTCGCCGCCGGAAAGCTCCCGGGGCTTGTGGCGGAGCCGATGTCCCAGGCCGACACGCTCCAGCAGGTCTAACGCCCGCCGCCGCCACGTGCGCCGCTGCGCCAGCCAGCCAAGCGCCGAGTGTCCGATCATCCCGGGAACAAGCACGTTTTCCAGCGTCGTCAGCTCGGGCAGCAGGTGGTAGAACTGAAAGATGAAGCCGAAGGTCCGGTTCCGCAGCCGGTCGCGCTCCCGGGAAGACAGCTGGTCGATGCGTCGACCCTCAAGATGGACCTCACCGGCGTCAGGCCGGTCCAGTGTGCCAAGGAGGTGCAGCAGCGTTGTCTTTCCCGAGCCAGACGCCCCGACGATGCTGAGAAACTCGCCTTCGGCTACCTGCAAGTCCACGCCGCGCAGCACCGGCACCTGGTGGGCCCCCTTGCGATAGGTCTTGTGCAGGTCGATGGCGGTGAGCATGGCAAAGTCCTCGCACGGGTCGTTCCGCGGCGGGCTTACTCGTAGCGCAACGCCCGCACCGGATGAAGGAGGGCTGCCTGCAAGGCCGGCAAGACGCTGAACAGCACCGCGATCCCGACGGCGCCGAGGTTGATCAGGGCGATGCTCACCGGCTGGATGTCGGTAGGGATGGCGTCGAAGTAGTAAATGCTGCGGTCGAAGATCTCCTGACCCGTCAGCCGGCTGAGGAACTTTTCGATCTCGTTGATGTGGATGGTCAGCGCCAGCCCCAGGGCCGTCCCCAGGCCGGCCCCGACCAGGCCGAGCAGCAGGCCGTAGCCGAGGAAAATCGTCATGACGCCGCTGTTAGAGGCGCCCAGGGCTTTCAAGATGCCGATGTCGCGGGTCTTTTCCACGACGATCATGGCGAAGATGGCCAAGATGCCGAAGCCGGCCACGCCAATGATCAGGAACAGGAGGACGTTGAGGATCCCCCGTTCGATGGAAATTGCCGCCAGCAGCGGTCCCTGCTTGTGCTCCCAGGTTTCGACGTTGAACTGGGCCGGCGGAAAGAGCTGGGACAATGTCTGCACCACCTCGGGAGCATCGGCATAATTCTTGAGCTTGATCTGGATACTGGTGACGCGGTCTTCCATCGTCCGCAAGTGCTGGAGATAGTCGAGCGGCACGAAGACGTAGTTCGAGTCGTACTCGCTCATTTCCGACTTGAAGTAGCCGCATACCATGAAGCGGTCGTAGACCGGGGCCAGCTTCTGGCAGCCGACGGTGGTGATGAGGACGTCGTCACCTGGTTCGAGGACGTAGTGGTCGCGAGGCGGATCGTCGGGGCGTTCCTTGGGGACGCGGTAGCTGACGATGGCGTTGCCGACGATGATCCCCCGGGGCAGCTTGGGACGGCTGTCGGGGGGCGACGGGGGAGGCGGCTCCAGCGACTCCTCGCTGGGCGGGGTGGGGGGCGGCACCGCCACCTCCGGCGGGGGAGAGACGAGGAAATGCCGCAACTCATACCGCCGCCGGGCCTCCTCGCTCGGCTCGAGGGTGGGGGGCATGCGGACGAGTTGCCGCTGCCGCAGGGTGTACAGGTACTCGGCAAAACCGCCGATGCGTGCCCGGCCTTCGGGGTCGATGCCGATCAGGCGGACTGGCCGCGTCACCGTCCCGCCGGGATAGCAGTATTGCAGCATCGCGAAGATATCGACGGTGGGGGTCATGGCCTCGATCTTGTCACCGACGGGAGACTCGCGGATGAGCTGCATCTTGCCGGCTGGGTCGGGGAAGCCGTCGTAAGTCTTGGCTTCGACGAGGACGTCCGACAGGAGTCCGTGGAGGCGGTCTTTCAGCTTGGTGCTGAAGCCCCCCATGACGCTGTTGACGACGATGAGCGTGGCCACGCCGAGCATGACGCTGACGATGCACGCCAACGCCAGGAAGCGCGATAGCAAGTAGCGCCAGCAGAGGAGGAGTTTGTACACGAACGTCCCTTTCCATGGGAAAACGGGACCGGCGGCGGGCGGGCCCCCCCCCCCC
>JANWYO010000075.1 GCA_025055215.1 Gemmataceae bacterium
GGGGGGGGGGCCCGCCCCCCACGCCCCGGAAGCCTTGGGGGACTTTCGCATCGTCCGCGAGATCGGCCGCGGCGGCATGGGCATCGTTTACGAAGCGGTGCAGCGCTCCCTGGGACGGCGCGTGGCCTTGAAGGTGCTCCCGTTCGCCGCCGCCCTCGACCCCCGCCAGCTCCAGCGCTTCAAGCACGAGGCCCAAGCCGCCGCCAGCCTTTGCCACCCCCATATCGTCCCGGTCTACGCCATCGGCTGCGAACGGGGGGTCCATTACTATGCGATGCAGTACATCGACGGCCAGCCGGCCTCGGCCCTGATCCGCGAGCTGCGGCAGCTGGCCGGCAAGTCGACCACCGAAGCGCCCTCGGTCAGCGGCCCGGCGCCGGCCTCGGCCAGCACCCGTTGCCAAGCCTCGGCACGCACCGAGCCCACCGGCGCCGACGCCGCCCAGTGCCGCACCATCGCCCGCCTCGGCCTGCAGGCCGCCGAAGCCCTCGAAGCCGCCCACCAACTCGGCATCGTCCACCGCGACATCAAACCGGCCAACCTTCTCATCGAGGGTCAAGGCCACGTCTGGATCACCGACTTCGGCCTCGCCCGCGGCAACACCGACGCCAACCTGACCTCCTCCGGCGACCTCCTCGGCACCCTGCGGTACATGAGCCCCGAACAGGCCCTGGCACGGCACGGCCTGGTTGACCACCGGACCGACATTTACGCCCTTGGGGCCACCCTCTACGAACTGCTGACCCTCGAACCGGTCTTCGCCGCTCAAGATCGCCGCGAATTGCAGCAGCAGATCGCCGAGCAGGAACCCGTGCCGCTGCGGCGGTGGAATCGAGCCATCCCCCGCGAACTGGAAACCATCATCCTCAAGGCCCTGGCCAAAAATCCCGAAGAGCGCTACGCTACGGCCCGTGACTTGGCCGACGACCTCCGCCGCTTCCTCGAAGACCGCCCCATCCGGGCCCGGCGGCCCGGCTGGCTCGACCGGGCCATCAAATGGACCCGCCGCCATCGCTCCTTGACCGCCTCGTTGCTCGTCGGCCTGGTGCTTGCCGTCATCGGCCTGACCGTCAGCACCATTGCCATTGCCCGGGAACAGGCGAAGACCCAGGCCGCCCTCCAGGCCGAGGCCCGCCAGCGCGAATTGGCCGAACGCAGTTTCCGCCAGGCCCGCCAAGCCGTCGATTTCTTCGCCCAGGTCAGCGAAGAGGAACTCGACCGACCAGGCCTGCACGAGGTTCGCCGCAAACTCCTCGAAGCGGCCCGTGCCTATTACGAGGACTTCATCGAGCTTCGGGGCGACGACCCGGACCTGCAGGTGGAATTGGCCGCCAGCTACTTCCGCATTGCCAAAATCCTCAATGAGATCGGCGAGCGGGAGAACGGTTTGGCGGCCATCGAGCAGGCCCGCACCTTGCAGGAACACCTGGTGCAGACGCATCCGGGGGTCCCCGAATTGCAGCGCGACTTGACCTCGATTTACTCGTACATCGGTGGGGTCTTTGGCGGTGGCCGCCTCCGCCTGCTGGTGCAGAAATCGATCCAGGCCGAGCTGGCGCTGTCGCCCGACCAGTTGGCCACCGTGGCCGAGCTGTCCGACCGCCGCCGCGACGCCTACCGGGCAGCGCGACACATGAGCCGCAGCCAGTGGGAGCAGACGATGAGGCAATTGTCGATCGAGGAGGAACAGTGGCTGAATGAGATATTGGAGCCGGAGCAAAGCCAGCGTCTGGAGCAGATTGCCCTTCAACGGCGAGGAACCTACGCCTTTGCGGACCCGGACATCGCCGACCGATTGGCCCTGACCGTGGAGCAGCGGGCGGAAGTGCGGAGCATCCTGGCGGCGGCGCGGCCGCCAGCCCCCGAGCCGCGCCCCGGTGGTCCGCACCGCTTCGGCCCGCCGTGGCCGTCCTTCGGTCCCCCGCGCCCCGAGGCCGACGCCGCCACTCGGCAGAAACTCCTCGAGGTGCTCGACGACGCCCAGAAGGCGCGCTGGCAGCAACTCCTCGGGAAACCGTTTGATGGGCCGATAACCTTCGGACCGCCGACGTGGTTCGGCCTTTTTCCCGACCACCGCCACCGCAACGGTCGTTGATCGCCGTTGCACCCCGCAGGCCGGCGGCGCCCGCCTGTGTCGCCCGCACCGCCGGCACGAAAGCGCGAAGGCCGCAGCAGAGTCGGGTAGTAAGGTCACAAGAGTCGCTCTCACCTTAATGTCTCTGAGGAGGAATCGGATGATGCAGTATGGCCGATGGGTCGCGGGGCTGTCCGCGACTTGGCTGTTGGGCGCCGCCCTCCAGGTGGCTGCCGCCGAGCCAGGCGACGACCGGGGGAATCCTCGGCCGACGGCATTCGACCGGTCGCGGGGCTTTGGCGGCTTCGCCGATTGGGATGGCCGGCGCGGAAGTTTCTCGGAGCGGCCGGCGACCCCCGAGCCGCGCGGCGAACGGAGCGAGGCAGACCGTGGACCCGGCCCCGGGCCGTCCGGTCGGCCGTCGTGGTTCCGCGGACCCGGGCCAGGTTTCGGCCCACCACCGTTCGGCTGGTGGTCCATTTACCGTGGACAAGCGGATGACGGACGTGGCGGTTCGGGTCGGCCGGGTGGCCCCCCGGGGCCTCCGCCGGCGGGCAA
>JANWYO010000115.1 GCA_025055215.1 Gemmataceae bacterium
GACGCAGCGGCGGGGCCGCCGCCCCGCCGCTGCGTCGCCGAGTTCCCTCCACCACCAGGGAGCCACGATGGTCTTCGCGGTCCAGTGTCCCAATCCAAAGTGTCGCAAGTATCAGCTGGTCGAAGACCACGACCGCAACAAGATCGTCTCGTGCCTGCTGTGCAAAACGCCGATCCGCGTCGGCAGCGGGCCACCACCGTCCGGCCGACCAACCCCCAGTCCCACCCCTCCGCCACGGCGATGACCATCGCCGGGCTGGGAACCAAGTTACGGCGGCACGGTCGGCCAACGAGCCGATGACGTCTCTGGGGTCGTGTCATCCCGGAGCGGTTAACAGCAGCTGACGAAGCCGCTCGAGCGCCTCGGCCGGCGTGGTCGTGCTCTCGGCAGCGGTAACGGCCAGCTGCGTCCAGCTGGCCGCAAACGGCGAGGGGTGGGCCAGCCGTCGGCGGCGCACCTGCCGTTGTGGCCAGTCTTCGGCGTACTGCACCGCTGCCGCCACGTCCAGGACCGCGTCCATGACCTCCGATCGGGCTTGGCGAAGCAGGATGAAATCAGGGTCGGTGGCACGGAGGCGATTGAAGATCCGGCGAACGACCCACTCGGGGTCATCGCGGCGCCGCCATCGCGGTTGCCGCCAGACCAACAGGCCGGTGTACGCCGCTGCCCGGAAGCGGTCGGCGAGCAACGCGCTGTCGTCGATCGCCGCCTGCAACTCGGCGCGGAAGCCTTCCGGCCGCAGCAGCTGCCGCAGCTCGCCGGTACTCAGTTCCCCCTGTCCGCTAACGGTCAGGAGGAAGCCGAGGTCCGCGGCCAGGGAGACGGCCGAACGGCCCAGCTCTCGGGCCAATCGGCGGACAGCGACACGGGCCAGGGCATCGTTGCCAGCCCGATTCAACGGTGTGTGGACATAATGTTCGACGTTGAAGTCGCCAAGAACCACTTCGACGAGGCAGGTGTGGGCGTCGGGGATTTCGCTAACGAGTTCTTGACGCTGGAAGTACCGGACGAGGTCGGCGACAGCTGCGCGGCCAAGGCCATATTCGTGGCGCAGAACGTTGGCCAGAACCGCTGGCCCCTCGCGAAGCGCCTCGGCCGCCTGGCAGCGTAGCAAATAGAGACGCCGCGCCAAGGGCAGCGACAGCGGCCCGGCGCTCCCCTGCCAACTCGGGGCCGTCGCCCGGGTTCCGGCCTCAGCCACCTCCACGGCGGTGGCATCGACACGGTCCACCCGGACGCACCGCCCCTCCAGAAGGAAGTGATCACCGGGGCGCAGGCGCTCGGCATAGTCCCGATCGACTTCACCCAGGGGGGAGCCATCGTTCAGGCGGACCAGTCGTTGCTCCTCGGAGAGGATGGTGCCAAGGTTCCGCCGCAGCTGGCGCGCGGTGCGACGGTTGGCGATCTGGAAGTGGTCGCCGGCCCAGCGAAGCCGGGGCGGCGACGCGGTGCTGCCGGCCAATCCCCGTCCGGAGAGGTAATCGAGGCAGGCATCGAAGTCCGCATCGCTGAGCGTGCGAAACGGCTCGGCCCGGCGGACGACGGCCAAGGCATCGGCCCGCGTCCACGGGCGTTGGGCCGCCATCCCCGCCAGTTGCTGGCAGAGCACGTCCAAGGGCGCGGTCAGCGGCGAAATCGGCTCCAGTTGCTGGGATTGGCCCGAGGCCGCCGTCACCGCCGCAGCCAGCAATTCTCCCGTCCAGGCCGTCAGGATCAGGCCACGCCGCGGCCGACCCGGCCCGTGGCCGGAGCGGCCCACGCGCTGCACCAACCGCACCACTTCCCCCGGCGGATGGACCAGCACCACCAAATCAACGCTGCCGATGTCGATTCCCAGCTCCAGTGTGCTGCTCGAGACAACCGCCTTCAGTCCTCCCCGCTTCAGCCGACGCTCGACCCGACGGCGGCGCTCCGCCGACACCGAGGCATGATGCACTCCTAGGCGATCGGCCAAATGCGGCAGCCGCCGCCGCAACGCCCAGGTGAGACGCTCGGCCAGCGACCGGGTGTTGGCGAAAATCAGCGTCGTCTGGTGCGCTTCGACTTCCGGCACAAGGCGCTCGAGCAAGCGGGGCAGGAACCCGCCACCGGAGACATGCGGCAAGGGCTCGATGCGGAGTTCCAGCGGCGAACGGTCGGTGACACGGGCAAGGGCAACCGGCCGGTCGGCCCCAGCCAGCAGCCGAGCCGCCCGTTCTGGTGGCTCACAGGTCGCCGACAAGCCGATGCGTTGCAGCGATTGGCCGGCCAAGGCCGTTAGCCGCTCGAGGCTGAGGGCCAAGTCCGCGCCGCGCTTGCTCGCCGCCAGGGCATGAATCTCATCGACCACTACCCAGCGCAAGCCAGCAAACCACTCCTCAGCGGCGGGCTGGCTGAGCAAAATGGCCAAGCTCTCTGGCGTGGTGAGGAGCAGGTCCGGTGGCACGGCCCGCTGCCGTTGCCGGCAGCGGGCCGAGGTATCGCCGGTGCGCCGCCCCAGCCGCCACTCCCTCCCGCCGCCACACTCACCGATCCCTCGCCGGCACCGCCGCAGCGCCTTGGCGACATCGTTGGCCAACGCCTTCAAAGGCGCGATGTATAAACAGCGAATCCCACCCGGGGACAGTCGGCCAAGATGATCGACAATCGGCATGAATGCCGCCAGCGTCTTCCCGCTGCCCGTAGGACCGCTGATGAGGACGTGCTCGCCCCGCGCCACGGCCGGCCACGCCAGCCGTTGAATCGGCGTCGGCACGCTGAACGTCTTTACGAACCAACGGCGAACCGGCTGGCTGAAGAGGCCCAAGGCGGCGTCGGCCGGGGCCGGCGTCTGGAGCCACGCAATCTCGGCATCCGATGCCATTCTGGGTTCCTTGGCGTTTGCCCCCGCCGGCGGCGGGGGCAAACGCTGATGCTTCGTGCCGCATCGGGACGCGACTTGACCTCAAGCCGTCGGCTCAGGATGGACCCAGGGGCTGCGATAGGGCCGACGCAAGAGTTTGTTGGCCTCCTCGTCCCCGATCACCTGTTGCCGCGTCGCGTCCCATGTGAGCGACCGGCCCAACTTGAGACTGATGTTCGCCAGGATGCAGCAGGCGGAGGAGATGTGACCTTGCTCAATGTCGGCCACCGGTCGCCCCCGGCTGGCAATCGCCTGGAGGAAATTGCGCATGTGCTGCCGGTTGGCCGGCGCCGCGTGCTTTTCCAGGTCTTTCTCGGTCTGGTCCTCCGGGTATTGGTCGAGTTCCAACATCACGTCGCGGTGGATCGGTTTCCCCTTGCCCGTAGGCACGAAGTCGTAACTGTGAACGCTGGCCTTGAGCGTTCCCTTGTCGCCGTAGAAAGTGGCACCCCAGGGATACTTCGGGTCGGGCGGATCGCCCCAGCTGCGATGCTGCCAAACGACTTGAAGATCGCCGAAATCGAAGATGGCCGATTGGGTGTCGGGGATGTTGGCGCGGGCGTTTTTTTCCACCAGGATACCGCCCGCTGAGCTGATGCGCTTCGGCCAACCGAGGTCGAGCATCCAGCGAACCATGTCAAGCATGTGGATGCACATGTCGCCCATGATGCCGTTGCCGTACTCCATGAACGCGCGCCACCAGCGCCGATGCGGCAGGGGCACGCCGGTGTGGTCGGGCGGGGCGTCGTAAGGGCGAAGCGGCGCCGGCCCAGTCCACATCTCGTAGTCGAAAAAGTCCGGCGGCTTGGAGACCGGCGGGGTGGCACGGCTGCGCATGTGGTAGTAGCAATAGATCTCGACCAAGCCGATCTGGCCCAGCAGCCCCGGCTTGATGATGGTATCACGCGCTTCCATCAGATGGGGCGTGCTGCGCCGCTGGGTTCCCACCTGGACGACTCGGCCATGCTTGCGGGCCGCGGCCACCATTGCCTGCCCCTCCACCACGTCTACGCTGATCGGCTTTTGCACATAGACATCCGCCCCCGCTTCGACCGCCGCGATCATCGGCAGGGCGTGCCAGTGATCGGGAGTGCCGATGATGACAAGGTCGAGGTCTTTTTCCTTCAGCATGGCCCGATAGTCGCCGTACAGCCTCGGCTTCTTCCGCGAACGCTGCCGCGCCGCCGTCAGCTCGGCGGCTTCTTCCAACATGCGTCGATCGACGTCGCACAGCGAGACGACCTCGACCGGGGCGACCTGGATCAAGCGGCAAAGGTCGCATTTGCCATACCAGCCGCAGCCGATCAGGCCCACACGCAGGCGTTGCTCCTGGGCCAAGGCCGCGGCCTCGCGGCTCGCGGCCGCCAAGGTGGCACCCATAGCGCTCGTTTTCAGAAAATCTCGACGGTTCATGCCAGCAGCCTCCCAGGTCCCTCTGACGGAATGCACCTGAAAGGCATTAAATGAAAATGCATCCAAGATCCAAGAACGCTTGATGGACGTCCCCACGACGCTCGTACCGGGCGCGCGAGCGCCGGTATTGCGGCAGCTGACTCAGCGTGCTTTGGCCAGCCACGAATACACTCGCAGGCCGCAGCACCGTGCGACGTAGCGCGAGGTCAAGACGGAACGAACCCCCAACTGGCGGAGGTCCCGGCGATGCCTCTCCGAGTTCCACGCTTTGTTGACGATCACCGTCACCTAAGGCGACGGTGATCCTCAACAGAGTCTATTCGTTGACTGTGGGAGCTGCCTGAGTTTTGCCCATTCCCCGGCGAAATCTTGGGGGAATGCCTTGCAAATCTGCTCGAAGGTGAGGCGCCTCGTCCAGCTCCTGCTCACCAGAGATCAGAAGCGCCACCAAACCCAACTGCGGCTTCGCGTGGCGAAGAGCATTGCATCGGACTACTCGCAGACCAGGGCTGCCGCACCCGGAAAGAGCTTTGCTAACGGGACGTGACACCAGCCGCGTCCCACGGGCGGATGCCTCGCTTCTCGCCACGATCTGTTCTGGCGATCCGCAACG
>JANWYO010000117.1 GCA_025055215.1 Gemmataceae bacterium
GACATACGGGCTGACGCTCTCCCCTTTGCCGAGCGGCGTCATGCTGAAGTCGAGTAGGACCATGAGTGTCGAGCCTGATCTTAGGAAACGGGCAAACCGGCCGACGGCGGTGGGCGTCGCTCCAGCGACGCGCGCCCGACGGTGGCGGCCATCAATTCTTGGATGCCAAGAGGGTTTCCACCAACCTCTCCACGGCGGGATACTGATCGCCCCCGACGAATTTCCGCACCAATTCACCGTCCGGCCCATAGACCCACATCTGGGGGATCGATGCGATCTGCAACGACTCAAACCACTGATCCGCCTCCTCGCCGGGAGCCGGCGCGAGGTTCAAAAAATCGGCCCCATTCGCCTGAAGAAAACCGAGCACCCGGCCCCGGGTCGCCGAGTTGTCCGGGTCGTCGAGATTGACGGAAACGGCCGCTAAGCCCTTCGGGCCATATAGCCGATGCAGCCGCACCAAGTGGGGAAAGGCACGCTTGCACGGCTCGCACCAATCGGCCCAGAAGTCCACAACGACGACCTTCCCCTTCAAGCCGGCGATCTGCTCTTTCAACTGGCTCAGTTTGATGGGCGTCAGCTCCACGGGGCCAGACGGCTTCAGGTACTTCTGATCCAGATCACCGCCATGAGACGGCGCATCCCCGGAAGGAGCGCAGGCGGCCCCAACCACGCTCAACACCGCCCCCAGCCACCACCTGTGGCATGCGAAGCGCATGGGCATTCCCCCGCGATATCACGATCGGGCTGAGGCTATGGTAGCGGTGACGGTTGTTTGCTGCCAGCCGGGCCAAGCCAGGCTGGCGAGCCGAGGCGCGCGGGCCGCGCCACGAGCGGCGGGTCAGAGAACATGGTGGATGCGGTAGAGCGTGCCGCGGAAACGTCGACCGCCCGGGATGCCAGCGTGCATCACCTGCCGAGTGAATTGCAGGCCGTACTGCGGCAGCAACTCGCGCAACAGGTGGGCAGGCGGGCGGTCTTCGTCGGTCATCAGACAGATGCCGTCGGGCAGGAGCAGTTTCTTGATGAGCTTAACCAGCGGCGCGACGTGACGCCCTTCATAGAGGAGGTCGGAGGCGAGGATGACCGGGACGCGCAGGTCCGCCGGGGGTTGGCGCCAGTCGAATTGCAGCGTGCGGAAGTTATGGAAGCCGTTGGCGCGGGCATTGTCGGCGGCGAAGCGCAAGGCGGTGGCGTCGCAATCGCTGAAGATCACGCGCAGTCCCCGGGCCAACGCGGCAATCCCGGGCAGGCCCAGTCCGCACCCCACCTCCAATGCCTCCAATCCCGGAGACCACGGCTCGCGCATGACTGCCTTGGCCAGCATCCGGGCCGCGGGCCAGAGGTCGGCCCAATAGGGCAAGAACTCATCGGCCGCGAAGGAGGAACGCACCGCCGGATGATCCAGCGAGCGATCGAAGCCGTCGGGATGGGTGATGTGGAACGTACGCCCTTCGATGATCACGGCTTCGCGGACCAGCGGGCCGAGGGCTTCGAGAGGTGTCTCAGGCAGGGACGACACACCGGGATGGAACGCGTCGGTCATGGCTGTCAGCGTGCTGGGACCGGGTCGCGGCGGGTCGAAAAGTCAGCGGGTGGACCGGCAGCGGTGGGGCAAGCGCGGCGGAACAAGGGTTTTGGTTCCGAGCCGGGCCAAGGGCCGACGCCGAGATCGGGAGGGCGCTTGGGCACCAACGGCCGTGGCGTGCTCGATTTTCTGGGGCGGCCCTTGCCGCTGTCGGCGCTTTTGCGGAGAATTCCCCTGGTTAGGGTGCGACGCTTTGCTCCAACCATTCCAGCAGCGGGATTTCCTCTGAGCAGGTAAGGCCTGCGGACGTCGCAAAATGTCCGGCCAGCCGCGACGCCGAATGCTAAGTTAAATAATGGCCCCCGTCAGGTCGGGCAAGGTGCGTGGGAGGTCTCCACGGGCGTCGAGCTGCCACGAGGCGCTTCTCCAGGTTCGCGGCGTGCAGTGACATGGACTTGGCAAAAAACCTCCGCATCGACAGCGTCTCGCGGTTGCAGCCGTCGGGACCGTTGCAGGTGCGCCCGGACCAGACTGTCGACGAAGCCATCGAACTGATGCGCCGCGACCAGGTTGGCTGCATCCTGGTGTGCCAAGGCGATTGCCTCGTCGGCATCTTCACCGAGCGGGATCTGGTTTTGCGCGTCTTGGCTGTGGGAAAGCCATTGACCATCCCCGTCGCCGAGTGTATGACCCCCGACCCGGTGACTGTTCATCCCAAGGACCCGATCACCGTGGCCGTCGCCCGGATGGAAGAAGGCGGCTATCGGCACCTGCCCGTGGTGAACGAGGCCGGCCGACCATTGGGAGTGCTCTCCGTGAAGAAGATCGTGCACTACCTCGTGGAGCACTTCCCCACCACGGTGTATAACCTGCCGCCGGACCCGACGGCCGTCCCCAAGGCGCCGGAGGGGGCCTGACGGGAGCTGCCGAGCCACGCCCGGGGCAGCGACCAGCATACAATGCAAGTAGAGGGACCATTCATGACCGTGAGCCATCCTACCGTGGAAGCCATCCCCCGAACCCACGACGTCGAAGTCAAAGAACTGGATGCCGTCACGATTCGTTTCTGCGGCGACTCGGGCGATGGTATGCAGCTGGCCGGCACCCAATTCACGAATGTTTCGGCGATTGTCGGGAATGACATCAGCACCTTGCCCGACTTCCCCGCCGAAATCCGCGCCCCCGCGGGCACGTTGGCCGGCGTCTCGGGGTTCCAGGTTCATTTCAGCAGCCACGACATCCATACCCCGGGGGACCAGCTCAATACGCTGGTGGCAATGAACCCTGCCGCCCTCAAGACCAACCTCAAAGACCTCGAACCGGGCGGTATCTTGATTATTAACTCGGACGCCTTCACCACCAGCGACCTCCACAAGGCGGGCTACACGTCCAATCCGCTGGAGGACAATTCCCTCAAGGGCTATCGCGTCCTGCGGATCCCGATCAACACCCTCAACCGGGAGGCCGTCGCGCCGGTCAAGCTCAGTCCGCGCGAGGCAGACCGCTGCAAGAATTTCTTCGCCCTGGGGTTTGTGTACTGGCTGTACGAGCGCCCATTGGAGCCGACGCTGCGCTGGATTCGGGAAAAGTTCAGCAAGAACCCCGCGGTCCTCGAGGCCAACACCCGCAGCCTCAAGGCAGGTTACAACTACGGCGAGACTGTCGAGACGCTCCCGGTCCACTACCGCGTCCCCAAAGCCCACATCAAGCCGGGAAAATATCGCAAAATCACCGGCAACGAAGCGTTGGCGATCGGGCTGGTGACAGCTGCCTCGCTGGCCAACAAGCCGCTGGTCTATGCCTCCTACCCGATCACGCCGGCCAGCG
Source organism: Gemmataceae bacterium (assembly GCA_025055215.1). Classification (GTDB taxonomy): domain Bacteria; phylum Planctomycetota; class Planctomycetia; order Gemmatales; family Gemmataceae; genus JANWYO01. The sequence goes on from JANWYO010000117.1 coordinate 3,356, forward strand.
ACATCCTGCACCAGTTGGCCGAACTCAAACGCTTCGGCGTCCGCACCATCCAGGCTGAGGATGAAATCGCCGCCGTTGGCATGGCCATCGGGGCGGCCTTTGGCGGGGCTTTGGGGGTGACGGCCACCAGCGGTCCGGGCATCTGCCTTAAGTCGGAAGCGATCGGCTTGGCCGTCATGACCGAATTGCCCGTGGTGATCATCGACGTGCAACGCGGCGGTCCTAGCACCGGCCTGCCGACCAAGACGGAACAGGCTGACCTGCTTCAGGCCATGTTCGGCCGCAACGGCGAGTGCCCCGCCGTGGTCCTGGCCCCGCGATCCCCCGCCGATTGCTTCGACGTCGCCTTGGAAGCCGTCCGCCTCGCCTTCCGCTTCATGACCCCAGTGTTCGTGCTGTCGGACGGCTACATCGCCAATGGGGCCGAACCGTGGCTGATTCCGCAGATCGATCGGCTGCCCAGCATCGCGGTGCATCACCCCAGCAGCCCGAACGGCAACGGCCACGGCGACGTCCCATTCCTCCCCTACAAACGCGACGAGCGCCTGGTGCGGCCATGGGCCTTGCCCGGTACGCCGGGGTTGGAACACCGCATTGGCGGCCTGGAAAAAGAAGACATCACCGGCAACGTCAGCTACGATCCGATCAACCACGAACGCATGGTGCGCATCCGCGCACAGAAGGTGGCCAACGTCGCCAAGGAAATCCCCGAATTGACCGTGGAAGGCCCGCCTGAAGGTGACCTGTTGGTCATCGGCTGGGGCGGCACCTATGGCACGACGTTGACGGCGGTACAGCGGGCCCAGCGCAAAGGTTACAAAGTCGCCCAGGCCCATCTGCGCTACCTCAATCCCATGCCGCGGAACACCGGAGACGTCCTTAGACGGTACAAGAAAGTCCTGGTGCCCGAGTTGAACAGTGGCCAACTGCTGCTGTTGCTCCGGGGCACCTACCTGGTCGACGCCGTGGGCTTGAACAAAGTCCAGGGCCGACCCTTCCTCGTCAGCGAGATCGAACAGAAGATCGAACAAATGCTTTGACACGCCGTCGCCGGCGCTGGTGCAAGCGACGCTCGCTGCCGCCGCGGCGACATCACCATACCGATAACCCAGAGCGAGAGGTCTATGTCCACGGCGACTTCCCTGCCCACCCTGACCGCGAAGGACTTGGCCAGCGACCAGGAGGTACGCTGGTGCCCCGGGTGCGGCGACTACTCGATCTTGGCACAGATGAAAAAGGCCCTGGCCTCCTTGGGCATTCCCCGGGAGAAGTTCGTGTTCATCTCGGGCATCGGCTGCTCCAGCCGGTTCCCGTACTACATGAACACCTACGGCTTCCACACCATCCACGGCCGGGCCCCGACCTTCGCGACCGGCCTGAAGGCGTGCCGGCCCGATCTGTCGGTTTGGGTCATTACCGGTGACGGCGACGGCTTGTCCATCGGGGGAAACCACCTCATCCACGCCATCCGCCGCAACGTGGACATCAAGATCATTCTGTTCAACAACGAAATCTATGGTCTGACCAAGGGGCAATACTCGCCGACCTCCCGCACCGGCACCCGCACGAAATCCAGCCCCCTAGGCTCGATCGAGAACCCCTTGAGGCCGCTGTCGTTGGCCATCGGTGCCGAAGCCACCTTCGTGGCGCGCACCGTCGACGTTGACATCAACCACCTCACCGAGACACTCCGCCGGGCCGCCTTCCACCGTGGCAGCGCCTTCGTCGAAATCTATCAGAACTGCAAAATCTTCAACGATGGCGTCTTCGACTACGCCACCGATAAGAGCATCAAGGCTGACAACACCCTCTACCTGGAACACGGCAAACCGCTCATTTTCGGCAAGGACCGGAACAAGGGGATCCGCCTCAACGGCCTGGAGCCCGAGGTCGTGACTTTGGGCAGCGGCATCACGGTCGATGATCTCCTCATCCACGACGAACGCGCCGAGGAGCCGAGCCTCGCCTACCTCCTCAGCCGCATGGTCTATCCGCGGTTCCCCGAATGCATGGGCGTCTTCCGAGCGGTGCAGCGGCCGACCTATGACGAACTCCTGAACAAGCAGATCGACGAGGCGATCGCCAAGAAAGGGCGGGGCAAACTGGAAGAACTGTTCGCCAGCGACGACACCTGGGTGGTCGAGTAACGGACCAGCCGCGAGGCGGTCGCCCTAGCACGGGCGTCCGCCTCGCTGAATCGGGTGCTGCCATGATCTGTCCGAACTGTGGCTACGACAACCTGCCCGGCAGTGAAGAGTGCAGCAGCTGCCAACAGGACTTGACACAGCTGGATCGGCCGACCGCCAATAACCGCGTCGAGCAGAGCCTGATGGAAGATCGCGTGGGGTTGCTCGAGCCACGCAAACCGATCACGGTCAAAGCCGACGCCACCATCCGCGAAGCAATTCAGACCATGATGAGCCACAGCGTCGGTTCGCTCCTCGTGGTGGATGATGACGGCCGCCTGATCGGCGTCTTCACGGAGCGCGACATCCTGACCAAGATCGCGGGCCGGCCCGAGGGCTGGATGGACTTGCCGGTCGGGCCATTCATGACGCCCAAGCCGGAATGCGTCACGTCGAACGACACCCTGGCCTTCGCCCTGCACAAGATGGACATCGGCGGCTACCGCCACCTTCCGGTGGTTCGTGAAGGGAAGCCGGAGGGGGTAATCTCGGTGCGCGACATGCTGCGGCACATCACGCAGTTGTGCCGCGAAATCTGAGTCGCCAGCGGGGCGCTCAGGCGGCCAAGGCCAACGGTTGGGCCGCCCGCACGCATGCCTGCACGAAGCACTCAAATAGCTGCATATCAAGGGCCGAAGCCGTTTCCGACTCTGGGTGCCACTGCACGCCGACGCAGAACCAGTCCGGGTCGACGCCTTCGATAGCTTCGATGACGCCATCCGGGGCCAAGGCGGCGACCCGAAGCTGGTTGCCCACCTGCCGGACAGCCTGATGGTGGTCGCTGTTCACACGCAATTCGCCGCCGCCATAAATCTCATCCAGACGCGTGTTCGGTTCGATGATGACGAGGTGACGGTGCGGTCCGCCGGTGGGATCGCGGTGGGGCATGGCCCGCGGCTGGTCTTCCGGCAAGTGAAGGAACAGCGTCCCTCCACGGGCGACATTCAGCTGCTGCATCCCCAGGCCGATGGCCAAGAGCGGCATGCGACGGTGCAGGATACGCTGGATGAGGAGGCGGTCGAAGTCGTCGCGGCGGTCGGCGATGGGTTGCACTGCGGGGTGGGAGGGGAGCCCCTGCTTTTTGGGGTCGAGGTCGAGGCCACCACAGAGCACGACGCCATCGAGCCGGTCGAGGAAGGCGTTGATCTCCGCCTCTTTGCCGACCGGGGGAAGAAGTATCGGCAGTCCGCCTGCCGCCAGGACGGCGTCGAAGTAGCCGGCGTGCAGCCGGACGTGGGGGCTGGCGTGCTTGCTGGCGGGAACGAAGTCGGTGTTGATGCCGATGACGGGACGGGTCTGGTGTGCCATCGTCTTCCCTCCCTGGAGACGGGCGCCGTCGATTCCCTGTGCCGTGGCGCCGGATCGGGTGTCCATTCCCGAGGGCCTGATCGCGCCCGGCCCATGGGGGCCGGGCGCGCCAGAAATATACCGACGCCGTCCCTGGCCAAGCAAGGCCGAGATTTTCCGGGGCGTCTCTCCGAATTTCGGCGGGGCGAGGACGCAGGGGCGGAGAGCGATCGATCGGTTTATGCCTGCGCGAGGATGGGAGAGGTTTGCCAGGCACGTAGCGAGCGCGAAACGACCAATCGTGAACGTGACACGAGCAACCGGCATGCAGTGGGGAAAAATTGCCGCTTGAAGCGGACAACCCCGCCCCACGCAATAGGTGCACCGATTATGCGGCCGCGTGCCGCCCTGGGGCGTGTCTTGGGGCGAGGAGCCAGGGAAGCTCAACAGGGGCGGCCGATGATGTATCGGTGCGGATCGACCTCGGTGCGAAGGAGGTGCAGCTCCCGCTCCGTCGGAGGCGGCGTGATGGCCAGCGGCTGCCGCGCCGTCAGAGGGAACGACGTGGCCGCCTGCACCTGCTCCCAGCTGACGCCGGGATGGAGGCTTTCGACGCGCATGCGCTTCGTCTCGTCGTCGAATCCGAGGATGGCCAGGTTGGTGATGACCCGGTAGGGCCCGGTGCCGGGGGGAAGCCCGGCAGCCTCGCGTGCCCCGGGGCCGGTCAGGTATCCCGGGGTAGTCAGGAAGTCAAGCTTTTCCACGAACCGTCGGCGGTCGTGATGGGTCATCACCAGGGTGCGCCAGCAAAACGAGGCCAGATCGTTCGCGCCGCCGCTCCCCGGGAGGCGGACCTTGGGCCGGGCATAGTCCGGGCCGATCATGGTCGAATTGAGATTGCCATAAGGGTCGATCTGGGCGCCGCCGAGGAAGGTGTAGTCGATCATCCCGCGCTGGCAGGTTTCCATGATGTCCGCCATACTGGTCGCCATGACCCCGCGGTAGAAGGTGCGGGAATCGCCGACGCTGATCGGCATGGTAGGGAGCAGGGGTGCCACCCCGCCTGCTTCGAAGAGGATGACCAGGTTGGGGGCCGTCGTTCGCTGAGCCAGCATGGCGGCGGCACACGGGGCCCCGGTGCCGACCGCGACAGTTCGGCCGTCTTCGAGCAGACGGGCCGCGCAGCAGATCATCAATTCCATCGGGTTGTAGTCCATGCCGCTCACCTTTCCGTCGTTCTTCGCAGCGGGCCGCCAGTTAAGGCGTTGGTGAGCCGCCTCCGATCGGCCGGTATCGCTCGGTTCGTCCTCGGTGGCGCGGCTTCTCTCCCGGGTTGCTGCCCCCGGGAAGTGACCGCGGAGTGCCACGCCATCAGCTCGCAGGTGGGCGAAGCGCCCGGCAAAAATCGAAGTCGGCCCCTTCATCGGCCTGGAGGACGTGGTCGATGTAGAGCTTGCCGTAGCCGCGGGCGAACTTCGGGGCGGGCGGCCGCCAGGCCGCCCGCCGCCGCGCCAGTTCCTCGTCGCTCAGGCAGACGTTCAACGTCCGCGCCGGCACGTCCAGCTCAATCAGGTCGCCGTCGCGGACCAGGGCCAAGGGACCACCGATCGCCGCCTCGGGACAGATGTGGAGCACCACGGTACCTGCGGCGGTGCCGCTCATGCGCGCGTCCGACAGGCGCACCATGTCACGCACACCCGCCTCCAGAAGCTTTTTCGGCATGGCGATCGAGCCCCATTCGGGCATGCCCGGCCCACCCACCGGGCCGGCGTTGCGCAGGACCAGGACATCGTCCGGGCGAACGTCTAGCTCGGGGGAGTCGATGCGGGCCTCCAGATCATCCTGATCGCAAAAGACGACTGCCCGCCCACGGTGCCGCAGCAGGTGCGGCGACGCCGCCGACTGCTTGATCACCGCCCCACGGGGACAGAGGTTGCCCCGCAGGATCGCGATGCCTCCCTCGGCCGCCAAGGGAGCCTCCAGCGACCGAATGACCTCCCGCCGCTCGACACGCGCTGACCGCACCGACTCCGCCAGCGTCCGGCCGGTCACCGTCAAGCAGTCGCCGTGCAACAAGGGGAGCAACTCGCGTAAGACGGCCGGGATCCCGCCGGCCTCGAACAAGTCCTCCATGTGGAATTGTCCGGACGGGCGCAGGTTGACCAGCAACGGGGTGGAACGGCTAAGACGGTCAAAGAGGTCCAGAGGCAGGCCGATCCCCAGTCGGCCGGCAATCGCCGGCAGGTGGACCACGGCGTTGGTCGAGCCGCCGATGGCCATGAGGGTGCGAATGGCGTTCTCGAAAGCCGCAGGCGTGAGGAGGCGCGAGGGCTTCAAGTCCTGGCGAACCGTCTCGACGATCTGCCGGCCGACCGCCTCCGCCAGGCGGAGGCGGCGGGAATCCGGCGCGGGGATGGCCGCGGTGCCGGGGAGGCTCATGCCCAACGCCTCGCTCAGGGCCGCCATGGTCGAAGCCGTCCCCATCACCATGCAGTGCCCGGGAGAACGGGCCAGGGCGTCTTCGAGTTCCGCATATTCCTCGGCGGAAAGCCGACCGGCCCGGAACTCCTCCGTCAGGCGGCGGCAGTCAGTGCAGGCCCCCAACGTCTGACCCCGCCAGCGGCTGGTCAACATCGGCCCGCCCGTGAGCAGGATGGCCGGCACGTCGGCCGAGGCGGCGCCCATCAGCTGGGCCGGGATGTTCTTGTCGCAACTCGACAACAGCACCACGCCATCGAGTTCCTGGGCGCGGATCATCTCCTCGGTGTCCAGGGCGAGGAGATTGCGGTAGAGCATCGTCGTCGGATTGACGTGAAACTCGCCAAGAGAGATCGTCGGAAACTCGACCGGCCACCCGCCGGCTTGCCAGACGCCCCGCTTGACGGCCGCGGCCAGTTCGCGGAAATGGATGTGGCAGTGATTCAGCTCACTCCAGGTCTGCGCGATCCCGATCAGCGGCTTCGACAGGTCGATGTCATCGAAGCCGGACGCCTTGGCCCACGCCCGACGGGTCAGCCCCCATTGGCGGGCGTCCCGCTGCCCTCGGCTGCTCCGGGCAAACGAATCTGGCATGGTCCATCGTCCTCTGTACTTTCATCCGTTCCGGGCTGTGCCCCCAGGCTTGCCTTGCACCGGCCGATCTCCTGAATCATCCGCGAGCTTTCAGCTTAGCCTCCGCTCGAAGACTTGGCCAGCAGCAAGCCTCCGGGCGTGTACCACTATCGTGGCGCGGCGACGTTGCAGCGGCGGAGAGGAATCGTCCGGTTCGCGCTCGCACCTTGACCCGAGATGCTTGCTCGACATGAAGCGAACGCGGAGCGATCAATCGTGAGCGCGAAATAAGGAATCAGCGGCGGGGAAAACCGCTACCTGGAGCGCCCAACCCCGCCCCAAACGACAGGTGCACCTGTAGTCGGCGACCGGGGTGGCGTCAGAGTTCCGAGTCGCGCAATGAGTTGCTTTCACGGGGCGCTCTCGTGACCCCGCTCGCCCTCTCGGGTCAAAGCCCCCCGCGAACCCGCTCGACCTGCTGACCACGGCCGGTTGTGTCTTGGCCTCGCGTCGGGTATAACCCGTGCAAGGAACCTGCCGTAACGACCATCGCTGCCCTCGTGCCCGAGGGCGGAAGCGCCCCGAAGCTTGCTCGGCAAACGGGTGGATCGCTTGCTCGGGTTCATGCGATTGTCCCTGCCAGGAACGCTTGCGCGGCTGTCTGAAAAATCGTCGGTATCAGGGAGCAAACCATGCCTCGGCTTCGATTTCGCTACGTCGTGGTCATCCTCGCAGGATTCAGCATCCCAGACAATGCGACCGCCCAGACCGATCTGGCGACGGTGAAATGGCTACCTGCCAAGGCCTACGTCGTTCCCAAGGAAACCTGCACCGAAGGCGAGGGCTATTTTTCCATCATCGAAGGGCTGAACGGCCGACTGTACATCGGCACTCACGCCAATGGCGTCAATTCCTGGCTGGTCGAATTCGACCCTTTGGCGGAAAAGATGAAGATTGTGGTTGACTGCCACAAGGTGATCGGCAAAGACCTGCGAGGTTTCGCCAGCCAGGCGAAGATCCATACCCGCAACAACGTCGGCGCCTCGGGGAAAATCTACTTCGGCACGAAACAGGGCTACCCCGACCCGAAAAAAGGAGAGAAGCGGGAGGACTACCCGGGCGGCTACCCGATGGTCTACGACCCGGCCACGGGCGAGACCAAGGTTTATCCTATCCCCGTGCCTCACGAGGGAATCAACAGCATCACGCCCGACGAATCGCGGGGCATCGCCTACGTCTCGACCTGTTCCGATGGCCGGCCTGGGCCCGGTGAGAACGCCCATTTCCTGATCCTTGATTTGAAGACCGGCACTTACCGTAATCTGATCGACACCCGACACGTCTACGGATTCATCGTCGTAGATTACCTCGGTCGTGCGTATCATCCTCTGCTAGGCGGCGATATCGTCCGTTACGACCCATCGACCGACAGGCTGGAGCGGTTGAAGCAGACGATCGACGGTCTGCCGCCGACGCGGGAGTCGAACCTGGCTAATGCCGAGGTCAAGGTCGCGGTGCGACGCCGAACCTCGCCGGAGCCTGGCAGCCCGCTGTACGAATCGGTGGTGAGCTATCCAACTGGGCATCCGATCAACTGGGACATTTCACCCGACCGCAAGACGCTGTACGCCGTGCCCATGAGCACGAACCAGCTGTACGCCTACGATCTGACGCAAAAGGGCGACACCTTGGCGGGCCGAAGCCTCGGGGCGTTGATTCCGGGGGCGAAGGCGACCGACTGCCGGGCCATGTGCGTTGGGCCGGGCGGCACGGTCTGGGCGGCCATCACGGAGGTGCATCCCAAGGTCGGGCACCTGCTCCATCTGGTCAGCTATCGACCTGGCGACCCGGCACCTCGGGACCACGGCCCGGTGGCGGTCCGCAATCCCGACTTCACGGAGTTCGTCGATGCCCAGGGGAAGCCGTTGCCCTTTCATGGAGGTTTTGTCCGGATCGGCGAGGTCCTGACGTCGCGCTACGTGGTGCTGGGGGTCTGTCAGGCACGGAGCGGCGATGTGTACATCATGGCCCTGCACCCGTACACGGCATTGCGGGTGTCGGCCAAGGACCTCAAGTAGGTCTGGGAAATCGATGGGAACCGCGCGCGGGGCGGGGGCCAAGCGGCCGCCGCCCCACCCAGCGCCAGCGGCGAAAGGAGCCGACGATGTCTTGTCGAGCAATCGTGGTAGCCACTCTGTGTCCCCTGGCCCTGGGGCTGACCCTGGTGGCCGGGCCGAAGGAGGAGTCCGGGCCGGGGATTTACCCATTTCGCTTCACCGACGTGGGCGACGCCGCTGGTTTGTTCCCGCACCTGGCCCAGATCTGGGGCCACGGGGCCGGCTGGGGGGACGTCGATGGGGACGGCTGGCTCGACCTTTTCGTGGCCACGTTTCACGTCCCCGGCAGCAAACCGAGTCTGTTTTTCCGCAACCGCAAGGGCCGCTTCGAGCCGGATGCCCAATCGGCCGTTATGATCTCCGCGCGCGGGACGGGCGTGGTGTTCGCCGACCTCGACAATGACGGCGACCTCGACCTCTACCTGGGGAGTATGCCCAAGCCCAAGGACCATAACGTCGGCTGCCGTCTCCTTCGCAATGACGGACAAGGGAAATTCACCGACGTTTCCGACAGCTGCGGCGCCTGTCCCGCGGAGTTCGGCGGCCGCAGCGTCGCCGTGCTCGACTCTGACGGCGATGGCCTGCTCGATGTGCTCGTCGGAGAGGACCCATTCCCCGGTTACAACGGCTCGAAGACCAAGCGCTCCCGGCTGTTCCGCAATCGCGGCAACCTCCGCTTCGAGGACGTGACCCAAGCCGTCGGCTTTCCGGACATCGCCCCCGGCCTCGGCGTCGCCGCGGCCGACGTGAACAACGACGGCTGGCCCGACGTCTTCCTCTGCTCCGGGGCGTTCAATGCCCTGTTCCTCAACGACGGCCGAGGGAGGTTCACCGAGTTGCCGAATTCACGCTCGTTGTTTGCTTACGACGACGCCGGCAAGGCGGGTGGCGACAACATGGTTTGCGGCGTCTGCTTCGGCGACCTCAACCGCGATGGCCTCCTCGACCTCGCGCTGGGCCAGCACTTCTCCGCGCCGTGGCGGTCCCCGGTCCCGAACAAGCTCTACCTCAACCGCGGTATCCCAAATGGCATCCCCACATTCGAGGAGGTCAGCAGCCAAGCCGGCCTCAGGCCCCTCGCCATGAAGTCGCCCCATGTCGAATTCCAGGACTTCGATAACGACGGCTGGCCCGACATTTACTTCAGCACAGTGAAATTCAAGGATGGGAAGCCCTACCCGGTCATCTTTCACCACCAGGGCGAAGTCCGCGAGGGCGTCCCCCGGTTCCGCGACGACGCGTGGACCGTCAATGACTTTCCCACGGCCGAAGACCAGGCCATCACCCGCTCCGGCGCGATGTTCGAGAAAATCAAACGGGAAGGTAAGGTCATCTACATGGCCCCCGGACCGACGGCCGACTTCGACAACGACGGGCGAATGGACATGTTTCTACCGAATTGGTGGCCCGAACTACGGTCGCTGCTGCTGCGGAATGAAACCCCCGGGGGCAACTGGCTTCGGGTTCAAGTCGAAGGGGGGAACGGGATCAACCGCATGGGGGTCGGATCGCGGATCCAGATTTATCGCGCCGGTCAACTGGGTCAGCCTACTGCCCTTCTCGGCTGCCGGGAAATCGCCATTGGCTACGGCTACGCCTCCGGTCAGCCGGCCTATGCGCACTTCGGGCTGGGCAAGGAAGCACGAGTGGATGTCGAGGTGATCCTGCCGCACCGACGTGGCACCCTGACGCGCACCGGCGTCGCCGCCAACCAGGTGCTGACGATCAAGCCGTGAGTTGTTGCCCTCAAGGCCGCATCGCCATCAGGCGTGCAGCCTCTTGCAGGGCCACGGTGAGCGCCTCGTCGTCCATGCCGGACATGGAAGTGGCGGCCACGACAATGTGCGGCGAAACGCCCTGGCCGCCGTAGCCTTGGCCGCTTGGCGAAAAAAATTGCGCCAACGTCAGGCGAATGCCGGACGGGACCGAAGTCAACGGCAGTACGCACTGAATCGACCCTTTGCCGAAGGTCGTCTCGCCGATCAGCGTCGCTCGGTTGTTGTCCTTCAGGGCCCCGGCTACCACTTCCGCCGCGCTCGCCGTGCCCCGATCCACCAGGACCACCATCGGGAAATCCAGGGCGTTCATCCCCTGGTGGACCTCGTAAGTTCGGTTGTAAGCCCGGACCTGACCTTGGGTGGAAACGATGACCGCGTCAGCCAGAAATCGGCTGGCCACCTGCACTGCTGCCTGGAACGAGCCGCCCGGGTTGCCGCGAAGGTCAAGGATCAGGACACGCATTCCCTGGGAGCGCAGATGAAGGAGGGCGTCGTCCAATTCATGCGGCGTCGATTTTTGGAACCCCAACAGGCGCACATAGCCCACGTCGTTTTCCAGCAGCCGCGCTTCCGCGACCGTCGGCAAGTGGACCGCCTGCCGCACCAGCCGAACCACGCGCGGCGCCTGCCCCGGGGACACGACCTCGAGCTCGACGACTGTCCCGGCCTCGCCCCGCAGCTGATCGATGGCTACTTCGCTGCTCGCCGCATCCACCCGTCGCTGATCGATCCGCAGGATCTGGTCCTGCTTCCTGACGCCCGCCACGGCGGCAGGGCTGTCGGGAGCAATCTGCGTCACGATCAGCTTCCGATCCTTGACCTGCACCTCCACGCCGATGCCGACCAAGTCGCCGTTGTCGGATTCGTACTCGGCCTGAAGCTGGCCTGGCGTCAGGTAGGCGGTGTATTCGTCCAATCCCTGGCAGGCGCCGCAGGCAAACTCGATCACGGTCACGGTCGGCTTGAGCTGTAAGGCCCGGCGTGCCGCCAAGGCCACATCGAGGACCAGGTCGCGGGCCATGTTGGTGTCGGCGACGGGTCGCCGACCCCAATCTTCACGCAGCCTTTGGCGAAAGACCTGCACTATGGCAGCGTCGATTCCTTTCAGGTGCTCTCGCCGGAAGGTTTCATCGGTCAAGGCCAGGGCGAATTCCTCTAGACCCTGATGGAACAACCGCTGCGGGCTGACGAGGGTGCGATCCACATAATTGGCTTGGAGCTTGCTCAGCACCTCGGTATAGACCGCCAACGCCTGCGGGAGAGGAAGGCCGAGGACATCGCGCTGAAATCGGGCATCACGGTGACGGCGGATCAAATGCACCCTTCGGAGGCAGGTCCGGCACCGTTCGCGCAACTCGGGCGACCGTCGATCCTCAAGCAGGAGCTGCTCGTAGACCTCCAGGGCCTCGCTCCACAGCCCTTCCCGCTCGAGCTGCTCCGCTCGGCGCAGTTGGTCGACCGGCACGGCGAATGCCGATGCCGGCCACAGACAGGCCAGCCCCAGGACCACTACTCCCCACTGTCGCGCCGGCCGTCCGCCGCGTTGTCCGCCGACCACGATCCACCCCCGGTGCTAAGCCAATGCCGGCTTCCTGACGACTGTTCTTGCACCGCTGCCGGGCAATCCCCAATCATTGGCAGACGAAGGTGATTGCCCAGCCGCGGCGCGGTCGGCACCGTCGAGAGTGCCAAATCGCTCCCTATCTTAAACAACGCCTTTTCCTCACGCAATCCTCAAAGTCACGTTCGTTTTCCGCGAATACCTAAACAGGAGCGGACGCAGCCGAATCGGGATTCTGTTTTCCGGCGCGACCTGATAAGGTTGAATTCTGAAACGAAGCCGAAAGTTCCGGGTTAAGTTTATTATGATGCTCTCTGCCGTCCTCCGTGGGGTTCGCCGCCATGAGCATCGACTCAGTCGCTGAGCTGGTTCGCGTACTCCAGGAGTACCGTCTGCTGGGCGAGGAACAGCTCAACCAGCTGAGCCGCACGATGGCGCCGCGGTTCACCGACCCCCGCAGCTTGGCCCGGGAGTTGATCCAGCGGGGCTGGCTGACGCCGTATCAGATCAACCAGATCTTTCTCGGCCATGCCTCCGGGCTGGTGCTGGGGGCGTACGTGCTGCTCGAGCGCCTGGGGGAGGGCGGCATGGGAAATGTTTTCAAGGCCCGGCATCAGCGCCTCGATCGCATCGTGGCCTTGAAATTGATGCGCAAGGAGCACGTCAACAATCCGCTGGCGGTGCGGCGGTTTCGCCGCGAGATCCAAGCCGCCGCTCAGCTGTCCCACCCCAACATCGTCACGGCGTTCGATGCCGACGAGGTCAACGGCATCCATTTCTTCGTGATGGAGTACGTCGATGGGATTGACTTAGGTCGGCTGGTGAAGGAAACCGGCCGGCTGCCGGTGGCCATGGCGTGTGATTTCATTCGCCAGGCGGCCCTCGGGCTGCAACACGCCTATGAGCGCGGCATGGTACACCGGGACATCAAGCCGGCCAACCTGCTGGTGGCCGGGGTCAAGGGGCCGGTGTCCGGAACGATTAAAGGGCCGGATCTTCAGGATTGGGCCGCATTGCAACCGACCGTGAAAATCCTCGACATGGGGTTGGCGCGGCTGGTGTGCGCGAACGATTCGGGCGAATCGACGCAGCTGACGCAGGACGGACGGGTGGTCGGTACTCCCGATTTCATGGCGCCGGAGCAAGCGCGCAACTCGCACACCATCGATATTCGCGCTGACCTCTACAGCTTGGGCTGCACGTTCTACTACCTCCTCGCCGGCCAAGTGCCATTTCCGGGCGGCACCGGCATGGAAAAGCTGTTCCGACACCAGACGGACGAGCCGACGCCGATCGAAAACCTGCGGCCGGAGATCCCCCCGGCCCTCGGAGGCATCCTTCGGCGGATGATGGCCAAGCAACCGGAGCAACGGTATCAGACGCCGGCGGAGGTGGCGGAGGCGCTGACGAGTCTCGCCGCGGAACCTGTCGGTCCGCCGGTGAACAGCGACTCGCCGACTACGCAAACCCATCTGAATCAGCTGGCGATCGTTCCTCCGGCGGACGATTGGCTTCACAGGCGACGCTCCGCGGACCAGGCGCAGAGGCGGCGCGTGATGTGGGCCATGCTCATCGGCACGACGACGTTGGGCTTGTTCGTTGTGATGCTGGCTTTATTGGCCAGCCTCAGCGAACGCTGGCAACCTACCGTGCCCGGGCCACGTCCCACGGAGATGGTGGAGGAGCGGCCCGTCTTGCCCCCCACGGCCTCGCCGTTGGATCGCCTGGACGCGCGGAACATTCCCCCGGCGGAGCGTGTTACTGGCCAACCCCGCGAACTGGTCGCCGTCCTGGGAGAGCATCGCGGCCACCACTGGACCACCGTGCGGGCCCTGGTCTTCCTCAATCCCGATACCATCTTGAGCACCAGTCAGGATGGGGTCATTCGGTGGTGGGAGGTGCCCTCACTGCGGGAAAAAAACGCATCTTTCCGAAGAGCCGACGCAGTCGCGGTGGCCTCGGACGGCCAGCTGGCCGCTTTCTCCTTGACCGGCGAGCAGCGCATCGTGCTATGGGACATCGGCCGCCAACAAAAGCGAAACACCATCGACACCCCGCGTCACCGGGTTACTCGAGTCGCCCTCTCGCCGGATGGCTCGCTGATCGCTTATGCGACCGAGAGTCCCGCCCTGGCCGCTTCCTCAATGATCCACGTCCAGTCGCCCGGTCGGGACGTGGGCTCGATGTCATTCCAGGGACCTCGCGGGGTTGCCTCCTTAGTTATATCGCCCGACGGCAAGTTGGTGGCCGTGTCGGGCGCCGATCAATCCATGAAAATTTGGAGCGTGCACGAGGGGCGGGAGCGGATGTCGATCGCGGGTCGCTACGACTGGCCGTGGCCGTTGGTCTTGGCTTTTTCTCCCGACAGCCGTTTGCTGGCGGCTGGCGGGCGGGACCAGACGGTTCGCTTGTACGACGTGGCCTTGGGCAGGGAGCTGACCCGCCTGAGCGGCCATACGGGTGCGATTAGCGCCTTGGCGTTCACTCCAGACGGGCAAACCTTGGTGTCGGGATGCCACGGCGGCTTGCTGGTGTTTTGGGATGTTCGCGAGTGGACGGAGCAATGGACAGCTCGAGTCGCCCCTCAAGAGATCACTGCCCTGGCTTTTGCCCCCGACGGAAAGATGCTCGTTTCGGCCGGCCGAGATGGCTTGCTCCGGTTGTGGGACGTCCCAGGGCAGCGGGAACTTGGCTCGGACCGGCCCCCTCAGACGCCGGTCAGCTCGCTGGCCTTTGCCTCGGATGGCAAGTCGCTGGCCGCTCTCCGTCTCGAACGCGACCGCCACGGCGGTTCCTCCGCCCACGTGTGGGACATCCCCAGCTTCCGCGAGCACTCGTTTATCCGAAACCAACGCCTCGTCACGGCCCTGACCTTCAGTCCCGACGGCCGACGGCTGGTCTGGAGCCGCATGGAGGGTGGCCCCTTCTTTCACTCGCAAAGCCACCTGACAACCTGGAACCTCGCCACCAACAAGGAGGAAGTTGTTCTCAAAGGCCCCCTCTCCGGCATGGTGTCCGCGTTGGCCTATTCACCGGACGGCAAAACGGTGGCCGCCGGTGGCCTGGACGGCTCCATCCGCCTGTGGAATGCCGTCACCGGTCAGGAATTGGCTACGAAGTGGGTCGGGGAACCGATGAGGCGCGGGGCTGTCTCCCATCTCGCGTTCGTGGGGAACCAGTGGCTCCTGAGCCAGTATTTGGGCGGTCGAATCCTCGTCTGGAATCGAAACGAGTCAAGCCCACCCCAAGAACTCCGCGGACATTGGATCGGCAGCTTGGCCGTGTCGCCCGATGGTCGTACTTTCGCGGGCTTGCTCCGAGAACGGGAGGATGTCGCTTTTGACCGCGTCGTTGCCCTAGGCTACCTAGACCAGCAAAAACCTCGTCCGCTCCCCCTCGGCAACCGCACGCCCGCCAACGCCGTCAGTTGGTCGCCTAACGGCAAAACCTTGGCCCTGGCCCTTGCCGATGGCCGAATCTTGCTTTGGGATATCGAATCCAACCGCAGGATGCAGGAAATTAACTTGCCAGGACCGGCCATGAGCCTGGCCTACGCAGCCGACGGCCGACACCTCGCCACCGGCAACGCCAACGGAACGGTGTACATTCTGCGACTGGCGCCGCCCTGACTGGTGGGCGGCGGGGGGGGCCCCCCGGGCGCCCCCCCCC
>JANWYO010000149.1 GCA_025055215.1 Gemmataceae bacterium
GGGGGGGGCGTTGCCGACTAAGACGCGGACGTGATCGATCGGTGGTCGGGGTACGGTGGGGGTGGTCTGGGGGATCCTCGTTGTCGCCCGCCGCCCCCTTTTGGGGGGCGGCGGCGCCCTCTCGGCCCAGGCGGCAGGCGAATGGTCACGAGTACACGCGGTTGACTCGGTCGGCTTCCAAGCCGTTCCAAAAAACGGCAATGGCGTCGAGCACCTCTTTACCACCCTGGATAAAGCGATCGTGGGAGAAGTCGGGATCGAAGAAAACGTCCTCCAGCTCTTCGAGGGTGTGGCCGGCGTGCTGCGCCTCGACGCGGTTGTGCCAAGTGAAAAAGGCCAGGCGCAGGTGCGGATGGCGGGTGCGTTTGATGTGGGTCAGGCCGTCTTCGAGGTCCTGCCAGAAGCCGGCCGCCGCCCAGTTCTCCACCGCGAAGCTCGCTCCTTCGGCGATCCAGGGGTCTTCGTTGCCGTACAGCCGGATCAATTCGTCACAGAAATGAAGGGTGGTCGGTCGACCGTGTTTCCGCTTGCCGATGTCGGCGAAGCCGAGTCCCAATCCTTCGGCCATGGTGCAGAGCCACTCAAAGTGGGCCGCCCGGAAACGGAAGATGCCGCCGTCCACGGTCCCCTCGGTGCTGACCAGTTCCGGGTCGCCTTCGCGGTCCTTGTCGGCCTCCGACAATTCGGTCCCGGGACCGGCCGAGCCCTGGGGCCGCCGGTAAATCACGCCCAGCTCGTTGAGGAGGATTTCCTTGCTTTGCCGGGCCTGGGCCAAGGTTGGGGCGTTGATGACACGCAACGTCGCCGCGATGAGGAACTGGTTGGAGAAGACCGAGAATTGGCGGACAAAGTGCCGCAATTCATCGTCGGTAGCCTGACCGGTGCGGAACCAGCGGGTGTAGGCGTTGTCAACAATGATCGGGTGGTGCATGAAGTCCCGATCGACTTCCGCCAGGAAGTGCTCGAACTGCTCGACCTGTCGGGGCGTCAATTCCCCGTTGCGCAACCGTTCCTCGATGCGGGGCGACAAGGCTACCACCCCGTCGGGGGACCGAAGCGTCGCAACCATAGGAGGCCTCCTGTGCGTGGGAAGGGAACCTTCCTCCTGATGCCCATCGTCGGCCCATCGGCCCGCCTCGGGGACGGGAACGAAAACAACGGGTCGCGGCCCATCGGGGGCACCTGGAGGAGGGGCCGGGCGATAAGCCCCTCTCATACTAATATACTACCAACCGTGTGGTGAAATTCAGCCTTTCCGCCGTCGGCCCCGACGGACCGACGGCATTGACCCCGGCGCACCCCGTGGCAATCCCTGGCGGTGCCCGCGAGGCGTCCCCATGAGAGCCGCATTCTACCGGACCACTGGCGGCCCCGAGGTCATCCAGGTCGGCGACCTGCCGACACCAACACCTGGCCCGACCGAGGTGCTGGTTCGCGTCGGGGCGGCGTCGGTCAACCCGATCGACCTCTATATCCGGGCGGGCACGGTGTCGATGCCGCTGCCGCAGCCGTTCATTCCGGGCTGCGACCTTGCCGGCACGGTGGAGGCCGTCGGCGCCGATGTCGTCCGCTTCCAGCCTGGCGACCGCGTCTGGGGCTCCAACCAGGGACTGCTCGGTCGGCAAGGGACATTCGCCGAATACGCCTGCGTCGATGAAGACTGGCTCTACCCGACGCCAGCCCACGTCAGCGACGCCGAGGCAGCTGCCGGCGCCTTGGTCGGCATAACCGCGCACATCGGCCTGTTCCGGTGTGCCCGCCTGCAAGCCGATGAAATCGTTTTCGTTCACGGCGGCACTGGTGGCGTTGGCTCGATGGTCGTGCAGATGACCAAGGCTGCCGGGGGCAAGGTCATCACGACCGTCGGCTCAGCCGAAAAAGCCGACCTGTGCCGCAGCTGGGGCGCCGACCTGGTCCTCAACTACAAGACGGACGACATCGCTGCGGCTATCAGGGACTTCACCCAGGGCGAAGGGGTGCACGTCTGGTACGAAACGCAACGCGAGCCCGACTTCGTGAGTACCGTGGGCCTTCTCCGCCGCCGTGGACGCATGGTCATCATGGCCGGCCGGCAAGCTCAGCCGATCTTCCCCGTAGGCCCGTTCTATGTCAAAGACCTGTCCCTCTTTGGCTTCGCCATGTTCAACGCCCCGCCCCTGGAGCAGCGGATTTGCGCCGAGGACATCAACCGTTGGCTGAGCGAGAAGAAGCTGAAGGTCCCGATCGGCAAGACGTTTTCGCTGGCGGAAGCCGCCGAGGCGCACCGCTTTCTGGAGGCCAACACGCTGCACAAGGCGGGGACGCTCATTGGCAAGGTGGTCGTGGTGCCGTGAGCGGCGCTGCGGGGATGGCCGCCGGCCCGCTCGGGCCGGCAGCCAACGCGCCCGCGCCGTCGCCGCCGCCCGGCGCCGGCACCCCGCGCGGTCTTCCATCTCGGGGTGGACTAGTCGCCTGGCCCCGCGCGGTTTGCCCTTGGGCTTGGACAACACAGTGACGTGCATCTCGGGCTTGGCTCCGTCACCTGGCCCCGCGGTTTCCCATTCCGGGCGAGGCCAATACGGTAGTCTAACGCATCGACCGGTGCCCGCCTTCCTGTGACAACACGAGCATTGGCCCCTAAAAGAGACGACCCCAACGACCGGGGCTAGCCTCGGCGGAGCGGCCGACCGGGCAGCGCCGCCGTGCGCTTGCCCTCGTGCAGCACCAGTTCGCCGTTGACCAGGACGTGTTCGACGCCCACCGCCAGCTGTCGGCCGTCGTCGAACGTCGCCCGATCCGCGATCGCCGTTGGGTCGAACACGACGACGTCGGCGGCGAAGCCCTCGCGGAGCAGGCCCCGGTCTTTGAGGCCAAAGCGCCGGGCGGCATGATGGCTAAGGTGGCAGACGGCCTGCTCGAGGGTCCAAGTGCCGGCGCGGACATAGTGGCCGAGGTAGCGGGCGAAGCATCCCCAACCGCGCGGATGTGGCCGGCTGCCGGTGAAGATGCCATCGCTGCCGGCCATCATGGCTGGGTGCTGCATCATGGCCTGGATGTCGGCCTCGGTGCGGTGGCGGTGCGGGGCGATACAACCAACCGCCAACTCCGAGGCAAGGAGCAACTCGCACACCGCGTCGGCGATGGGCAAGTCGAGTTCGGCGGCGGCCTCACTCAGGGTCATCCCCTCCAGGTGGCGGTGTTCTGCCGCGGCGACGAAGCTGAGCCGCACCTCCTCCAGCGGACCTCGCGGCTGCCAGGGACCGCGCCGCAGCTGCTGCCGGATTTCCAGGTCTCGCAGGCGCCCCAAAGTCGCCTCCACACCGCCTTCCTGGACCTCGGGCGGCAGCGCCACCATCGCCAAGATGGAACTGCCCGCCAAGTAGCAATACAAGTCGAACGTGACGTCTAACCCCTCGGCCCGCCCCGCGTCCACGCGGGGCAGGGCCAGCGCCGCCGGGCTGTTGAAGTGAGAGATGTGCACCGGCACCCCGGCCTCCCGTCCGATGCGGAACACCTCCTCCATCGACGCCGGCATTCCTTCCGCGTCATACCGACGCATGTGGGTTACGTACACCCCGCCGTCAGGCGCGATTGCCCGACATAGCGCGATCAACTCGTTGGTTTCGGCGTAGCGGCTGGGAATGTAGTCCAGCCCCGAGGACAAGCCGACGGCGCCCTCTTCCATCGCTTGCCGGACCAGCCGACCCATCCTGCCCAACTCGGCGGGCGTCGGCGGCCGCCGCTCCAATCCCATCACCTCCATGCGGACGTTGCCGTTGGGAACGAGGACAGCGACGTTGACGGCCGTGGTGCGGTCGAAGCACGCCAGGTAGTCCGCCACGCTCGCCCAGCGGTGGGGTAACTCGGGAGTGCCGCTGAAACCGGCGGTGTAGCGGCGCATGTACTCCAGGGTCGGCGCCGACGCCGGCGCCATGGCCACGCCGTCTTGGCCGAGGATGTACGTGGTCACGCCCTGACGAATCGCTGGCTCGTGATAAGGATCGGCCAGCAGCATCAGGTCGCCGTGGACGTGAGCATCGACAAACCCCGGGCACACGACCCGATCGCGGGCATCGATCGCGAGTCGCGCTTCGGCCCCGCTGAGGTTCCCGATCGCCGCGATGCGCTGATTGCATATGCCAACGTCTCCGCGAAACCACGGCAGGCCGCTGCCGTCGATGATCCGGCCCTGACGAATCACGATGTCGAACATGGGAGGGATCTCAACGCGGGTTGACGGTCCAAGCCACGGGTGCGGCGCGGCCACGGGCCGAGGGCGACTGTCGGCTCGACGTTGGAGCAAGTATAGTGTTCCTCGTGAACGCAAAGGAGCGGTATTGCTACGACTATCCCCGACCGGCGGTCACCGTGGACATCGCCCTGGTGACGGCGGAGCCGCGGCCGCGGGTACTCCTGATCCGGCGTCGCCACGAGCCGTTTGCCGGCTCGTGGGCCTTGCCGGGTGGGTTTGTAGATGAGCACGAGGCGCTGGAAGCGGCGGCCCGGCGCGAACTGCGCGAAGAAACCGGTCTGGAGGTCGGTGAGCTGGAACAGCTGGGGGCGTTTGGCGATCCGGGACGTGACCCGCGCGGCTGGACGGTGAGCATCGTCTTCGGCGCCCGGGTGAAGGCGGATCAGGCCATGCCGCAGGCGGCGGATGACGCCGCGGAGGTTGCGTGGCACCGCCTCGACCAGCTACCGCCGCTGGCCTTCGACCACGCCCGAATCCTCGAGCACGTCCGCCGCCGCTGGGAACTGACCGGCGGCTGACGGTTGGCGAAAACCGGGGTCGGCGGTTTCGGTCGGTTTTTTGGCAGGTTGCTGCTTGTTCCGGGGAGGAAGGGGCCTTACAATCGTGTCCGCTTGGCGATCGCACCGTTGGGGGGTCGAAGGGGTCGAGAACTTCTTCGCCGCGTCGCCAAGCTCCCAACCATGAACACGCACCACCAGGGGAGGTCCTGAGCGATGAACGACGCACAGGAACACGGCAGGAACGGGCCGGGGCTGTCACGCCGTCAGTTCCTGAAGGGATCGGGCATGGTTGCGGCCACGACGGCCCTGGTCGGCCCGGCGGCGCCCGCCGCCGAGGCCGACGCCAAGGCGCCGGTGGCCCTGGGGCCTGGTCCGGTCAAGATTCAGCTGACGGTCAACGGCAAGAAAATGACCACCGCCGTCGAACCGCGGGTCACGCTGCTCGACGCCTTGCGGAACTACCTGGACGTCACGGGCTGCAAGCGGGTCTGCGACCGGGGCACCTGCGGCGCCTGCACCGTGCTGCTCGACGGCAAGCCGATCTACGCCTGCACCATGTTGGCGCTGGAGGCCCGCGGCCACGACATCAAGACCGCCGAGGCCCTGGCGGCTGACGGCCGGCTCGACGCCGTGGCGGCGGCCTTCGTCAAGTACGACGCGCAGCAATGCGGCTTTTGCACCCCGGGGTTCGTCGTCGCCCTGCGCGGGGCGCTGGACAAAAACCCCAAAGCATCGCCGGCGGAAATCGAAGAAGCCCTCGCTGGCAACATCTGCCGCTGCGGCACCTACGAACAGATGCGGCACGCCATCGCTGAGCTGTGCGGCAAGGAAGGAAAGGGGGCCTGATCATGCAAAACGAAGCCAAAAAAGCCGCCCATCCCTGGCCCAAGCAACGTCGCCTCATCGGCACTCGCGTCCGCCGGATCGACGGCCCGGAAAAGGCCACCGGCACGGCCAAATACAGCTACGACTACAATCGCCCCGGCATGCTCCACGCCGCCATCCTCCGTTGTCCGCATGCCCATGCCCGGCTCGTCAAAATCGACCTGTCGGTGGCAGAAAAAATGCCCGGTGTGAAGGCCACCCACCTGATCGCCAACGAAGGCAAGGAACTGTTTTATGCCGGGGACGAAATCGTCGCCTTGGCGGCCGACACCGAGGAACACCTGGCCGATGCCCTGCGAGCGG
Source organism: Gemmataceae bacterium (assembly GCA_025055215.1). GTDB lineage: Bacteria > Planctomycetota > Planctomycetia > Gemmatales > Gemmataceae > JANWYO01. The sequence continues at coordinate 5,920 of JANWYO010000149.1, forward strand.
TCAAGGTGCAATACGAGGTGCTGCCATTCTTCGTCCGTGAGAAGGACGCCTTGGAACACCCCGAGCAAAAGACGGTTGGCGGCGCCGGCAAGTCGAATGTCAACCGCGTCGCTGAAGCCACCAAGGGGAATGTCGAGGCCGCGTACAAAACCGCCGATGCCGTGATCGAAGGGGAGTACGGCGCGGCCACGGTCTGCCATCAATGCCTGGAATCGCACGGCCTGGTGGCGGAATGGGACAAAGACGGCAACCTGACCGTCTGGTGCTCGACTCAAGCTGTGGTGGGCACGGCGGCCGCCCTGGCCCAACATTTCAAGCTGCCGCCCGCTAAGGTCAAGTGCATCACGCATTACATGGGCGGGGGCTTCGGCAGCAAGTTTGGCCCGGATGTTCAGGGAATCGCCGCCGCCGAGCTGGCGAAAAAGGCCGGCGCGCCGGTGAAACTCATGCTCGACCGCGCCGAAGAGATTACTGTGGCCGGAAATCGCCCGTCGGCCTACGGCAAGGTCAAAATTGCCGGCACCAAGGACGGCCTGATCACGGCCTACGAGGTCGATTGTTATGGCACCCCCGGGATCGGCAACGCCGCCACCGTCAACATGGGCTTGCTCCCGTACGTCTACCAAGACGCCATCCCGAACTGGAAACGCAACCACGCGATTGTGCGACTGAACGCGGGAGCGGCCCGCGCCATGCGGGCCCCGGGCCATCCGCAAAACTGCCTCCTGACGGAATGCGCCATCGACGACTTGGCTGCCAAGCTCGGCCTCGACCCGATGGTGGTGCGGCTCAAAAACCTGCCGCCCAACGACCCGACGGCTGCCAAGAACGACCCCACGTCCTTCCTGGCGATCCGGCACAGCTTGTACAGCAAGGAAATCGAAATCGCGGCCCAGCTGGCCGATTGGAAGAAAAAATGGCACCCGCCCGGGGCCGAGGAAGGCCCGATCAAGCGGGGCATCGGCATGGCGCTGCACACTTGGGGCGGCTTCGCCTCGGCACAGCCCAACGAAGTCACGATCGTCATCAGCCGCGATGGCTCGGTCCTTGTCGAAAGCTCCACCCAGGACTTGGGCACCGGCCAACGCACGGTCAACGCTTTGGTGGCGGCGGAAATCCTCGGCCTGGAACCGGGCGACATCACCGTCCGCATCGGGGAAAGCCAACTAGGGAGTTCGTCCGGCTCCGGCGGCAGCACGACCTGCCCTTCGCAGGCGCCGGCCACCTTGCAAGCCGCGTGCAATGCCCGCGACGACCTGTTCGCCAAGATCGCTCCGCGGCTCGGGGCCAAGCCGGAAGACTTGGCCATCGAGAAGGCAAGTGTGGTGGACAAAGCGAGCGGCAAGAAGTGGTCGTGGAAGGAGGCCTGTGCCCGGCTTGGCATGGATCAGGCCAAAGGGACCGGGGTCTGGAACCAGAAACTCTCCCAGCAGCGGGAAAACGCCAACATTTCCAACGGCCAAGTCGGAGGCGTGCAGATCGCCGAAGTGGTCGTCGATACCGAGACGGGCGTGGTCCGCTGCACGGAAGTGGTGGCGGTCCAGGATTGCGGCATGATCGTGGATCTGCTGACCTGCGAATCGCAGGTGGCAGGAGGCGTCATCATGGGGCTTAACTACGCCCTCTTTGAGGAGCGGATCATGGACCGGCACACCGGACGGCAAGTCAATGCCGACATGGAGTTTTACAAGCTCGGCGGCATCAAGGACATGCCACGGATCAAAGTCCACATGTACGACATGCCGGAGCGCGGCGTCATTGGGATCGGCGAGCCGCCGACGATTTCCACGGCCGCGGCCATCAGCAATGCCATTTTCAATGCCATTGGCGTGCGTGTGCCGTTCGCACCATTCACGCCCGACCGGGTGCTGGCGGCTCTTGCCCAGAAGGGGGGAAAGGCATGAGGAATTTTACCTACTATCGGCCGGAGACCGTGGCCCAGGCCGTGGCCTTGTTGGAAACCAAGTGGGGACCGACCGAGTTGTTGGCAGGCGGCACCGACCTGCTCGACCTGCAAAAGGAATACGTCGCCCAGCCGGAGCGGGTCGTCAGCCTGACGGGGATTCGGGAGCTGAGCGGCATCAAGGTGGACGCCTCCGCCATCACCATCGGGGCGGGGACGAAACTCGCGGAGATTGCCGAGCACCCGCGCTTGCGCGACACCGTACCGGCCCTGACCACGGCGGCCGGTGAAATCGGAGGTCCGCAGATCCGCAACATGGGGACGCTTGGCGGCAACCTCTGCCAGCGCAACCGCTGCTGGTACTTCCGCGACGAGCACGTTTCCTGCTGCCTCAAGGGGGGCAACAAGTGTTACGCCCTCGATGGCGAAAATCAGTACCACGCCATCTTCACCCAGGGCCACAAGTGCGTCATGGTGCATCCGTCGACGCTGGCGCCGGCCCTGATCGCCTTGGGGGCCACGGCCCAAGTGCAGGGGCCCCAGGGAAGCCGGACCATCGAATTGGCTAAGTTCTTCCAGGCGCCCAGCTCGGCGGGCCAGCGCGAACACGTGTTGGCTCCGAATGAGGTGGTCCTCAGCGTCACGATTCCGCTCGTCGGGTTGCAAAACGCCAGCTACGAGGTTCGGCACAAGCAGTCGTACGACTGGCCGCTCGTCCAGGCCGCGGTCGCCTTTAAGCTGGACGCCGGTCGGGCCAGTGACGTCCGCGTGGTCCTCGGTCATGTGGCGCCGACGCCGCACATCGCGGCGGCGGCGGCCAAGGCCCTGGAAGGAAAGGAGGTGACCGAGGTGACGGCCGCGGCGGCCGGCAAGGCTGCCACCGAGGGCGCCAAACCACTAAGTCAGAACGGTTACAAAGTCAAACTTGTCGAGGTGGCGGTCAAGCGCGCCATCCTGACGGCCGCGCATCGGAAAAAGTACTGGGAGGTGTAATCCACCGCTCTGCGTGGCAGTCGGTTAATCGTTGTTAGATTCATCGTTTCGCGCTCGTTTCGGCGCGCGCGAAACGATGAATTTTTGCTGCTTTGCAGGCTCCGGCCATGTCCGAGACATCAATTCCCCGACCCCGCTGCATGTACCTCTACTGCAAGGCGATGGCCGTGTACGGCGAAGCCTTCGAAAGCGATCCCGAATACCAGGCTGGGATGACGGAGTTCACCTGCCTGCGGACGCAGAAAAACCTCGGCCCCGACGACGGCGACGTCAGCCTCGAGCTTTGCTCCGATCCTCAGCGGTCCTGCTTCCAGGAGTATTGAACCTCTTGCTCCTTCGGCTGATGCCATGACGTCGGCCTAACTAGGCCGGTCCGCCCTGCCTTGACGCTTTGCCCGCCGGAAAACTACCATGTCTGCGAACTGACCTGGCCGGCGGCCGCCGGCACCCTTCGCAGCGAGGTTGCGGATGACGTACCAGCACCAGTTTGCGCGCCACAAGACGCGGGAAGTGGCTGTCGGGGACAAGATTGTCGGCGGGGACCACCCGATCTGGGTGCAGTCGATGACCACGACGCACACCCGGGACGTGGAGGCCACGGTCGCCGAAATCCTCCGCATGGAGGAAGCGGGCTGCGAAATCGTCCGCGTCACGGTCCCGAAGAAAGAGGATGCCGACGTCCTGGGGGAAATCAAGAAGCGCATCCATATCCCGCTCGTCTGCGACATCCACTTCGACTACAAGATGGCGTTGGCGGCCTTGGACCATCCCATCGACAAAATCCGTATCAACCCCGGCAACATCGGTAGTTACGAGCGCTATCGGCAGGTCATTCGCAAGGCGAAAGACAAAGGGGTGCCCATGCGCATCGGCGTGAACGCCGGCAGCCTGGAGCGGGACCTGGTTGAGAAGTACGGTTTTCCCTGCCCGCCCGCGATGGTGGAGAGCGCCCTGCGCTACATCGAAATCGCCGAGGCAGAGGGGTATTACGACTTAGTGGTGTCGCTTAAGTCAAGCGACGTGCTGACGTCGGTGGAGGCGTATCGGCTGTACGCCAAACAATGCCACTACCCGACGCACATCGGCATCACCGAGGCGGGCCAGCCGCCGTATGGGGCCATCAAATCAGCCGCCGGCCTGGGGGCGATCCTCCTTGATGGCATCGGTGACACGATCCGTGTCAGCCTGCTGGCGCCGAAAGAGGTCGAGATTGAAACGGCCTACGACATTCTCCAAGCCACCCAGCGGCGGGTGCGGAAGCCAGAGTTGATCGCCTGTCCGACCTGTGGTCGCATCGAGATCAACCTCGAAGAGCTGATGGCCGAACTCCAGAAGCGGATGGGCGGTCGCAAGACGCCGGTGAAAATCAGCGTTCTGGGCTGCGTCGTCAACGGCCCGGGCGAGGCCCGTGAGGCGGACTTAGGGATCGCCGCCGGCAAGGGCAAGGGCGTGATTTTCAAGCGCGGTGAGATTGTCCGCCACGTCTTGGAGCACGAAATGGTCGACGCGCTGGTTGAAGAGATCGAGAACTGGGAGCGAGAAGAGGCGGCCCGAGGCCACCTGCCCCAGGCGGACCCGCCTGGCGGGCGGGTCCGCCTGCCGGTCGTCGGCTGAGGTGCCCTCCCTCCTCTGGCGTCGGACGTCAGTTTTTCGATTTCTTTTCTCCCTTTCTTGGTCCCGCGGTGTAAAATAGCGGCGTACCATCCTACCCTCTTTCCCGACAGGCCCAGCACCTGTCGCGGTACCCTTGTGCCGGCAGAAGGACGTGTCCCGCCATGATGCTCCCCAGCCTTGTGACATTCCTCGCGGCGCTGCCATCGGCCGATGGGACGACGGAAATCCAATTCAATCGGGACATTCGGCCGATTTTGTCGGAGAACTGTTTCGCCTGCCACGGCTTCGACGCCAAGCAACGGAAAGCCGGGTTGCGCCTGGACGTCCCCGAGGGGGCCTATGCCGATCGGAACGGCTCCGCGGCGATCAAGCCGGGTGACCTCAAAGGGAGCGCGTTGTGGCAGCGGATTACGTCCTCCGACCCTGATACGCTCATGCCACCGCCGGCAAGCCGCAAGCGGCTGACTGCCGAGCAGAAGGAAACGATCCGGCGCTGGATCGAACAGGGCGCCCGCTATCAGAAGCACTGGGCCTTTGAGCCGCCGGTGAAGCCGGCGGAACCGGCGGTGCGGCATACCTCGTGGCCACGGAATGCGATCGACCGATTCATCCTTGCCCGTCTGGAGAAGGAGGGCCTCTCCCCTCAGCCGGAGGCGGATCGGCCCACGCTCATCCGACGGGTGGCTTTCACGCTGACGGGATTGCCGCCGACGGTCGCCGAGGTGGACGCCTTCTTGGCGGACACGGCGCCGGATGCATATGAACGCCTGGTCGATCGCTATCTTCAGTCGCCGCGCTATGGCGAGGAAATGGCCCGTCATTGGCTCGATGTGGCGCGATACGCTGATACCCACGGCCTGCACCTGGACAACGAGCGCTCGATGTGGGCCTACCGCGATTGGGTCATCAAGGCCTTCAACGACAACCTGTCGTTCGATCGCTTCACGCTCTGGCAGCTCGCCGGCGACCTCCTGCCGAACCCGACGCTCGAGCAGCTGACGGCCACGGGCTTCAACCGCTGCAACGTCACCACCAGCGAAGGCGGCTCGATCCCGGCCGAGTTCACCTACCGCTACGCCGTCGATCGTACCAGCACCGTCATTCAGACCTGGATGGGGCTGACCGGCGGCTGCGCCGTCTGCCACGACCACAAGTACGATCCGCTGACGATGAAGGAGTTCTACTCGCTGTATGCGTTTTTCTACAGCGCTGCCGACCCGGCGATGGACGGCAACGTCCACAACACGGCCCCCTTCGTGCAACTTCTGACCCCGGAGCAGCAGGCCGCCCTCGACGAGTTGCGTCGCCGCGAGTCGCAAGTCAGGCAGCGGTTGGAGCACGCCGTCCGCGACCTGGACTATCTTGATCCCGCTGAACTTCCGCCGGAGCAGGAGGACGTTTCGGAAACCGTCTTCGATGACTCGTTCCCCCTGGGGGTGACGGTGCGCAACACGCTGCGCAATCCGCCAGACTGGATCGTCGATCCCGATTTCGGCGCACCGTCCGGGCGGCGGGTGCTCCGGCAGGCGGCATCGCGATTCTTTGAGACGGTCATCCAATGCCAGCTGATGCCGCTCACCGTACCGGAGGGCGGGCGCTTCGAGGTTTGGCTGCGGATCGACCCCAAAGACGTGCCTCAGGCGGTGGTCATCGACCTGAATGCTGGCGGCAAGCGTCGCATCGGCTGGGGCGAAGAAGGCTCCTTGGACGGCAGCATTCCGCAGATGGCAGCAGCTCGCCGCCGTGGCCCGCTGCCGCCGGCCGGCGCGTGGACGCGGCTCGAATTCACCGCCGAAGAGATGGGTCTTCAGCCAGGACAGCGGGTGGAATCCATCAGCCTGCAACACACCGGCGGCGTGGTTTATTGGGACAGTTTCCATTTGCACGGCACGAGCACCACGGCCACCGACCCGCGGGCGTCGTTCCGGGCGTGGTGGCGCCTGTCCACCGGGAGGCCCATATTCCCCGACCTGCCCGGCGAGCTGCAAGGGGTTCTGCGGCAGGGCCCGGACAAGCCGACGAAACCGGAACTGTGGTTGAAATTGCGGGAGTATTACTTGGCCTACCTGGCGCGGCCGACGGATGCCGAGTTTTCCGCGCTGCGCCGGACTTGGGACGAGGCGCGGGCAGCCCGCCTGGCGATCGAAGAAGGTGCAGCCGGCACCATGATCTTCCGCGAACTCGACCAGCCACGGCAGGCGTTCGTCATGCTTCGCGGACAGTACGACAAGCCGGGAGAAAAGGTCGAGCCGGATGTTCCCGCGATTTTTCCGCCTCTCCGGAAGGAGAAACCGAACGGCCGGGCCACCCGCCTCGACCTCGCCCGGTGGTTATTGGCCGACGACCATCCCCTGACGACCCGCGTGACGGTCAACCGCTTCTGGCAGCAGGTATTCGGCACGGGCCTGGTCAAGACGAGCTACGACTTCGGATCACAGGGAGAGCCGCCCAGTCACCCGGAGTTGCTCGATTGGCTGGCGGTCCACTTCCGTGAGTCGGGCTGGGACGTGAAGGCACTAATGCGGCTGCTAGTGACGTCGGCGACTTTCCGGCAGCAGGCGCGCCTGACCCCAGAGTTGAGATTTCGTGACCCGGAGAATCGCCTGCTGGCTCGCGGCCCGCGGATTCGTCTCGACGCCGAGCAGATTCGGGATAACGCGTTGTTCGTCAGCGGGCTGCTTCAGCTTCAGATGGGAGGCAAAGGGGTCAAGCCGTATCAGCCGCCCAACATCTGGGAGCCGGTTGGCTACGCCGACAGCAACACGCGCTTTTACCTCCAGGACCACGGCGATGCCCTGTATCGCCGGTCGATTTACTGTTTTCTGAAGCGGACGGCCCCGCCGCCGTTTATGAGCAATTTCGACGCGCCGAACCGGGAGCAATTCTGCACGAAGCGGGAGCGGAGCAACACGCCGATGCAGGCGTTACAGCTGCTCAACGACGTCCAGCACTTCGAGGCGGCCCGCGCCCTCGCCGAGCGTGCTTTGGCGGAGGGAGGCCAGACGCCGGAGCAGCGGATCGAGTTCCTCTATCGCACCGTCCTGGCCCGTCGGCCCGACGCCGAGGAGCAGCGACTGGTCCGGCAATTCCTGGCCACGCAGCAGAAGTATTACGAAGCCAATCTGGAAGCCGCCCGGCGGGTGATCACCGTGGGCGAATCAGCGCCGCGAAATGTGGCCCCCGTGTCGGAGACCGCGGCTTGGACGTTGGTCGCCAATCTGATCCTCAACCTCGACGAAACGATCAACCGCAATTGAGGTCGTAACGGGACAAAAAACCCGTGGTTTCGGCCGACCGGCCGAAACCACGGGCCAACGTGCCTGCGGCCTGGGCCGCGGCTCAGTAGAGGTCTTCGCCGCCGCCACCGCCCGCCGGCTTCTTCTCTTCCTTCGGCAGTTCGGCGACCAAGGCATCGCTGGTCAGCAGGAGGGTAGCAACGCTGGCAGCGTTCTGAAGGGCACAGCGCACCACCTTGGTCGGGTCGATGATCCCTTCCTTGACCATGTCACAATAACGGCCGAGGCGAGCGTCGTAGCCGTAGTTGGGTGAGCTTTCCTCGAGGACTTTGTTGGCCACCACCACGCCGTTTTCGCCGGCATTTTCCACGATCTGCACGATCGGCGCCCGGCAGGCCCGGACGACGATGTTGTAGCCGACCTCCTCGTCGTGGCTCAATCCCTTGGGCTTGAGGCCCTCGGCGGCCCGCAACAGGGCGACGCCGCCGCCCGGAAGGATACCCTCCTGGTTAGCCGCCCGGGTTGCGTGCATGGCATCCTCGACGCGGGCCTTCTTTTCCTTCATCTCGCTTTCGGTGGCCGCCCCAACCATGATCTTGGCCACGCCGCCTGAGAGCTTGGCGATCCGCTCGCTCAGCTTCTCCTTATCGTAATCGCTGGTGCTCTTCTCCAGCTCGCGCTGGATCTGCTGGATGCGGCCTTGGATGGCCTGCTTCTTCCCGGCGCCTTCGATGATCGTCGTGTTGTCCTTGTCGATCTTGACCTTCTTGGCGCGGCCCAGGTCGCTCAGCTGGACGTTCTCCAGCTGGATGCCGAGGTCTTCAAACAAGGCCCGGCCGCCGGTCAGGATGGCGATGTCTTCGAGCATGGCCTTGCGACGGTCGCCATAGCCGGGGGCCTTGACGGCAGCGCACTTGAAGGTGCCCCGGAGCTTGTTGATCACCAGCGTGGCCAGGGCTTCGCCTTCGACCTCCTCGGCGATGATCAGGATCGGCTTGCCGGTGTTGAGGACCTTTTCCAGCACCGGGACGAGGTCTTTGTTGGAGGAGATTTTCTTTTCGTGGATGAGGATGTAGGGATCCTCCAGTTCGCACTCCATCTTCTGGGGATCGGTGACGAAGTACGGCGAGAGGTAGCCGCGGTCGAACTGCATCCCTTCGACGAATTCGTGGGTCGTTTCCAGCGTCTTGCCCTCTTCGACGGTCAAGACGCCGTCCTTGCCTACGCGTTCCATGGCCTCGGCGATGATGCGGCCGATTTCGTTGTCGCCGTTGGCGGCCACGGTGGCGACGGCCTCCATGTCCTTCTTGGACTTCACGGGGATGCTCATTTTCTGGAGTTTTTCGACGATGTCCTCGACGGCCTTCTCGATGCCCCGCTTCATCAGCATCGGGTTGCAGCCGGAGACGACGGCGCGGAGGCCTTCGTTGAAGATTGCCTCAGCCAGGACCGTGGCGGTGGTGGTGCCGTCGCCGGCCACGTCGCTTGTTTTGGAGGCGACTTCGCGGACCATGCGGGCGCCCATGTTTTCGTAGTGATCCGGCAAGTCGATTTCTTTGGCCACGGTCACGCCGTCCTTGGTGACGGTGGGCGAGCCGAAGCTCTTCTGGAGGATCACGTTCCGCCCCTTCGGCCCGAGCGTGACCTTAACGGCCCGTGCCAATTTGCTGATGCCGCGGCGCATCGCTTCGCGGGCTTCCTGATCAAAGGCAATCTGTTTCGCAGCCATTCTGCCTCCCGTTCGTAATTGACGACCTTGGAATCTCCCTCAATTGGCGGACGCGGAACCGAGGCTGCCAAGCCCCCGGTCGACAACACCAACGCAATGGGGCGACCGGCGTCCCACGATTATTCCTCAAGCACGGCGAGGACGTCGCCTTCGCGCATGATGAGGAAGTGGTCATTGCTTCCCTGCTCCTTGAATTCGTCCCCCGCCCAAGAGGTAAACAACACGCTGTCGCCGGGCTTGACCTGTAACGGGCGGCGCGTGCCGTCTTTCAGCAGCTTCCCCGGCCCCACGGCGAGGACCTTACCGCGCTGCGGCTTGTTCCGCGCCGTGTCCGGCAGCACAATGCCTCCCGCAGTTTTGTCGGTGGCTTCGTCCCGCCGGACGACAATCCGATCTCCCAACGGCCTGAGTCGCATCGATTTTCTCCTTCCGTCGGTATGGTCTGACTCCGTCGGAGCGTCGGTCGCTCAAGGATGAGCAAGTTTCGTGCCCCGCTCTAGAACCGATCGCAACCGTCATTAAGAGAAGCAGTTAGGGAGAGAGTCCCGGGACAGCAGACCACGGCGCCGCTGCCAACTTGGCGCGGCCACTTCGCCCGGTCCTGTCGGAATGACAGCTTCCGTCCGTTGCATTGGCGCGCATTTCCGGCGACAATCGCGACGGTTGCATCCGTCAGAGGAGTGCATATCCATGAGCCGACGACAACTGCTGATCGCTGTGTCTATGTGGGCCTTGTTGAGCATCGAGGGGCTGGCCAAAGACGAGATTGAACTCAGCCCCGAGGAAAAGGAGCTGCTCGAACGGGTCAATGCCGAGCGCGCCAAGGAGCAGCTGCCGCCTCTGAAGCTGAACGCCGCCCTCACCCGGGCCGCCCGGCTTCATACGATGAACATGGCCCGACAGGAGAAACTGGAGCACCAGCTCGACGGTAAATCCCCGCCGACCGCGTCCGTGAAGCCGGCTACGTACGGAGGCGGGTCGGAGAGAACATCCTGCACGGTGCGGAAAGTCCGCGAGAGATGGTCGAAGCCTGGATGATGTCGCCGCCCCACCGGGCCAATATCCTCAACGCCGAATATGAAGACCTGGGCATTGGCATCGTCCGCGATGCCCAGAAACGGCCCTACGCCACGCTGGTGTTCGGCAAGCAATAGGAAATTTTGGAGCGGGTCAGCCCCGCCGACCGCACGCGGCGGCAACATGCCGCCGCTTGCCGCCTCGGAGACGCTCATGTTCACGCTCAGTGCCTTTGCCGACGAAATCAGCCCCGATCCGCAACAGCAGGTCGATGTCCTAAAAGCATGCGGCGTGTGCCACATCGAGCTGCGATCGATCCTCAAGACCAATGTCCTTGACCTGACCGACTTGCAGATCCAGGAGCTGAAGTCGCTGCTGAATCGGCACGGCTTTCGGCTCAGCGCCATTGGCTCGCCCATCGGCAAGGTCAAGCTCGACCAGCCGTTCGAGCCTCATTTGCAGCGGTTTCGGCGTGCCTTGGAGCTGTGCCGAATCTTTGACACGCCCAACATTCGCCTATTCAGCTACTATCTCCCCGACGGCGGCGAGTGGGACAACTGGCGGCGTGAGATCCTCGATCGCATGTGGGAAAAGTGCAAGCTGGCGGAGAAGGCCGGTGTCCGACTGCTGCATGAGAATGAACATAACATCTATGGGGAAGATCCCGAGCGGGTGGTCGACCTCCTGGAGACGGTCGACCGCGATTGCTTCCGGGCAGTGTACGATCCGGCGAACTATGTGTTTGGCGGCCACGATCCCTGGAAGGCCTGGGAAATGACGCGGGAGTGGACGGTCCACTTCCACATCAAGGACTGGGTGAGGGGCGAGGCCCACGGACGATTGGCGGGTGAAGGGGACGGCCGTATCGAGGATGTCATGCGAGACGCCGTGGCCCGAGGCTACGACGGCTTTGCGACCTTGGAGCCGCACCTGCTCGGCGGCGGCCCCACCGGCGGGGTGACGGGACCGGAACTGTTTCCAAAGGCGGTGGCGGCCTTCAAGGCGATCCTCGAGCGGGTTGGGGCTGAGTATCGGTGAGTGGTCCGCTGCACACGGTTCACGTTCGGGTCAACGATGCCGCCACAGGCCGGCCCACGCCGGTGCGGATTCGATTCACTAACGCTGCCGGCGAGTATTTCGCGCCTTGGGGGCGCCTAGCCGAGTTCGCCACGGGCGTGGGCGAGGACGTGGGAGGCCAATTGGCCCGGAACGGCAAGCGCTGGGCGTACATCGACGGCACCTGTGAAATCCGCCTGCCTCCCGACCCCTTGTGGGTTGAAATCTATAAAGGCCCTGAATACGTGCCGATCAAGCAGGAGACCCAGGTCGGCACCGGCAAGTTGGCACTCCGTTTTTCGATCGAGCGCTGGGTCGACCCGCGGGCTGACGGCTGGTACTCGGGCGACACCCGGGCCCATTTTCTCTCGCCGCACGCCGCCTTGTTGGAAGGCGCGGCCGAAGACCTGGCGGTCGTCAATCTGTTGGCCATGGAGTGGCCCCCCGGACCGGGCCGACCCACCGCTTCGCTGCCGCAACTGCTGGCCTTCAGCGGCCAGACAGCCGCCTTGGAGATGCCCGGCCACCAGGTCGTGGTCAACACCTTCAACGATGGCGGCGTCCTCGGCGCCCTCGGCCTGCTGAATTGCCATCGGGCCGTCTTTCCGCTGACCATCGGCCGACACCCCCCGGGCGTCTACGACTGGACGCTTGCCGACTGGTGCGACCAATGCCATCGCAAGCATGGCCTGACGGTCTGGACCCAGGTCGAGCTGGACCGTCCCGGCCGACCGCATGGCCTGATTGGCGAGGGGTTGGCCGACCTGGTCCTGGGGAAGATCGACGCCATCGAGGTCAACTCCCTGCGCTGGTGCCGGGAACAACACCACGAGTGGTACCGCTTCCTGAACGCCGGCCTGCGGGTGCCCCTGGTGGGCGGCAGCGGCAAGGTCAGCAACGCCATGCGCTTGGGCACGCCTCGAACCTACGCCCGGCTGGCGCACGGCGAGCCTTTCACGTATCGCCACTGGATCGAGGCCGTGCGGGCCGGGCGGACCGTGGTCACGAATGGCCCGTGGCTCGATTTCAGTGTCAATGGGTTAGACCCCGGCGCCGTCATTGACCTGCCGCACGCGGGTGCCACGGTGCGGGTCCATGCCCAAGCCAAGTCCCTGGCGCCGTTGGAACGGCTGGAGTTGGTTCGGGATGGCATCGTGGTCGCCGCTGCCGAGGCGGGGGGCACCCCGTCTGCCGCGGTCATGGACGGCGATATCGACGTGCCGGCCAGCGGCTGGCTGGCGGCACGCTGTTGGGGGCCCGACGCCGCCGCCCATTCCTCGCCGATCTATCTCCAGGTCGAGGGTCGGCCGATGACGCCCGAGCCGATGGCGAAGGCGATGGTGCTGGAATTGCTCGACCGCATGCTTGGTTGGGTGCAGAACCAAGCCTCCTTCGACAGCCCGCGGCGTCGGCAGGAATTGGAGCAGATTTTCGAAGCCGCCCGACAACGCCTGACGCCGTGAAAGGCCGGTCGTGCCGGGCGACGGGATTGTTTCGACAACGACGACCCCGTTCGGGCCGCATCGCGCCCGGCACGGGCCCTGCCAGGCAAGCCACGTCCCTTCCCTTGCCGATCTTGCTGCCGGAACTTGCCGGAGGATGGCATCGTGGCCACGTTCTATCTCCTTCCACCGCGTTCCCTGGTAGCTCAACACCTGGCAGAGTGGTTGCAACGTCTCTATCCGGGTGTTTCCTGGGACTGGGAAGTGCGGGCGGAGTTAACCGACTTTCTGGCGGCGGCTGCCGCCCGCCGGCCGGACGTCTTCGTGGTCCATCGCGAGGACCTGGCCGACGGGGAAGCAACCGACCGGGCATTGGCCGACGGCTTCGGCGCCAGCCCCGGCGACGAGGTCATTGAGGTCCACCTGGGGCTGCGCCCCGGCGAAGTCTCTAGCCACTCGTGGCGATTGGCCGGCTGACACGCCACATCCCAATTCTGGTCCCTATTCCGGTCCCCAACACCGTGCGATGGTTACCGCTCTGGCATCCCTCGGGGTCTGAAGCCCTCAATCTCGGAATACTCGCCGCAGCAACACCGGGTTGACTTGGCCACGAAAGCGCACTCGACCATCGATGGCCACGACTGGGACCGACTCACCGTGTTCGGCGGCGAGGTCGGCCTGGCTGTCCACATCGACGATTTCCAGAGTAAAGGGGCACCGTGTCTGTTCTGCCTGCAAGAGCCGCAAGGCAGACTCGCAGAGGTGACAGCCAGCGCGGGTGTAAAGCACGACGTGGCGAGGCGACCGAGTGCCGGCCGAACAGGGCTTCTGACGGCGCCACACGGCTTTAATCCTCTGCCTGACGTCGCAAGTGCAGTATCGTCCGGCCGGCCGTTGCCTCGCCGGCCGGCAACATAGTCAGCCCCGGGCGCTTTTGCTATGCTGACTGAGGGCTTGTTATAGCGACTCCAAGGAAAACGGACTTGCGAAGCGATCGTCGAAGGAGCTGAGGTTTGTCCATGCCCCCCCGTTCGACCCCGCCCAGCCCCGGCCCGGCACGCCGGCGGCCCTCGCCCGGAATGCCCAACAGCTGGATCTGGCTCCTTATCCTGGGCACGGCTGTGGTCGGCCTGGTGGTCTTCCTTCCCTTGAATCCCGGTTCTACCCTGCCGTTCAGCGATTTCTACAAACTCCTCGAAGCCAAGAAATTGAGCAAAGTCACCTTCGTCGGCACCGACCGCATCGTCGCCGAAGTCACCGACCCGCACGACGAAGAGGTGCTGAAGCTCAAAGTCCGCAACGGCAAATTCACGACGCTGATCCCGCACATGGATGATCGCGGCCAGCTGATCGCCAGCCTTCGCAAGGCCAACGTGCAGTTCGCCCAAGAGGAAGAACACGGCGCCTGGCTCGGCTCGTTTTTGGCGATGATGCTCCCGACGTTGCTCGTGCTGGCGGTGATCTTTCTCTTCCTGCTGCCGCGTTTCCGCGACCCGTTGGGCGGAAGTTTTCTCTCCGCTTACATCAAGAGCCCCGCCCGCCGCTACGAACGGAGCAAGATGCGGGTCACTTTCGACGACGTGGCCGACATGGAGAATGCCAAGCGCGAACTTCAGGAAATCGTCGATTTCCTCAAGTATCCCGATCGCTTCCAGCGATTGGGGGCCCAAGTTCCCAAGGGGGTGCTGCTCGTCGGCCCCCCTGGCACAGGGAAGACCCTCCTTGCCCGAGCCGTCGCCGGCGAGGCTGGTGTTCCCTTCTACTCCATCAGCGGCTCGGAATTCATCCAGATGTTCGTCGGCGTCGGCGCCAGCCGTGTCCGCGATATGTTCAAAACCGCCAAGGAAAACGCCCCCTGCCTGCTGTTCATCGACGAAATCGACGCCGTGGGCCGCATGCGCGGCGCCGGCGTGGGGGGCGGCTCGGACGAACGCGAGCAGACCCTCAACCAAATCCTGAGCGAGATGGACGGCTTTCAGCCGAACGAGATGGTGATCGTTCTGGCGGCCACCAACCGGCCCGACGTCCTCGACTCGGCCCTGTTGCGGCCTGGGCGCTTCGACCGACACATCACCATCGACCGGCCCACTTGGCAGGGCCGATTGGCCATCTTGAAAGTCCACACCCGCAACAAGCCCCTCGCCGACGACGTCAACCTCGAGTACATCGCTCGCAAGATGATCGGCATGACCGGGGCCGACTTGCGCAACCTCGTCAATGAGGCAGCCCTGCTGGCTACCCGCGAGGGGAAGTCGAAGATCGAGCGCGTCGACTTCGAACGGGCCGCCGACCGCGTCATCATCGGCCCCAAACGCGAGGAAGTGCTCAGCCCCGAGGACAAGCGGCGCACGGCCTACCATGAGGCGGGTCATGCCCTGGTGGCGTGGCTGGAGCCGGCCGCCGACAAGCCCTTGAAGGTGTCGATCATTCCGCGGGGTCGCTCCCTGGGCGTCAACGTTAGCGTGCCGGACGAGGAGCGGTTCAACCACGGCCTCGACTACTTCAAAGCACGCCTGGTGACGTATATGGGTGGCCGCGCCGCCGACCGACTGATCTATGGACAGCCAGAGGCGGGGGCCGAAATGGACCTTAAGCAGGCGACGCGGTTGGCCCGCTACATGGTCACACATTGGGGGATGAGCGAGCGGCTGGGGCCGATGTCGTTTCGCATCGGTGAGGAACACGTCTTTCTCGGCAAAGAAATTCAGGAACCACGCGACTTCAGCGAAGGCACGGCGCAGATCATCGACGAGGAGGTGCAACGCCTGCTGCGGGAAGCCGACCAGCGCGCGTACGAATTGCTGGAAAAGAATCGGGCCGATCTGGATCGCTTGGCCGAGGCGCTCTTCCAGCGCGAGGAGATGACGCGCGAGGAAATCGAGGAGTTGCTGCGCGGCAGCCCGGCGCCGTCGCACGGCGCTAGCGGCGAAGCGGCCCCCGTCGCGAATGATGGCCGGGTGGCTCAACAGCCGCCCAGTCCCACGCCCGAAGCCCCGGCCCCGGCGACAGGTTGACAACCGCCGCCCCGCAACCACAGGTGGCGGGGCACCGACCTATCGGTCACTCCTCTACGCCCTGACGGATTCTGAACGCCAATCGACCGCTCGTACGGCGTCGCGGTTGCAATCCCTGAGACCACGGCCCGGCCGCTTCGCCGGTCAGAACCAGCTGAGCAGTTTCCAGGTTCGGTTTCGCTCCTCGACCAGGCTCGGCTCGGCGGGGCTGCGTTGCAGCAACTCTTCCCATTGCTTGGCATCGGGAGGCAGTTTCTTTCCCGTGGCCCGCTGCAACGATTCGTGAGCCCGTGCCCGCAGCGCCACGTCCTTTTCATGGCGAAGCACGTGCACCAAGGCTTGCGCGGCCTGATATTGGGAAAAATTGCCCAGTGCCCGAGCCGCCGCGATGCGGCGATCGAGTGACTGCTGCTTTTCTTGGTCGCTAACGTCGGAGGCGGCCGGCGGCTCACGGACGACACGCACCAACAAGTCGAGAGCGCTCGGGTGACGCCTCTCTCCTAAGGCCGTCAATGCCTGCACTTGAATGACCGTGGCGATGTCGGAAGTGAAGCTCTGCGGTGCGGCTTCAAATGCATCGATCAAGGCCTGGACCGCCCGCGGGTCCTCAAAGCGGCTCAAGGCGTCAATGGCCGCCAGCCGGCAATACGGCTGGCGGTCGCTGGTTGCCGCCGTCGTCAGGATTTTCAGGATCGCGTCCTGGTCGTGGTCGCTGCCGCCGTGCCGCTTCGGCTCCTTCAAGGAGCGCAGGGCCTTGGCCCGCTCGTTGCCATCTTGACTGTCGCGCAACACTACCAAGGGGTCAGGGGAGACGAAGAGTGACTTGCAGGTGAAATTGCGGCTGGTCACGTCGTCCCAAAAGGAGGCACATCCGCTCAACCCGACGACGGCGACCGCCGGAGCGACGAGCATCCCCGGCCAAGGGCGCAACCATCCAGTAGCCCGGTCATGCGCCGTTCGCACCAGACCCCCCTTCCCTCCACGTTGCCGAGAGCACCGCCACTGCCAAGACATGCCAGAACCCTCCATCCGGAAAGGGGCCAGGCATGAGACATCCGCACGGCAAATGAGGACGGGGAGCGTATAACCACCGCCTCAGGCAGATGCAAGGGCAAAAAGCGACCGCGTGCGCCTGGCCGCGGGACGAGATTCATCGTTTCGCGCCCGCGCGCGGAGACGAAACGCCCACCAGGCACGACGCGATTGCCAACCGAGGAATCGCAAGGGCGAAACGATGAATCAAGGTGAGAAACGATTTCGCGGTTTGCGCCCCCGCCATGGTTTCCATCGCATCGGTATCTCCCTCGTGGATTATGCAGGGTGCTTGGCTCCAAGCCATCCCGCCGCCAAAATCCCGAGGGGCTTCTGCTCTTGCGTAGTGGGCCGACGGCCGTTATAGCTCCTCTCTCAGCGTGTGACTGAACACACGGGAGGCGACCATGTGCGGCCAGCGGATACAGACCGATCGAACCAAGTGGACCCGAGTGCCGACCTTGCTGGGACTGGTGCTGGTCGGCTATATCTGTGGACGTTCCAGCCAACCCCACGGCTTGCACGCGGCCCCGCCCGAGGGCGCGGCCGCGGCCAGCAACGAGCCGCCCCTCGCCCCGCCCAGCCATAGCGACTATTCGCGGCGGGTCGTGGCTTATATCCTCGGCTAACTCCCCATGACCCGGGAAGTACTCGGCGAATACCTCATCGCCCGCTACGGCGCTGCTAAACTTCCGCTTCTGGTCAACCACCGCATCATCGACCTGGCATGTCAGCAGGCTGGCATCGAAGTCACCAATGCCGAGATCGAAGCGGCCCTCGCCGAAGACCTCGGTCGCTTGAGTGTCAACCAAAAAGACTTCGTGGAGAAAATCCTCCGCCAGTACAACAAGACGCTTTTTGAGTGGAAGGAGGACGTCATCCGACCCCGACTCCAGCTCGGCAAGCTCTGTCGGCAGCAGGTCCGGGTCGAGGAGGAAGACTTGAAAAAGGCCTTCGAGGCCCATTACGGCGAAAAGGTCGAATGTCGCATCATCATGTGGCCCCGCCATGAAGAGAAGATCGCCTTGAAGGAGTACGAAGCCCTCCGCGACAGCGAAGAGGCGTTCGAGCACAAGGCCACCCACCAAGCCAGCGGGCAGCTGTCGGCCACCGGCGGCCGCATCGCCCCCTTCGGCCGCCATACCACCGGCAACGAAGAGCTGGAAAAGGAAGCGTTCCGCCTCCAGCCCGGCGAACTGAGCCGGCTGATCGGCACCCCGGAAGGGTTCGTGGTGCTGAAACTGGTCCGGCGGATTCCGGCCGACGACAAGGTCAAGCTCGCCGACGTGCGCTCCAAACTCGAAGCCGAGATCATCGAGAAAAAGGTGCAGATGAAAATCCGCGACGTCTTCAACGAGTTGAGCGCCAAAGCCAATCCCAAGCTCTTCCTCAAGGACCACGACAAAGAGTCGGACATCATCCGCGAGGTGCAGACAGAGTTGCAATCAAACCCGCCTCGGCCGGAGGGAAAGTGACGGCCCGGGACCAAGTGCGGCGCCTTTACGACTGAGAGCGGCGATAGAGCTGCCGACCGCAGGCGGCAGCACCGATAAACCCGGCCTCGCTTCCCAATCGGGCGAAGCAGACTTGGGTATGGGCCGCCGGCACCGGGAAGGCCAGCTCTTGGATGTGCTTACGGATGCGGTGCAGGAACGTCTCGCCGGCGGCGATCATGCCACCGCCGAAGACGATCATATTCGGGTCGATGGTGTGCATCATGTTGACCGCCCCGACCGCCAGGTAGAAGGTGGTCTCCTCGACGATGCGATCGGCCAAGGCATCGCCCGCCTCAGCGGCGTCGAAAACGTCGCGGGCGGTCAGCTCACCCCGCTCGTCGAGCACGCGCTGGAGCGACGACGTTCCCGGGGCGCGGTGCAGCGCTTCGTGCGTCCTTCGGACGACGGCCGTGGCACTGGCGTAGGCTTCCAGGCAGCCCCAGCGACCGCAGCCGCACTGCCTCGGCTGCGTCATTTCGATCTTCATGTGTCCCAACTCGGCCCCGTGACTGTGCTCGCCCTCGATTACTTGGTCGCCGATGATGATGCCACCGCCGACCCCGGTGCCGAGCGTGAACAGCACCATGCTGTGGACGCCCTTGCCCGCGCCGCACCAGTATTCGCCGAACGCTGCGGCATTGGCATCGTTTTGGAACGCCGTGGGAAGTCGGAACGTCTCGGCGATGTACTGTCGCACGGGTACGTTCCGCCAAGGTTTGAGGTTCGGGGGGTCGAGGATGATTCCTGCGGGGATGTCCATCGTCCCCGGGGTGGCCACACCGATGGCCGCGATGTTCGCCCACGACTCGCCGGCGGCCTTGACGGCCTCACGGATGGTCTCGGCCATGCGGCGGAGGCCGAACTCCTGTCCGAGATGAGCTTCGGTCGGCAGGCTGACCGAGCTGAGGACTTGGCCGGTGTCGTCCACGACACCGGCTTTCATGGTCGTTCCGCCCACGTCGAGTCCGACAAACCGCGGCACGCTCATGGATGGGTCTGGGCCCCGTCGTTTGCATCGCTCAGGGTCGGGGACCGTCCGGCGACGCATCACCCGCCGGCAGGCCTACGCGATGTTGCTTCAAGGCTCGGGACTTTGTTCCAACACTCGGGCCGTGGAGCTACCGGAATCCTCACCGCGCTGCTGCGCCATCCGGCAGCTCCGATAAAAGAGCAGACCCAGACCGGCCAACAGCAGATAGGGCATCGATACCATGAAATAGATGCTGCGGTTGTAGGCCCGCGCCTCGCGTTGAGCATCATCCTGCTCGGCGCCAAAGGCCTGCTCGGCCATTTCTGCGCATAACGGACAGGCCGCCACCTCAGACCGCCGCGGCAGACCGAGAAGGGCCGCACACACCGCCAGAAGCAGGATGACTCGATTCATACCTGTATTCTAGCACCGCCTCAATTTGGCGGATAGAGCCGATAAAGCATCCAGTACACCACCACCCCTGTCACCGAGACGTACAGCCAGATCGGCAGGGTCCACCGTGCCACGCGAACGTGCCGTTGCCATCGGCCCGTCAACCCGAGGATTGCCGTGTAGATCGCCAATGGCGCTGCGACCATCGCCAACAGCGTATGCGACAGCAGGATAGCGAGATAGAGCGTTCGCACGAGCGGTGGGCCGGAGAAAGGCGTGGGCTCCCCCGCCCTGACCACGAAGTGATACCACAGGTACGACGCCAGGAACAGCGCCGAGACCCCCAGAGCGGCCAACATGCAACCCACATGCAGCCGGACCATTCGCCGCCGGATGGCCGCGTAACCAACCAGCAACAGCAGGGTGGCGGCGCTGTTGAGCGAGGCATTGACCGCGGGGAGGTCTGAGCCCTCGATCATGTCTTTTCCCGCAACAGCCGGCGGACGCATACTCCGATGCG
The DNA here is from genome assembly GCA_025055215.1 of Gemmataceae bacterium. Classification (GTDB taxonomy): domain Bacteria; phylum Planctomycetota; class Planctomycetia; order Gemmatales; family Gemmataceae; genus JANWYO01. The sequence continues at coordinate 26,335 of JANWYO010000149.1, forward strand.
GGGCACCTCGTCGGGGTTGGTGCCGTCGAAGTAACCGCGAATGACTCCTCGCCGATCCACCACCACCAGTTTCGAGCTATGCAGCACTTCGTTGCCCGGCCGCCGGGCGGCCCCGGTCGTCGGCTCGACTCCCAGGTGAAAGCTGCCGCGGATCAAGTCGTAGAGCGATTCCTTAGGGCCGGTCAGAAACCACCAGCGCTCCGGATCAGCCCGATACGCCTCGGCGTAGCTGCGCAGTACTTCCGGCGTGTCGCTCTCGGGGTAGACGCTGAAGCTGACCAGGCGGACGTCGGGCTGGTCGACCAATTCGTGCTGCAAGCGGGCCATGCTGCCGCTGATCTGGGGGCACGACTGCGTACAGCAGGTGAAGATGAACGAAGCGACCCAGACGCGGCCGAGCAGGTCGTCTCGCCGGACGATTCGCCCGCTGCGCTCGGTGAGGGCGAAGTCGGCCACGGCCCCGTATTCGTCGAGGAGAGGTGCCGGGGGGTGGAAACAGCCGGCCAAGAAGCTACAAGCCGCGATTGCAGCCGTCGCTGATCGTTTCATGCTTCAGGTTCCCAGCCATGGCTGGCGCTTCGTGATCCCCTCGGGGCCGGGATCGGGACTGCGGTAACCGCCTCGGGGTTGGCCGGGCCATCGGCCCGTCGCCGGCGCCCCTGCGGGCGGACCCGCAGGGGCCAGGCTCATTTCCACGCCAGCACGATGTCGGGCAGTAACACGATTATCAGCATCGGCCCCAAGGCCAGGGCCGGAAGGATCAACATGTAGACCTGGCGCCAATCAAACAGAATGTGCATGAAGTACAGCACGACCAGCGTGGCCTTGAAAAAGGCCACCGTCAGGATGATGACAAAGCTGGCCATCACGAACCCCTCGTTGTAGCGGGCAATGAGGTTGGCCAGGAAGGTGATCAGGGTGACGCAACTCAGTGCCCCAAACACCATCAGGTAAGCCCTCAGACTCGGCCCGTGATGCGTGTTGGCGGCGTGCGATTCGCTCATGGCTCGCCTCTCGAAGATCGGCCCAAGGCCGCGGGCCGTGACCCGCGACGTTTCCAGCTACACCAGGTACAGCAATGGGAACAGAAAGATCCAGACAATGTCAACAAAATGCCAGTAAAGCCCGGTCAGCTCCAGCATGTCGGCGTGCTCGACGCCGAAGCGGCCCCCCAGGGCCATCAACAGCATGATGATAAACACCACCAGCCCGCCCAAGACGTGCAGCGCGTGGAACCCGGTCATGGCGAAGTAACAGGAGGCCCACATGTTGCCCCGCTCGATCAGTGGCGGCAGGTGGACCCTTTCGGAAAACTCCTCGTGCAACACCTTGAGCCGGGCGGCAGCGGTCTTCGGCCCCATGTTCGGTAATTCGTCGATGAATTTCTGGAGCCTTACTCGAACATCGACGTCGGCCGCCGGAACGTGTTTCAGGGTTTCGCTGAGGTCGGCGCTGAGTTGGATCAGCGAATCCGGCCCATCGGGGGCGTCGAGCCGCTCGTAGACGTGCCCCGGGAGGATGCCGTGGCTGAATTTTGCTTGGTATTCAATCGCCTTGATGATGAGAAAGACACCGCCCAGCGCCAGGGTGGCCGCGATGAACAGCACCGAAGTCTTCACCTCTCCGTGACTCAAATACCAGTGGGCTAGCACCACGGTGACGCTGCTGCAGATGAGGACAAAGGTGTTGATCGCCCCGATCGCCTCGCTGAGGTGGACGTCGCTTGGTTTCGGCCACGAGGGGGCGGCGGCGCGAAGCACCAGATAGGTGCCGATCAGCCCCGTGAAGAACATGATCTCCGTGACCAGAAAGAGCCACATCGCCAGCTTGCCGTTGCTCACCGGCAAGCCCATGTGGAGTGGTCGCGGCCCCTCAACGGCGTGTGCGGTTGTCATGGTGGCTGTCTTTCCCCTATGCGTGGTTCCCCGTTTCGCGCTTTCCTGACACCTCAAGCCCGGCCGACACAACCCGCACGTCAGCCTCCCCACACGACGGCCGACGCACT
>JANWYO010000152.1 GCA_025055215.1 Gemmataceae bacterium
GCCGGCCGAGCAGCTGACCGAGGACGACTACGACTACGTCCTGGACATCAACTTGAAGGGGCCGTTCCTGTTGTCGCTGGCAGTCGGCCGGGCCATGCTCGCCCGGGGCCGGGGCAACCAGATCAACATCGTGTCGTTGAACAACGATCGGCCGATCAAGGGGGTCATGCCTTATGCGATGAGCAAGGTGGCCCTGGGGCACATGACCAAGTCGTTGGCGTTGGAATGGGGCAGTCGCGGGGTGCGGGTCAATGCCATTGCCCCGGGATTCATCTTGACAGACCTGACGCGCAAGCTCTGGTCGCAGCCGGCGATGCAGGAATGGGGCCTGAGCAACACCCCGCTCCGGCGTCTGGGGGAACCGTCGGACCTGATCGGCGCTGCCATCTTCCTGGCGTCGGAGGCAGCTGCCTTCATCACGGGACACGTCTTGTACGTGGACGGGGGCTTCACCTGCGGTCTGAACTGGCCCATCGACTTCCAACGGCAATAAGTTCGGGGGGGACGGCGGCGTGGCGCCGCCGACCTTTACCGGCCAGCGGCGGCGTCGCACAATAGGGCCATGAACTGCGCCGCCGTTCTCGGTCCCGAGGGAACCATCGCCCGGCAGCTGCCTGGCTACGAGGCGCGGCCGTCGCAAGAAGTCATGGCCGAGGCCGTCGCTCGAGCAATCGCCCAGCGGCGCCACTTGATGGTCGAAGCGGGCACCGGCGTCGGCAAGACCTTCGCCTACTTGGTGCCGGCCATCTTGGCCGCCACCGGCGGGCGTCACGGCCGGGTGGTCGTCTCCACGCACACCATCAGTCTTCAGGAACAGCTTGTCCTGAAAGACCTCCCATTCCTCCGCCAGGTGATGCCGCGGGACTTCACTGCGGAGTTGGTCAAGGGGCGGAACAATTACCTCAGCCTTCGTCGCCTGCGGGTGGCCCTGCGGCGGGCAGCGGCCCTGCTCGTTGATGAAGTCGCGAGCCAGCTGCACGACATCCAGCGCTGGGCGGAACAAACCCGCGACGGCAGCCGGGCCGACCTCCCTTCAGTCCCCCGTCCCGAGGTCTGGGAACTGGTCGAAAGCGATAGCGGCAACTGCCTGGGGAAGAAGTGTCCCGACTACCGCCGCTGCTTCTATTTCAGCGCCCGCAACCGGATGGCTGATGCCGACATCCTGATTGTCAATCACGCGCTGTTATGCAGCGATCTGCTGCTGCGGCACGAGACGGGCCGGGGCCTGCTCCCCGATTATCGGACCGTCATCATCGACGAGGCGCACACGCTGGAAGACGTGGCGGCGGAACATTTCGGCATCCAGATTCGCAGCGGCGGCGTCTTCTACCAACTCAACCGGCTCCATGCCCCCGGCACCGGCAAAGGCCTGCTGGCGGCTTATGGCGGCGCCGACTCCCGCCGGCAGGTCGAGGCCACCCGCCTGGCCGCCGAACGCCTGTTCGCTTCCGTTCGAGCCTGGTACGAGCAGCACAAGGGCAATGGTCGCGTCCGTCAGCCCCATATCGTGTCCGATTCCCTGGCCGAAGAGCTGCGCAAGACATCGGCCCTGGTGTCCCGGCTGGCCAAGCAGCGCGACTCCGATGAGGAACGGATCGAACTAACGGCAGCGGCCAGCCGCTGCCTCGACATGGCCCGGCAGCTGGAAGCCTGGCTCGGACAATCGCTGGACGACCAGGTCTACTGGGTGGAGATCGGTGGGGAACGATCGTCGAAGGTCGTGCTGGCGAGCGCTCCCATCGACCTCGGCCCGGTCCTGAAAATGTGCCTCTTTGACGTGATACCGACGGTGGTGCTGACCAGCGCCACGCTGAGCACGGGTGGACCGGAAGGCTTCGCCCACATGCAGCAGCGCTTGGGACTGACGGATTGTGATACCCTTCAACTGGGCAGCCCCTTCAACTACCTCGAGCAGGTCGAGCTGCACCTGTTTCGCGACATGCCCGACCCGCAGCAGTCCGCCGAGTTCGAGGAAGCCTGCGAGCGAAAAATCCGCCAAAACATCGAGCGGACGGGCGGGCGGGCCTTCGTCCTGTTCACCAATCATCAAACGCTGGCGCGGGCGACGGAGCGGCTGCGCGGCTGGTGTGCCGAACGCGGTTATCCGCTGCTGAGCCAAGCCGATGGCTGGCCGCGGCAGCGGATGATCGACGAGTTCAAGGCGGCCGGCAACGCCGTCCTGCTCGGCGTGGACAGTTTCTGGCACGGCGTCGATGTTCCGGGGGCTGCATTGTCCAATGTCATCATCCCCAAGCTTCCGTTCGCAGTGCCTGACCGTCCCTTGGTACAGGCCCGGGGCGAAGCGATCGAAGCAGCGGGAGGCAACGCGTTCCGCGATTACTCCTTGCCGCAGGCGGTCATCAAGCTCAAGCAAGGCTTTGGCCGACTCATCCGCAGCCGACGGGACCGCGGATTGGTGGTGATCCTGGATCCGCGCCTCCTGACGAAGTGGTACGGGCGAGCGTTTCTGGGGGCGCTGCCGGAATGCCGCCTGTTCATCGATGGCGAGCCGGCAACCTGAGGGGGAGGGATGGGCGCGGAAATCTGGCGGCGAGGGATCCTGGGGGCCGGGGTGGCCGCCCTGCTGGTGGCGGCGGTGCTGCTCCGGGCCACGGAGCTGGCCGATGTCCCGGGGATGAACGGCGACGAGGCGCGCATCGGGTGCCAAGTGCTGTCGCTGCGATCTGGAGTTCCCACGGGGCTGCGGACCAGCTCGGGCTTGGTGCCGAACTTTCTTTACATGGGTCCGCTTTATCTGTTGCATGCACTGTCCCCGGAACCGCGGTTTTGGAAGCTGCGGATCATCGCCCTGGCTTCGGGGCTGGTGACGTTGGGCCTGACCTATCCGTTGGTGGCCCGCATCTGGGACCGCCGGACGGCCCTGCTGGCCACCCTACTGGTAGCAGCCAGTCCGCCGCTCATCATCTACAGCCGGCTCGGCTATGACCCATCTCAGATTCCGCTGGTGGGGTTGGCGACCATTTATTTTGCCCTGCGGGGGGAATGGTGGGGCGCGTTGGCCGTGCTGAGCATGGGGTTGGCGGTCCACCCGACGAATGTGTTCCTGGCGCCGGCGGTGGCGGCGGTCTGGCTGTGCGCCCCGCCGGGCGCCGAGGCCGCCCGGCGGGGGCCGCCCGCGGCGCCGCTCGGCTGGCGGCTGGGGCTGCTCGGCGGCGCGACGTTGCTGCTGGGCGCCGCTTTGTGGGCCGTCGTCGAAACCAGCCCCGTCGGCCGCTTCATCCCCGGTGGACTGGACGGCGTGCGTCACCGCCTGACCGATCCGTCGCAGATGGCGACCTTCGTGTTCGCCGTGGCCGACCTCTTGAGTGGGACAACGGTGTACGCCCACGTGGCGGGGAGGCCGTCGCTGGAGTTTATCGTCGCCGCGCGGCTGGTGGCGGGAGCGCTGGCTGTGGGCTTGCTGGCGGTCGGCATTCGGCGCCGCGACCGCCAGGGCCTTGCCCTGGCGGTCGGCCTGGGCATCGGCCTGGTCGCCCTCTACCTGGTTGGCGGCACGGCCGCCCTCTCTCCCGGCTGGGAGCGCTACGGCTTGTTTTCCGTCGTGCCGATGCTGCTGTTGGCCGCTCGCTTCCTCCGCGCCTTGGGCAACACTTCGTGGGCATGGACGGGGCAGCTCATCGGCACCCTGTCGATCGGCGCCTCGCTCCTCCTCGGCTGTCACCACTTCTACCACGCCACCCTGCACGCCACCGGAAGCGACGCCTTCCTCCTGGCGCCATTAAGCCGGTCCTTCCGCACGGGCCCCATCGACCCCAAGCAGGCGGCATTCGAGCGCATCACGGCCGAGGTACCGGGGGATGCGGAGATTGCCATCTTGGCCGAGGACTGGTGGACGTACTTTCCGATCCGCTACCTCGCTTATGGTCGGCCGCTAACGCACGTGCTCTTCACCGAAGAGGCGGGCGACTTTCGGCCGCAAGGTCGCCGACTGTTCGCGGTCGGCTTTGCCGAAGGGCCAAGCGATCGGCTGCTGGGCACGGCGTGGGGTTCGGGCTGGATGGCCGACTTTTTCGACTATCAGGGCCGGCCGGTTGTTCGCCTGTGGGAGTTGACTGGCCGCGAGGCAGTGCTGCCGGAGCTGGCCCGGGTGTGCCGACGCCCCGGGACGTAAGCCGACGCCCTGGGATCAGAAGCTGAACGTCAAGCCGTCATAGGCCAACTCCACGTTGCGGGGCAGGTGCCGATTGGTCGTTTCATGGTCGAGTTCGTGGCCCATGTGGGTGAGGTAGGCGCGCTCTGGCTTCAGGCGCTCGATGACCTCCAACGCCTGGGCGACACTGAAATGAGCCGGGTGCGGTTTGTGGCGGAGGGCGTCGAGCACGAGGATGCGCACCCCCTGGAGGAGCGCCCAGCTCGTCTCGGGAATCTGGTTGACGTCGGTGCAGTAAGCCACGTCGTCGATGCGAAAGCCCAGTACGTCGTAGTGGTGATGGATGAGCGGGATCGGCACGACCCGCTGGCCCAGAACGACAAACGGCCGCTGGTCGATCCGCTGGAAGGTGAGCTTCGGCAGGTAGCCGAGCGGCATGTCACCGGCCTCCGGAGCGAAGGCGTAGGCAAAGGCCGTGCGGATGATCCGTTCCACCTCGGCCGTGCAGTACAGCGGCACGGGTCCTCCCAGGTGCTTGGAGATGAAGCGGAGATCGTCGAGGCCGAAGAGATGATCGGCGTGGTAGTGGGTGAAGAGGACGGCGTGGACGAGGGCGACGCGTTGCCGCAGGAGTTGGAGACGCAATTCCGGGGGAGTATCGATGAGGATGTTACCTTCGGGAGTGGAGATGAGGACGGAACAGCGGTAGCGGTGGTTGCGTGGGTCGTCGGAGCGGCAGACGGCGCACTCGCAACCGACCATCGGTACGCCCGCCGAGGTGCCGGTGCCGAGGAACGTGAAAGTGCGTCGTGGCGGCATGGCGGTGACGCCCGGCGACAGGCCGGGGTTGGCGTGTGGGGCGAAGGGCTATTGTAGCAACCGGGGGTTTGGGTCGGCGGCGGGGTCCGCGCGGGGCGGCGGCCACCAGGCGGCCGCCCCGCCTTAGTCGGCCCCTGCCTCTGCCCATGCCAGCCACCGGGCCGCCTCCGCGTCGCTCGGCATCCGCCAATCCCCCCGCGGCGACAAGCTGATCGACCCCACCTTCGGCCCGTCCGGCAGGCATGACCGCTTATACTGGCTGGCAAAAAAGCGTCGGATGAAGACCCGCAACCAGCGCCGCAATTCCGCCGGCGAGTACCCACGGTCAAACCGCGCCTGCTCCGCCAAAAACAAAATCCGCTCCGGGCTGGAACCATACCGAAGGAAGTGAAACAGGAAAAAATCATGCAGCTCATATGGGCCGATGGCCGCCTCGGTCGCCTGCGACGTTTGGCCGTCGGCTCCCGGCGGCAGAAGTTCCGGCGAAATCTCCGTGGCCACAATGTCCAACAGCGTTTGCTGCGCCGGCCCGTCGAACTCGTGCCGCGCCACCCAGTCCACCAGGAACTGGACCAGCGTCTTGGGGATGCTGACGTTAGGGTTGTACATGCTCATGTGGTCGGCGTTATAGGTACACCACCCCAGCGCCAACTCGGAAACATCGCCAGTGCCGATGACAAAACCCGCGTTCATCAGGATGTTGGTGCGCATGCGGGCCTGGATGTTCTCAAAGACCAGGTCGTGCCGCTGCTCGGCCGGCAGCTGCCGCAGCCGAGCTGTCAGGCTGTCGACATCGTGGCCGTCCAGGTCGATGCCGAACGGCGCGTGTCCCAAGGCCCGCATCTGTTCCAGGCACAGGGGGCGGATATCGACCTCGCGGGCCTGAACGCCCAGGTGCCGCATCAGGGCGCGGGCATTGTCCAGAGTTCGCCGAGTCGTGCCGAAACCCGGAAGCGTGAAGGCGTGAATCTGCTCGCGGCTCATCCCCAGGGTGTCCATCGTTTTGCACGACACCAACAAGGCCAGGGTCGAATCGAGGCCGCCGGAAACACCGATGGCCACCGGGGGCTTGCCGACGTATTCCAGCCGCTTAGCCAGGCCGGCCACTTGAATGTGGAAGATCTCGGCACACCGCTCGTGCAGCTGGGCTTCGCCCCGCGGCACGAAAGGGTGCGGGTCGATGGAGCGGCGCAGCGGCGGGGCCGGGGCCACGCCGTCCAAGGCAAAGGACACCAGGCGGTAGTCCCGCCGCTGCCCAGGATAAAACGCCGCCGCCCCGAAACTGTTGGTGCGCTGCCGATCCACCGCGAGGTGCTCCAAATCGAGGTCGGCGACCAGCAGCGTCTCCTGCCGGGCAAAGCGGGCAGACTCCGCCAGCAGGGTGCCGTTTTCCGCCACCAAGCAGTGGCCGCCAAACACCAAGTCGGTAGTCGATTCCCACACGCCGCAAGAGGCGTAGACGTAGCCGGCTATGCAGCGGCCGGATTGCTGCGTCACCAGTTGGCGGCGGTAGGTGACCTTGCCGATGTACTCGTTGCTGGCGGAGAGATTGGCCAGGACGGTCGCGCCGGCCAGGGCCTGAAGCGAACTGGGGGGCACGGGCACCCACAGGTCCTCGCAAATCTCCACGCCCAATGTCCACCCCCCGATGTTGTCGCAGCGGAACAAGAGGTCGGTGCCAAAGGGCACCGACCTCCCCAAGACGCAGACCTCTCGGCTACGCGCCGCCGCGGCCGGGGCAAACCAGCGGTGTTCGTAAAACTCCTTGTAATTCGGCAGGAACGACTTGGGCACCATTCCCAGCATTCGTCCCTGGCACACCACGGCGGCGGTGTTAAATAATTGGTCGTCCACCGCCAAGGGGAGGCCGACAATCGCCACGCCGTGGTACTGCTGACCACCGCGGCGGACAACGTGCTCCAAGCCGGCGAGGGCACCGCGCTGGAGCGTGGGGTGCTGGAACAGATCAGCGCAAGTGTAACCTGTCAGACAAAGCTCCGGGAAAACGACCAAGGCCACGCCCTCTGCCTCGGCCCGCTGTAACAGGCCCGCGATCCGCTCCGCATTGTACGCCCAATCGCCGACCCGCAGCTGCGGGACGGCTGCCGCCACCCGCAAGAAGCCATGCTTGTGCATGCTGACTCTCCCCATGACCAGTCATCAGAGCTTGGCCTTGATGATGATGAGGAAGCTCCCCAAGGTCATGGCTGGCTCCCCGAAGCAGGTTTCGAGAATGCACCGCCCCTCGGACCTTTGGCCGGAGGGGACCGGCGTGCCGCCAAGCGCCCGGTCTGCCGGTGTAAGGTCGGTCCATGCCCGGGGCGTCTGCGAACTATTGTCCGCGGTTCCAGGCCCAAGAGAAGGGGCCGACGATCCCCGGAAAAGACATGGTCGCTGGCCCAATCGACAGCGCGTCGCCCAAGCCGCGACATGAAGGTTGCTCCGGGCGGCACCGCCGCCCGGAGCAGCCGACACCCTCGGAAAGCCGAGACGGGATCACGACGGCGACGGCGAGCCGGAAGCGGCTCCCGGTGTTGGCGGCCCCAGTCGTTTCCGCAGGGCGTAAATCTCCTTGGCGTTCCGCAAGCTCACCCAGAACGCCGCCAACGCCAGGACGAAGCCGATACCGATGATCCAGTCCCGCAGCGAGACGGAGCTGCTGCGAACGCTGGGCGAAGCCTCGGTTCCCGGGGAGACCACCGTGTCCGGATTCACGGGTTGACTCGCCGCGCTGTTTCGAAGATGTTCTGTGGGAATGGTAAACTCCTTGCGGTGGCCACCCCCGGCGTTGATGACGACGCGGACCGGTCCCACGTCCCCCGGTGCGAACGTGAACACCCCATCTTCGTCCAGTTTCCCCTCCGCCAGTTTCTCGCCCCCGGGCCGATAGACGACCACCGCCGCCCCCTTGGCCGAGTCCCCCGTCTCAAACCAGCACTCCAGCCGCACCGTCCCGCCGGGCAAGACACGATACTCGGCTTCGAGCTTGTGCGCCAAGCCGTGGCTGGGGATCGCCCACGCCATCCCCACTGCGACGATCCGGATCGTCATGCCTCGGTCGAGCATGTTCGTTTCTCCGCTCCCGAGCCACCGAGAAGCTCTGGCCGAACGCGTGCCAGGAAGCTGACCGTGAACCCCAGAATGACTCCTTCCACAGCCGCCAAGGGAATGTGGGCGATCAATACCAGCAGGGCCAACGTTTGCCACGCGGTCGCGGCGTCGTTGGTAGTCGCCGGCCCCACGGGGAGGCGAAGGTACTCCGCCAGGCGGACCAGCTCGTCATCCGTTTGCAGCGTCTCGCCATTGGCGAGCAGGACCCAGCTGTGCAGGGTAATGGTGGCGAGGACCACGACCACTCCGACCAGCAATCCCAAGGGAAACTCCGGCGAGGCCTCCAACCGATGCTCCCAGGCGGCCAGGGCCAGGGCCGCCAGCAGCGGGCCGATCAGGGCCGCTGCGTGAAAGAAGGGCGACAGCCGCGCCCAATGCTGCTGCCAAAGCAGCGCCAGGCTGTACACCAGGCAAGCCAACCAGAGCCAGCCGCTGGCGGTCACCAGCACGATCCGACCCCAGCGGTGCCGGTACCAGGCGGCGCGGTGCAGGGCCCTAAACAGCCGCCAACCAATCAGCGCCGGAATCGCTTGCACCGCCGCATTCACTCCTAGGGAATACAGGCCACCATGTTGGAAGAGGGCCATCTGAAGAAACAGGCCGACCGGAATCGCCAGCAGAGCGCGCCGACCCAAGACGACTCCGAGCAGGCCATTCAGCAGCAAATGGACCGACGTCGGCCCGACCCGGACATGGATCTGCGACGCGACGAAAAACGCCGCCGTCAGCAGGGCCACCCAGGAAACCTCCTCGTCGCCCAGCCGCCAACAACCCACCAGCAACAGCACCCCGGCCAGCAAAAAGCCCCCCACGTACCACGGCGTCGTCAACACACCGTCGGCGATGTGAACGCCCCACAGGGAGACAGCCTTGAGATGCATCGACACCGCAGAAACCGGCCGATCTTACGTTTGTTGACGAACATAATACTCAACCCCTCTTCGTGGGCAAAGACCGCCCCTGGGCCGCGCCACCGGTCACTGCTTTTAATTGTCGGGGCGATTTGGCGATTCGGCGTGCCTTGGATTCGATTGCCCGATTCGATTCGGGGCGGGAAGTGATTTTCCTTGACGGTGCGCGGCGCGGGCCAATAAGCTGGAAATCCATTCGCCGTTCGTCCTCCCTGGGGAGTTCTACCGATGATTCGCTTCTCGTGTCCGGGGTGCAAGATGGTGTTGCAGGCACCCGCGGACCGGACCGGTGCCACGGTCAAATGCCCGCGGTGTCACATGTTGATGCGGGTGCCGGCGGCCCTGGCCGTGGCCCCGTCAGCGAGCGCGACTTTAGCGGCGCCGTCATTGCCGGCAGCAACTTCGAGCCCCGCCCCGCCCCCCCTCGCGGAAACAAGCGACAGGTCGTCCCCACTGGTAGGGCCAGGGCTGGGGCCACCTTCGGCGGCAGAGACCGAGGGGTCGAAGGCGGCCACCACGGGATCGGCTGGCCGGCCGTGGTGGAGGCGTCTGCTGGGTGAGATCCCCGCGATCGGTCGGGCAACGGCAGTCCACACCGTTCGGCCGCTGGCCTACCTCGTGGCGCGATTGAAACAGCGGTCGCTGGCTCGGCAGGCGGAGGCGGCTTGCCTGGTCCTAGGGCAGCAGATGTATGAGCAGAAGCTGGGAGAGGAGAAGCTGCGGGCCGAGATCCAGGCGTTGGGCGAACGCATCCACAGTGCTCAGGCCGTGAAGGGTCAGACCAAAGATTTGGTTGCGCAGCGGCACGAGTTGTTGGTGCGGTTGGCACGGCCGGCGTTGTGGGCTGGGCCCGCGCTGGCGCCGGGTCTAAAAGCGAACCTTGAGAAGGCCCGCCAAGCCGAGTCTCGGCTCCACGCCCACGGTGAGCGATTGGCCCAAGCGCGGGCGGTCATGTGGCCCGGCGGCTTGGCGGAGTGGGGCCGGGTAATGGCCGGCTACGCCGTGGTGGTAGCGGGTTTGGGTCTGGGAGGCGGGGCGTGGTGGTGGCTGGGCACCACGGCGACCCAAGCCCCCGACCCAAGCGACGCCGTGGCCGAGGTGAGCAAGGCGCCCAGCGATCCAGGGCCTGAGACCCTGGATCCCGACAAGTTGCCGGACTTGCGCACCCAGGACATCGCCGCTCGTTACGAAAAGTCGATCGCCCTGATTCGGTTCCGGGACAGCAACGGCAGAGACTTGGGCTTTGGCACTGGTTTTCTCGTTCGCGACGGCGTGTTGGCCACCAACGCGCACGTCATCAAGATGTCGATGGTGGACAGCCTGGAGATTTCGTTCCCCTCGGCCGGGGAAGCGGATCGGCAACCACGGAAGGCCAAGGCACTGCTTTATGAAGACAAGAAACGCGACCTCGCCTTCCTGTCGGTGGACACCAACCTGCCGGCCCTGGTGATCGCCCCGTCGTACAAGTTTGTTCGGGGTCAGGAAGTGACGGTGATCGGCAACCCGGGGTCGTTCAACGCTTTGGTCCTGGAAAACGCGGTCAGCAAAGGGGTGATGAGCAGCCAGACGAAGCACCAGGACCAGGATTTCTACCAGCTGAACATCGCTGTCAATCCAGGTAACTCGGGCGGGCCGGTGTTCGACTCCAAGGGGAGGGTGATTGGCGTCATCACCATGAAATCGGTCTTTCAGGAGTCGATGGGATTTTGTGTCCCGTGCAAGGACTTGAACGAACATATGGCCAAAGCCTTGGCGCAGACGCCGGAGGACGCCCGCAAGGCGAAGGCCCAGCATGACACCGAGGTGATTTACCGGCGGCTGTTGTGGGCATCCAGGATTTGCAGCCAGCTGATGCGACAGCGTTCGTTCGTCATTCGTAACACCCCCACCCCGGCGGCCCGCAAGCAAGCCATCGTCAACACCAAGGTTCAAGCACAAAAGAATCTGGACGAGATGGAAAAGCGCCTGCTGGAAGACGTTCGCTCCGCCTGGAACCGAGTGGGGCAAGATACCTCGTTGAGCGAAGAAGTCCGCACCAAGATGAGGAGCATGCTCGATACCTACGAGGACATGCGCAAACATCTGGTGAGCGATTTCGAGTTGGTGGCCGCGTACGAACGCCAAGCTCAGGAACTGACCGACCGCATGAGGCGGTATGCCGAGCCCCTCCGAACCCTCCTCCATGAAGAAGAAGAGGAAGAGTTCGACCACGAGCCATGAAATCGGCGTTGTTGATTCCGCCGGGTGGGCGGTTGTCAGCTGACCGCGTTGCCCTTCTGGGGCAGTGCGGTCGCTTGTAGGGCGCCGAATTGCTATTCCAGCAAAGCGACTTATTTTGTGTAGAATCCCCAGATTTTGGTCGAGGGATCGCGTTTACAGAAAATTCGGGAAATCCGCGCGGAAAAGCAAGAAAATTGTTGACAACGGAAGGTTCTTGACGGAGGATCAGCAGAGCAATCGGCCTCTTCTCTGTTCCGGCCCCGCCGATTCAAGGCCCTCGGGCTGCGGTCGGCGGGGTTTTTTCGTTCGGCTTGCAAGAAAGAGCCAGCCTCCCTACAATCCGGCCCGCGTTGTCCCGCGAGCAGGGAGGCAAGCCGGGCGATGAAAGTGGAACCAGTCCATGCCATTGAAACCTCTTTGGTGGCACGCCTGCTGACCGGTCTGGTGGGGCTTGTCTGCCGTTGGCCGCGACTGGTCCTGACGCTCGGGCTTTCCCTGGCCGCTCTCTCCACCTACGCTGCCCACACCCGCCTGGAATACCAATCGAACCGCGACAACATGGCCGGCGCGCACAAGGATTATCAGCAGCGCTGGCAGAAATACCTGGCAGAATTCGGCGACGATGACGACATCGTCGCCGTGGTCCAGGGGAACGATCGCGCTCGCATGGAGGAGGCGTTGGAGGCGATTGCCGCTGCCGTGCGCCAACATCCGGAGCGGCTGGATCGGCTATTTTATAAGGTTGACCTTCGCGAGTTGCGGAATCGGGCCTTGCTCTACCTGCCGACTGACCAGATCCAATCGATCCAGGCCAATCTCAAGAGCATGGGATTGCTGCTGGAATTCGGGCCGGTCAGCTGGCGGACGCTGTCGTTGATGAGTCTGCTGCGGGAGGCACGGCATCGAGCCGGAGCGATCGTGCCGGGTCGGCCTCTGTCGGCAGGCGATGACCAGTTTTTCACGCAACTGGTGTCGATCAGTCGGTCGGCGGCCGCCACCGTGGCCGACCCGGCGGCCTACCGCAACCCCTGGGGCAGCCTGATGCCCCGCCCGCCGGAGCAGAAGGAAGAAAAGGACATGCTCGCCGAGCCGCAGTACTTCTTCAGCGGCGACGGCTCGTTGGCGTTTCTCTTAGTCCGACCGATCAAGGTGCCCGGCTCGCTGGCCGCGGCCCAGCCAAGCGTAGAGTTGATGCGGCGCATCCTTGCCGAGGTTCGCCCGCGGTTTCCCGATCTTGAGTTGGGACTGACGGGAATGCCTGTCCTGGAGACCGACGAGACGATCGCTGCCGAAACCGACTCGCGGCGGGCGGCGCTTTTGGCCATCGGCGGGGTGTCGCTGTTGTTCCTGCTTGTCTACCGGAGCGTGTACTATCCGTTGTTGACGGTGGCCACCCTGCTCGTGGGCACCGCCTGGGCAATGGGCTGGGTGACGCTGACGGTGGGCCATTTGAACATTCTGTCGGCGACGTTTGCCGCCATGCTCATCGGCATGGGAGACTACGGCGTCCTATGGGTGATGCGCTACGAGGAAGCGCGGCGGTGCGGCATGGAGGTAGCCGAGGCGTTACGGCACACCGCAGGGCGGGTGGCGGTCGGCAACCTCACCGCCGCCACCACGACGGCCGTCGCCTTTTTCGCCGCCATGTTCGCCGACTTCCAGGCCGTGGCGGAACTGGGCTTCATCGCCGGCTGCGGCGTGTTGCTCTGCGCGTTCGCTTGCTTCACCATCCTGCCGGCCATCCTCATGGTGGCGGATCGCCGGTCGTTGGCCACGGCGGAGGCAACCCCGGCGTCGTGCGGCATCCTGCGCTCGCCGCTGTTCCGCTTCGGCACCTCGTTGGACCGGGGTTGGCTCCCCTCCCTGGTCAGCCGCCCCGCCTGGGTCGTCGGCGGGGCGGCGGCGCTGGCGCTGCTGGTCGGCGCTTTCGGCCTCCGGGTGCGCTACGACTACAACCTCCTCCACCTCCAGGCCCAGGACCTGGAATCCGTCCAGTGGGAAATGAAGCTGGTGGAGCGGACGGCCGGGGCCAGCTGGCATGGCTTAAGCTATTGCGCCTCGGCGGATGAGGCCCTAGCCCGCAAGGCTCGATTTGAACAGCTGCCGCAGGTCAGCCGGGTCGTGGAGGTGGCCTCGCTGGTGCCCGCCGAGCAGCCGCGCAAGCTCCCCATGCTCCGTGACATTCAGCAACGCCTCCGTCGGCTGCCGGAACGCGGCACCATCGTGCCGCATCCCCGACCCAATAGCGCGGAGCTAAAGGCGGAGCTGAATTGCCTCCTTGGCACGCTCCAGCCGTTGGCCGACGCCAGCTCCGACCGGCTTCTTCAGGAATTGCGCCAGAGCTTGCGCGTCTTGTACGATTGCCTCGTCAACGCGCCGGTGGTCGCGGTGGCAGAAGAGCGACTCCAATCCTTCGACGAGTGGCTGGCCCGCGACCTGGCCGACGACTTACACCGCCTCCGCGATGTCTCGACGCCGGCGCCCATCGCCGTCACCGACTTGCCGGCGGCCCTGCGGGAACGCTTCATCAGCCCGAATGGTTCCTGGTTGCTCCGGGTCTTCGGCAAAAATTGCCTGTGGGACTTCCAGCCCTTAGAGGAGTTCGTCCGCGCCTTGCAGACGGTCGATCCCGAGGCCACGGGCAAACCCTTCACCACCGTCGAGGGGTTGCGGCAGATGCGCGAAGGCTTCCAGTGGGCCGGCCTGTATGCCTTTGTGGCCATCGTCCTGGTCCTGGGGGCGGACTACCGCAGCCTGCGGATGGTCCTGTTGGCCCTGGTGCCGCTGGCGTTGGGGTTGGTGGTCTCCCTGGGAATCATGGGAATTTTCAATCTTCCCTTGAACCCGGCCAACATGATTGCCCTGCCGCTGATTCTGGGGGTCGGCGTCGATAATGGCGTGCATGTGCTGCATGACTACCTGCTGCGGCGCGCCGAGGGGCGGCGGACCATCAGCTGCCCCATTGGCCGAGGCGTCTTGGTCAAGGCGCTGACCACCATGATCGGATTCGGCATGTTGATGATTTGCCGCCAGCGCGGCCTGGTGGGATTGGGGCTGATCCTGACGCTTGGGGTCGGCTGCTGCATGGTGGCGGCCCTCGTCTTCCTCCCCAGCGTCCTTTACCCGCTGGCCCCGCGGCGGCGGGTCGAGCTGCCGATCCCCCTGCCGCTGCCTCAGCAGCGGCAGGCGGCCTGAGGCGCCACGCTCCGGCGGCCCCATGCCCCGGGCGCAGCTCCCCGAAGGAGACCGCGCTACCGTCACCCTCACCGCGAAGGGCGCCGCCACGACCGGCCTCACGGCTTGCCACCCGGCCGCTCATCGGCCGGCTCGAGCCGCACTTCCCGCAGGTCGAGCAACGGACTGGCGTTGAGCTTCCCCGCGGCCCGGAGGGTCAACCGCTGCCGGCCGGCTGATAGCACGATGGTGCCGACAGGTTCGCGGCGATAGTTGTCCCATGCGCCGGTTCCGGCCACCCGGCCGGTCAGCCGGTTGGCGCCTGCGTCGAGCACGAAGGTCTTGCCAGCCGACGAATCGGCACAAGCCCATTCCAGCGTGACGGCGTAGCGGCCCGTCCGCGGCACCTCCACCTCCCAGACCGCTTCGTCGTCATCGCTGGTCCACCATCCCAGGTTGCGGTGTTTCGGCTCATAACGGAGCGTTCGGCCATAGATTTCACAGTTACCCGCGGTGAGCCGAAGCTCGCCTTCCGGGCCGGGGCGGACCAAAGTCGGCTGGTTGCCAGGAAAGACCTTGCGCTGCGGGGCCGGGGCGGACGCTTGCAGGAAGGCAATCAGGTCGGCCATTGCCGGCGGCGGGATTTCGCGTTCCAGGCCCTCCGGCATGGGTGACTTGCCCAGGCTGATCAGTTCGTCCAAGTCGGATCGGAGGATGATCTCTTGCTTGCCGTCTTGGCCCAGCAGCGTGAGACTGTTGCCGGACTCATGGGCCAGCAGTCCGGTGATGGAACGGCCATTCTTCAGGAGGGCGGTGTAGTTCAGGTAGCGCGTTTCCACGACGCGATTGGGGTCGAGGATGGCCACCAGCAGGCCGATGGTGGAGCGGTCGCCCACCGAGGCCAAGTCCGGACCGACGGCATGGCCGACGTTGCCGAGGCGGTGGCAGCTGGCACAGTGCTTGGCGAACAGCGCGGCACCGCGTTGGGGATCACCCTTGGTCGTCAGGGCTCTCTGGTATGCTTCCACGAGTTGTTGCCGGTCCGGATGGGTGGCTTGGGCCAGGAGCTTGGCGGCTCGCTCGCGGAGGGCCGGCTCGCGATGATCGAGCAGCCGTTGCCGCCGAGCGGCGTCGATTTCGCCGGCCCCGACGTGGTTGCTGGCCACGGCGTCGAGCAGGGCGTTGGCCCAGGCGGGGCGGCTCAGGAGCACATCAAGAACCTGATGGCGGCGGGCCGGGGCGTAACTGCGCCATGGCCCTAGCAGCAGTCCAGGGACTTGGTCGGAGGAAATCCGGCCAAGGGCGGCCACGGCCGCTGCTTGGAGTTCCTCGTGGGTCTGAGGTGTCAGCAAGTCTGCGAGAAGGCGGAGGTCGTCGGCCAAGCGGTCGGGTTCGCGGCCCAGCAGCGGCACCGCGGCCAGGCGCTCTTCCAGGGGCGCGGCCTTATCCGTGGCCCGGACCCGGGCCGCCGCCAGCACCCGCGGCAGCTCCGCGATCGCCGCTTTCAACTCGGGCGGTCCGTCGGTTGCCCACGTCGCCAGCACCCTCCCCGTCTGGTCGAGCGTGTCGAGCAAGCCGGTCAAGGTGCGGAATTGCCAGCCGGCCAAGCGGCCGTTGTCAGCCGTGGCCACCGTCCGCAGCAGTGGCACCAGGGCCTGGGGCTGCTTCCAGGTGGTCGCCAGGCGGAGCAAGGCTTCGACCAGCGTGGCGGGCGGCTTCCGGGTCGGCGTGCCGAGGACCACGCGGACGGCTTCTCCGAGGTTGTCGGGACGAAGCGAGCTGAGGACCGCGGATCGCAGCCATTGATCGCCATCAGGGCGGAGGGCCAATCGCCCCAGGACCTCGCCGGGCCGGGGCTCGGGCCACCCCCCGACGCGGTAGTCCACGTTAATCCGAAACAGCCGGGCTGGGGCGTGGGGCAAGGTCGCCAGCATGTCGGCCACGCGAGGCTGG
>JANWYO010000023.1 GCA_025055215.1 Gemmataceae bacterium
CTTGGGGGCGGTCCTCTCCCAGGCCTTTGACCGTCGGCTGCCGATTGTGGAGGCGAACAGCCTACGGGTGCTGTGTCGGCTGTATGGGCAAGAGGGGAACGTGCGAACAGGAGCGGTGCGTCGCTGGCTGTGGGAGACGGCGGCGGGGCTTTTGCCCCGCCGCCGCGTCGGCGACTTCAACCAGGCCCTGATGGAGCTGGGCGCTTTGGTCTGCACCCCCACCAACCCGCGCTGCGATCGCTGCCCGTGGACGGCCTTTTGCCACGCCCGCCACTACGGCCGGCAACATGCTATCCCACAGGCCGCTCCGCGGCCTCGCCTCCAGCTCAGCGCCGAGGTCGGCGTCGTGGCGGCCCGCGAGGACGAGGTCTTCCTGGTGCAACGGCCGGAAGCCGGCCGCTGGGCACACCTCTGGGAGTTCCCGCACGGCCCGCTCGGCCCCGACGAAAGGCCCCGGGCCGGGGCCCGCCGCCTCCTGGCTGCCCTCACCGGCTTGCGCGCCCGCCACCTCGCCCCCTTGACAACCGTCTGTCACTCGATCATGCGCCAGCGCGTTCGCCTGGAGTGCTTCCTGGCCACCCAAGTGTCGGGCAGTTTTCGCCCGGGCACCTACCTCCAGGGCCGGTGGGTGCGGATCGATCAACTCACGGATTATGCGGTCAGTTCGCCGCAGCGAAAGGTGGCGGCGATGCTTCAACGCGGCCCTTGGTCGGCTTGAGGCGGGGTCAGGCGGAACGCCGCCGGCGAAGGGCGGCGATCTCCAAGGCCACCAGCTGCTGGACGACGGCAGCGGCGCGAGGCCGCTCGGCCGGCTGCCGCGCCAGCAGGCGCTCCACGAGCGCCGCGAGACTTCCCGGCAGGCCGGGGACCAGCCGCCGAATGTCGGCCGGCCGCTCGTCCCGATGCCGGCGGAGTGTTTCCTCCACGGTCCCCGGGGGGTAGGGGAGCTGGCCGGCGAGCATTTCAAAGAGCATGACGCCGAAACTGAACAAGTCGCTTTCCAAACCGCCGCTTGCTTCGGGAGTACACAGCTCCGGCGCCAGGTAGTCTACGGTGCCGAGGACGTAGCCCTTCTTCAGCAGCAAGGCGTTTTCGCCCGGCCGATGGGCAAAACCAAGGTCGATGAGGATGGCTGTGCCGTCATCCACCAGGCGGACGTTATCGGGTTTGACGTCGCCGTGTACGAAGCCGGCGCGATGCATGGCGGCCAGGGCCTCCGCCGTTTGTCGGGCGACCCACAACGCCGTCGGCAAGTCGAGGCGATACTCGCGGCGGAGCCGACCTCGGAGGGACTCGCCCTCGAGCAAATCCATGACCAGGAAATACGGTGGCCGCGTGACGTGCGCCTGCCGAAACCGGACCAGGTGCGGGTGTCGGACCGCCAGCCCCACCCGGGCCTCACGTTGGAGGAGCTTGACCGCGGTGGCCTGGTCGGGCCAATCAGGCCTCAGGATCTTGACCGCGCACGGTTCGTCGGTGGCCAAGTCTCGGGCCGAGAAGACCCACGACAACGGTCCTCCCCCGAGGCATTGGACCAACTCGTAACCGGGAATTCGCGGGATGGCTCGCATGCGTCGCGCCGATTGGGAGATGAGACCAGGGGCGCTTGCCGCCGCTCTTGCCTTGTATCGGCGGGTAAAGGTCGGAAATTGAGCAAAACCGGCGCACTCCCTCCCGCCGGTGCCCGGGCATCAACCCGGGCATCGGCCAGCCATCTCGGGGCACACGGCGGGGAGTTCAGCGGAAGAAGATCACAAACGGGACCAGGCAGGCGACCACGCCCACGAACGGCACCAGCCAGAACGAACGCCAATCGGTGATCCGCGTCCGCTCCTGCGTCACGGGATCGACGAACTCGCGGGTGAACCCTTGGTTCACCCAGCCAGAGAGCACCGTGCCGGTGTACATGCCGATGCCATAGACCAGAGTGCTGTACAGCGCCTGAGCACTGCTGCGGATCACCTCGGGAGCGGTGGTCTCCACATGGATGAAACCCGCTCCGAAGAAGAAGTCGAAGCACACCCCGTGCAATGCCAGGCCCAGCAGCACCAGCACGAACGGCCGACTCAGGGCAAAGCAGAGATACCGCAGCGCCCAGGCCGACATCCCGGCCACCAGGATCGCCTTCATGCCGAACGTGGAAATGAAATAGCCCAGCGTGAACATGAAGATGATCTCGATCGCCTGACCGAGCGTGGTGATCGGCCCAACGTAATCCGGTCGGATCTTCACCCCCTGCTCCAGATAGATCGACGTGAAGCTGAAGTAGAAGGACATGGCGATCGACACCAGGAGCGAGATGCTGAAAAACACGGCGAAGGGGAAGTCGCGGAAGAGATTCAGGGCCTCGGTAAAGGGGAACAGCTTGGCGAGGAAAGCGCCCAGGGCCGGCCAGGAAAAGTCGTTCATCAGTGTCGTCAGTTTTTCTTTCAGGGCCGTCCCTTGCAAGCCGGGCGGGACGCTTGGCAACGCAAAGCTGTACAGTCCGAGCACGACCGACAGGACGACCGCCAACAGTAAGGGGCGATTGTTCACCGGTTCGCCGGGCTTAAGCAACACTTTGAGGAACAGGTTGGCCGCGATCCAACCGATGGTTCCCAGCACGCGGATGGTGGGAAAGTCGCGGGTGGCGTCTGGGACTTTGGCGAAGACAATGGCATTGGTCAGCGGCAAGGTGGGGGCGTAGACGAGGGCATAGCCCAGTGCCGCCAGGAAGAACCAGCCGGGAGTGCGGATGGAGGCCATCATCAGGAGGAAGGCGGCCCCCACGAGGTGCAGGCCCCCCACCAGGTACTGGGCCTCGACGTATTGGTCGGCCAAGGCCCCGAAGATCGGCGGAGCCACGATCGAACCCAGCGCCAGCGTCGAATAGATGCTGCCGATCTGTTTGCCCGAGAACCCGAGCGTGGTCAGGTACTGGCCCAGCACGACGTACCACGCTCCCCAGATGGCGAACTCCAGGAAGAACATGAGCGAGAGCGGGATTCGCACGCCCCAGTCCAGCGGCGGCGCGTCCGCCGCCCACAGCAGCATGGCAAACATCGTCGCTCCTGAAGAAAAGCCTGCCGCGAAGAATGGCCACTCTAAGAGACGCTCCGCCTCCGTTCAACGAAAAAATCCGCTCGATGGCTCCCGCCTGTCGTCACCAAACGCGGCAAAACACTGCTTTGAGATAGCGCCCTTCCGGGACATGGGCCAAAAACGGATGGTCTGGCCCGGCCCCGGACAGGCGCAAGACCTGCACGGTGCGGGCGGCCTGGTGGGCCGCCCGCCGCAGGGTGTCCAGAAACATCTCTTCGCGGACCAGCCCCGTGCAGGAACAAGTGAGAAGGACACCGCCCGGGGCCACCGCCTGGAGGGCCAGCCGATTCATGTCCAGGTAGCGCTTCAAGGCGTGATCGATCGCTTCCCGCTCGCGGGTCTGCTTGGACGGGTCCAGCACCACGACATCGAAGCGCTGACCCCCAGGAAGCACCTCACGCAGCCACGGAAAAAGGTCAGCCTGCACAAAACGAACTTGCACTTGGTTGAGGTGAGCATTCTGTCGGGCCAAGCTGATGGCCTGCTCATCGAGATCGATGCCGATGACCTCCGCTGCCTGGCCCAAGGCCTTGGCGTAGATGGCAAAACCACCCGTGTTGCAGCAAAGGTCGAGCACCCGTTTGCCGGCACAGAAGGCGGTCAGGAGTCGGCGATTTTCCCGTTGGTCGACAAAGAACCCCGTCTTGTGCTTGCTGCCCGGGGCGACGCGGAAGCGCACGCCGTGCTCGGTAATGACGCCCGCGGGGGGCGGCTCCGGTGCCCGGCAATCGAACGACTCCTGCTTCTGCACGTGCTCTTCCGCGAACCAATAGAATCGGCTCCCGGGATAGTGTCGCGACAGGGCATCTTGAATGACCCCACGGAAGCGAAACATGCCCGCGGCGAAAAACTCCAGGACCAGCGTCGGGCCGAACCGATCAACCACCAGGCCACTCAGCTCGTCGCCCTCGGCATGGACCAAGCGATAGGCATCGGTCACGTCGTCCAGCCGCAGCCAATCGCGCCTCAAGGCGACGGCGCGGTCGATGCGGCGGGCGAAAAAATCGGCGTCGATCGTCTCCGTCGGATCGGTGGTGAGGACGCGCAGGGCGATGCGCGAATGGCCGTTGTAAAATCCCCGACCAACCCAGCGGTTGTCGCGGTCGAGGATGTCCACCACGGTGCCGTTCGGCAGGCGCGTGGCCGGCTTGTCCACCATCTTTTGAAAAATCCAGGGGTGGGCCGACCGTCGGGCGATCTTGAGGTGGACGGCGGGAAGGCTGGCGCTCATGGTTTGGGCCTGGTGTGCCGAGGGATCAGGTGAGGAAACGGACCAGGGCCGCGGCGACGTCTACGCCCGTGGTCGGCGCCAAGGCACGCCAACCCGGCACGGCATTGACCTCGATGACGTACCACTCGCCGGCGGGTCCGGGGAGGAGGTCCACGCCGGCGACGACGGCACCCAGCGCCGCCGCAGCCCGCCGGGCCAGGTCGGCCTCGCCCGGGCCGGGCGAGGCCGACTCGGCTCGCCCTCCTTGGGCCACGTTGGTCCGCCAACCGTCGACCGCCCAACGACGCATGGCGGCCAACACCTCTCCCCCCAACACGACGATGCGTAAGTCCCAACCCGGGTGCGGTACGAACTGTTGAAGGTACAAGACCGCCTGGAGGCGCTCCAAGGTGTGGAAGGTCCGCCACGCCAGCTCGGGGTCGGTCAGCCGCAGCATGCCTCGCCCCTCGGAGCCGAACAGCGGCTTGACGACCACGTCTCTCCCAAGATGGGCGAATGCCGCCATAGCCGCCTCGGCGTCCTGGCAAACCACGGTGGCCGGGACCGGCAGTCCCGCCGCCGCCAGCCGTGCCGTGGCCAGATACTTGTCCACACAGGCCTCCACGGCGGCCGGCGGATTCACCACCCGCACCCCCTCCGCTTGCAAGCGATGAAGCAGGTCCATGCGAAAAACGACTTGCTCCAACGACCCTGGCGGCATGGTGCGGACCAGCACCGCATCAAAACCAGCGAGCGCGTTTCGTCCAGCCCCGACGCCCGCCGTCAGCCTGCGAAAATCGACGACCTCTGCGCCATGGCCCAGCTCGGCGGCCGCCCGCCTCAAGTCCCGGGCATGCCACCCATCGCGACCCGCCAAGATGGCAATCCGCTTCATGCGTCGCTGTCTCCGGGACTTTGCCGAGGCCCATGCCCGACCGCGGGTCGGGTCAAAAACCCCCAGCGGAGCGGCTGGTCCTGCTCGTAGTTCTTCCCCAGCGTCAAGGCTGTTACCGCCTTGGCCATCTCGTAGCCCAGGTAAAAGGCATGGGCCGGGTCGATGGCCTCCCGCCGACTCATCTCGGCGAAGAGGGCAAACGGATCGGTCCCTTTGAGGAACATGTTGCGGTTGCAGACGTAAAGCTGCCCCTGCTCGGCGAAGAGGCGGAAATTCCGGTCGGTGAGGCGCTCCGCCAGCTGGCGGCGCGCCTCCTCTCCATGCACCCGCAGCTTGGGATCGCGGAGCAGCACCAGGTTCGGCTCCAGGTGCTTCGGCAACTCCCGGTGCGTCCAGGCGTGATAGACCAGCCGGCGAGCCAAGTCCAGCTCCTGCACACAGCTGCGGCACCAGTTGATGACCTCGGTTGTCAGCACGCTGCGGATACCAACTTCCTGACAAAAACCGAGCAGCATCACGTTGACGCCGGCCGAATCGACGTCGGTCAACTCTGTCAAGTTGCCGATACCCATCATCATGGCGGCGGTGGGATACCGCTGCCGAACCTCCAGGTAGCGTCCTAGCGACGCCGCCAAGCCGAAGCCGATCGGCTCAAGGATCGGGTCGATGCGAAAGGAGACGTTCCAGAAAGCGAGCGTCTCGACCAGATGGTCGAGGCCTTGGAGGGTGCGGGGAACGTCCGGCACGACGACGACTTCACACCCCCAATCCCGGGCCGCCGCGAGGTTGCTGTGGTTGACGCTCAAGACCAACTCCGCCCCGGCGGCGACGGCGGCCGCAATCTCTCCCACCTCAAAACTGTCGATCGAGACCCGTAGCCCCTCGTCGCGCAGCATCTTGACGGCATCGGCCACCCCGCCCCAGCACTCCCCCGGCTCGCAGCCGAGGTCGATGACGTCGGCCCCCGCGGCGCGATACCGCCGCGCCTGGGCCAGGATTTCAGCCCGTGTCAAGCGCGGCGCGTGGTTGATCTCAGCGAGGATTTGGATGTCGTAGGCGCCGTAGTCGGCCGGCCGCCGGCCCGCCGACCCAAAAAACTCCGGCAGATCGCGCAGGTCCGCCGGCCCGCGCTCCGCCGCAACGCCGAATCGCTCCGCTATCACATCCGGCTCCCCCGGGCACAGCCCCGGCAGGACCACGCGGTCTATCCCAGGCGGCACCGTCAGGTGCCGGGCAATCCACGTCATCGGCGCCAATGCCACCACGGTGATCGGCAGGACGGCAACCTGATAGTCGAAGCCGACCCGAGGTGCCAGCTCCGCCAGCTGCCGACGCAAGGCGAATTCTGCCAGCTTGCCGGTCACGAAGAGGAGCTTGGGGGGCGGCATGGCTGCCACGCGCGGGCCTCGAAGGGTGACGCCGGCTCGTCCCAGCTGGGGAGCGCCGGCCACGCCGGCACCGCGATGGCCGGGATCGCTCCGACCCGAGCGGCGGTGCCGTGCTCCAATTTATCGCAGCAGGGATGTGTTGACGAGGGAACGTCCCGACGCACGGCGTCGGGACGGCGGCCGGCGGAACGCACCGCAACAATGGCCGTTCACCAGCGCAGCTCCAGCCCGAAGTTCAGCCCCTGAGCCCAGAAATCGGACTCCTTGAACGGCACGGTCGGCCGATTGCTGATCGGCGGCTGAGAAACCCCGAAGTTGGGAATCCAGGAGACGTCGATGTTCCGATCGATCTGGTCGCCAGGGCGGACGACGTTGCTCAGGTACAGAAACGAGTAGCCGGCCATGACGCGGACGTGATCGGTGACTTGGTAGCCGACGTTGACGTTGACTTCCGGGACAACGGCGAAGACATCGCGGCGGTGGTTGCCGATGTTGGTGGGCAGGGCCAACAGGTTGCCGGGGCTGACTAGCGTCGTGCCGTTGGGGGCGATGAGCGTTTGCGAGCCGGTGATGTCGATTTCCTGTTGCATGACGCCGAAAGCGATTTTGCCGACCAGCTGGAGATACCAGCGATTGAAGCGGTATTCGCCCGCCAGGCCGACCTGACCTCCGTAGAACTCATTATCAGTGGCGAAGTTGTCGATGCCGATGAAGCGGCGGCCAGCCAAGTCTGGGACCGGGACGGTGTCGGCGAAGGTGCCGCTCTCCAGCATGCGGAAGTCTTCTTCGAGGTCTAAGTAGCGGAAACCCGCGAGCACGTCGAGCCGATGCTTGCAGCCGCAGCACAGGTTACACAAGGCGTTGCCTTCCGCACCCCACAGGCTTTGGCTGGCTCGGGCGGCGAAACTGCCGGTCTGGAACCCCGGCAGCGCGATGATCTGCGAAAGCTCGCCGTTGTTCGTGATCAGTTCAGGGACTTCATGCACGCTGAAAAATGGCCGGGCCAGCACCGGGTAAGCGTCGGAACCAACGAACAGGTGTTGGGTGCGTTGTCCGAGAAAGAAAAAGATGCCCTGCGCGCCGAGCGTCTGCTCCCGGTTTAGCCACCAACCGGCAGAGAAACGCCCGCCAGAGAAAGGCTCACTGTCGAGATTCTGCCCGCCAAACAGGATGGTCACGTCCGGGTAGCCGAGGATGCCATCGGAGGTGGAAGTCGGCGGATTGGTGGTGAGTAATGGGACGGGATTGGGCGCTCCCTTGGTCCACCACAGGAGATACTCGGCGGCGACCCAAAGCCGGCCCGGTGGGCCACAGACCCACGGGCCGCAGCAACCAGGCCCCTCCAGAAGAGGGCTGGTCTCGGAAGGGACGATCTCCGGCGTCGGCAGCGGGGCTTGCTTTTCTTCTGCGGCGTGAACGACGGGCAAGATCGCCGGGTCAACGATACGGGTGGATTCGTCGGCCAGCGGCGGCTCGCTGTCCGAAGGCGCCGTCGCTGGGGGCAGGAGGTCTGTGGGAAAATCGGGAACCCAGGCCCAAGTCGCGGCGCTGGCCGGCGTCCTGGGCTGTTCCGCTCGGCTGTCGGCAGGCCGCCGCGACAACGCCCGCCCCAACAGGTGGTGCCCCGGGGGCTGGGCCGACAAGGTCGCAGTGCTTAGCAACAGACCGGCGCTGGTCAGCAAGAGGTGTCTCATGGCCATCTCCTTCGGCCCTAGCTTCTGGTCACGGCCCCTGTGTTTCCGGTGCGGCGGCGTCGGGGCGTGGACACGGACGTCGTTCTTCGGACCAGGCCCATCCTGAGTCCCGGGGGTCTCCGAGGCGGAGTCCGCAAGTTTCCTTTCGACCGGGTAAGGCGCCAAACCCCAAGGGTTCGCGCAACTCCCGCGGACGGGCTTGACCGGGGCCTAGGCAGGAAATGCACGATTCGCAGAGTCAACGCAGAGGAGCCGTCGCCGCGGTCAGCGTCTTCCTCCGCGGAAAATTAGAGTCGGCAACGGGACGAAGGTTGGAGAATAGTGCCGGGATTGTCGATTATTCCAAAGGTGCGCTTGTTCCCGGACGGTGCGCGGCGGACGCCGGTCAGCAATGCAAACTGAATCGCCGGCTCCGCGTCGGCCGACGAGGCCCCGACGCGATCCCGCTTGCCGGGAGCTTCCGTCTTATCCATTCGTCCGACGGAGTGGTGATGAATGCATTCGGCTTCCGACAAGCATGACCAATTTCCTCAACGGATGCACTTCCGGAGCCAACGGCCCAGGAACACGGGCACCGCTATTGTCAGGGGCGGGGTTAAGCGCTCCAAGCGGCGGTTGTCCATCGATTCCTCCCTACGCTTCCCCGATTTATCGTTTTCCACTTTATGCGTGCCCAGCACATGCCTCTCATCCTCGCGCGAACGCGAACCGATCAATCCCTCTCTGCTGCTGCACCCTCGCTCAGCCGAAATCAGGGGAAAACCTTGGAACACTCGCCTTGACACCAGGGCGGTGTTTTGCGATCAGCGTCTTCTCCCGACCCAGGACGTTTCTCCGCCCCTCCGGGGAAACGGGAACAAACG
The DNA here is from genome assembly GCA_025055215.1 of Gemmataceae bacterium. GTDB lineage: Bacteria > Planctomycetota > Planctomycetia > Gemmatales > Gemmataceae > JANWYO01. Next base: position 9,132 of record JANWYO010000023.1, read on the forward strand.
GGCAGAGGGGTGAAAGGAGTTGGACCTGTGCGTCTCGGAATGTACCCACAAGCGCCGGCGCCCATCTCGAGCCGCCCCTGGTGGCTCGCCCCGCTGATCGCCCTCGGGTTGATGCTCCCACTGACTCACTTAAAGGCGTTGGCTGCCGGCCTGCCGTGGAATCACTTCCGGCCGCCGACGAACGGCTACACTAATCCGAGCACCAACATCAACTCGCAAAGCGGCAATAACGGTGGCAATCAGGGAAACAACGGTCCACCGAACGGCGGTAACAACGGAAATCCGAATTCGGGCGGTCCAAACAATCCGCCACCTGGTGGCGACCCGCCTGGCGGTGGTCCGCCTGGTGGCGACCCCCCTGGCGGCGATCCGCCGGGCGATCCTCCCGGTGGGGGCGAGGTACCATCCGGCCACGCTCCCGAGCCGGCGACGTGGGTTTCCGCCGTACTCGGTGCCGGCTTGCTGGGGCTGATGGCGCGGCGGCGCCGCTCGTCGGATGTGCACTAAGGCCAAGCGGCGGCCACAAGCTGGGCCCGGGGCCGTCAGGCCTCGGACCCAGCGATCACCGTCGCCCGTACCCTCAACTCGTCGCCCGGCTGCCAGTCAAACAATACCAAGTCCGCAGGTTCCCCTGCCGCCAACCGTTGGGCCGGCAGGCCCAGCAACTCCCGGGGACGAGCGCTCGCCATGTCGATGGCCTCGGCCAACGACACCTCCGCCATGCGCATGACACCGCCAACGCACCGATCGGTGAACGCCCACGAGCCAGCCAGATAGCTGGTTCCCGAGACAACGATTTTTCCGATCGGCAACACTTCAAACTCTTGGTCCCACTCGCGATAACGCCCCGGCGGCAGCCCGGCCAAGCTGCTCGCGTCGCACGTCAGGATGATGCGGGCCGGCGTCTTGACTCGCACTATGCACCGTACCACCGAAGCCGGCAGGTGGTGGCCATCGCAGATAATGCTGGCCCAAAGCCGATCGTCCGCCAGCTGGTCCCAAATGTAGTTGGGATGCCGCGGCAGCACGGCGTGGGCCCCATTGCCCAAATGGGTGCTCAACCGGGCCCCGGCGGCAACGGCGTCGCCGAGGCGCTCCGCACTGGCGGCGGTGTGCCCCAAGGCCACCACGACCCCGGATGCCGTTAATCGTTCGATGAACCCTAGCGCTCCTTCGTGCTCGGGCGCCAGCGTCACTAGCCGAATCCGTCCGCCGGCCACTTCCTGCAACCGACAGAATTCGTCCCAGTCCGGTGGACGCACGAAAGCCCGCGGATGAGCGCCGCGCGGGCCATCCTCGGGCGAGATGTACGGCCCCTCGAGGTGGATCCCGGGAAGGGCGTGGGCCAAGGCGGGATCGTCTTCGCAGCACTGCCGCAGAGTGGTCAGGCCGTGACGGAGCGCCTCGAAGCTGTTCGTCACCAGCGTCGGCAGCAGCTGACCGATGCCGTGCCGCCGGCAGACCCCGACCACATGACGCACCTGGTCTGCTGTCAGCCGCTCGGAGTTGAACGCATGGCCATCGCCACCGTTGATCTGGAGATCGAAAAATGCCGGGGCGATCCATTCAGCTTCCCGATCGGGCTGGCCGGTGTCCGCGGGGCGAACGGCCACGATCCGTTCGCCCCGGCAGTCGACGTCGATCTTCTCCCCGGTGGCGTAGTGCCGGCCGCGCAGGCGCATGGCGAGTCCTTACTTGTTCTCGGCATTCGTGCTGCCATCCGTCTCGGAGGATTCCCCGGTTTCTTCCGAGCCCGATCGCTGCCAGCGGCGAAACCAGGCCACGGCCCAGCCCAAGCCGATGGCCGAAAGAATGGCCCCGATGCTGATGCCGCCGATGGCAAAGAGCATGACGACATCGCGGCGGCTCAGGCCGTAGCGGCGGAAAAACTTCTCACCCGGCAGCCGGCGTGGCTCCTGGTAGGGAACCAGCTCGACGTCGATTTTCTCGCCCGGTGGCGGCGCGGGAGGTCGCCCACGCTTGGTTGACGACACCGATTTCTGCTTGAGCTTTTTCAATCGGTGCTTCTTGGACGCTTTTTTGCCGGGGAACGAGCCCTTGGCGCGTTTTCCCGGGGGGGCAGCCTTACCAGACAGCGCCTGCCCGCTGGGCACCGGAATTTCGTCGTGCGTCTGCGTCTCCACCCAGGCGAGGTACGAACGCATCGCGGGATCGTCGGAAGGTCGTGACGGCTCCACCGCCGTGGTCAAAAACGGCTGCAAGGCGCGGGCTGCTTGCTCCGGCGTGGCATAGCGTTGGCCTGGGTCCTTGGCCATCATCACGTTCAGGACCTGCTGCACCCCGTCGCTGACTTCCGGGTTAAACTGCTTCACCGGCCGCGGTGCCTCGGTCGAATGCCGGATCATTTGGGTGATGATATTCGTGTCCGGGAACGGCGGTTGGCCGGTCAATGTGTGGTAGAAGACGCACCCCAGGCTGTAGATGTCAGCGCGAATGTCCACGGAGCGGGCGCTCCGCGCCTGCTCCGGGGCCAAGTAGTCCGGCGTCCCCAGGAGCACCCCTTCGCCCGTCAATTGCTCATCCAACGAAGTTGGCTCGCTCTCGTCGAAAAATGTTCGGCCCAAGCCGATGTCGAGGATTTTGACCGTCCAGCGCAGGAGGTTCTGGTCACCGGTGGACACGTTTCCCGGGGGCACCAGCATCAGGTTAGCCGGCTTCAGGTCGCGGTGGACCATTCCCTGTTCGTGAATGTGTTGCAAGCCGAGGAGGGCCTGGTGGATGATTCGCGCCGCTTCGGGGACCGTCAAGCGTTTACGGCGCTGAAGTGTCTCTTCGAGCGTTTCCCCTTCCAGGTACTCCATCACAATGAAGTACAGCCCCTGGCACGCCCCGATGTGGAACGACCGGACGACGTTCGGATGCTTCAGCTTCAAGGCCATGCGCGCTTCCCGGCGGAACCGGGCGAGGAAATGCGGGTCTTTCGCCCGAGACGGCGGCAGGACCTTGATGGCCACCGTCGCTCCCAGGGGATGCACCGCCTTGTACACGCCGGCCATCCGGCCACGTCCGATGCGGTCCAGGATCTTGTACTCGTTGAGGAAGAACCCGTCCGCGTAGCCGCTGGCCAATAACTTCGCCTGGTACTCGGTTACGTACCGATTGGCCACCATCCAGCGGGTGAAGAGGTCCACGTTGCCGAACATGTTCTTCGATTCCGCTTGCCAGCGGTCGAACATCGCCTTGGCCTCTTCGAGCGGAAGGAGTTTGCTGCGGATGAGCAGGCCGTACACATTCTGCACCGTCAGTGCCATGAATCACGTGCTCCAGCGTCGAGGCGGGTTCCGCTCAAGGTCTTTGTCTTATGATGCCTGAAACAGTTGGCAAAAGCAAAAGGCAAATCGGCTTGTCGTTCCGGTGACGACCTTGCGCCCTCCCGCCGGACAACCGCCGAGTCGCGCGGCTGCCGGGCTGCCGGCGTTCAGGCTGGCGGGGCGGTCGTCCGCCCCAGGGTCACATCAAAGTTGCTCAGCAGCGGCACGAGCAGCGCGGCGATGCCCCAGCCAAAGACCCCCACCACCACGAGAAATGGCAGGAGCGGGTCGGCCGATGCCCCGCTCCCAGGTGTGCCGATCAGGAGACTGTTAACGGCGTAAAAGATCGCCAACGGACAAAGCCAGCTGGTCAGGGTGATCGCCGAGCTGGGGCGGTCGGCCCGCAGCACCCACCACAGCCCCGCTACCTCCGCCCCCAGAAAAAGGACAAAACTGATCCACTGGTACTCAAACCGTCGCTGAATGACGATCAGGTACACACACAACAGCGTTCCGGTCGCCAGGAGGAAAACGACGGCCAGGGTCGCATAAAGGGCGTAGCGACTGTCGTCGTTCCGCAAGCCCACGTGCAGCCCCAGCACCGCGACGAAGGCAAAAAGCACCAGGAGGGCCACGGCGAAGCAGGCAGCGGCTTCGATGTTTCGTCCCAGCAGCATTTCGGGATGGTTCCGGGGTGGCGTCGCCAGCTGCCCGAGGCAGGCGTGGACCACGACCAGTCCCAGCGGCGCCAGCACATACTCCTTGACGTTGTACGCAATCCCTCCCAGCTTGCCGAAGATGAATTCCCCCGGCGTCACGTCAGTAGCGAGGAGCACGTCCAAGGCGCCGCTGTCCCGCTCGACCGCGACGGCGGAAACGGCCTGCGCCGCCACTAGCAGCAGGCTGAGGATCGTCACTGGCACCAGGGTCCAGGCCGCCGCGGGCTGGGCTCGGCTTCCCAGGGCGATGGCCAAAGCCAACGCCCCCCCATAAGCGAGTTTGGCCAAAATCGGCCGCCGACCGTAGCCCCGCGTGCAGACCTCGCGCCAAAGAATCGGATTGTCCCAGACCGGGCGGGCACGGCGGCGAATAGACGCAGCAAGAGGCGGCTCCCTAGGCCCTTCCGGTTGCCGCCGCCCGGCATGGCTCGACACGCGAAGCCGGCGGACGCCGCTGATCGTCAACAGCGTCCCCAAACCCAGCATCGCGACGGCGAAGCTGCCGACGGGCGTCCACACGGCCATCCCCGGTGGGCCTTCGATACCCAGGCGAAGGACCTGGTACGGATCAAGGGCCAGGGGGGCGTCCAAGGCCCGCGCGACCCCGACATAAAGCAGCACTCCCATGACGGTCAACGCGAGTGCCGGCAGGGTACGGTCGCGCCACAGCGCCACCCGGCAGCCCAGGGCGGCGGTCGCGAGGGCAGCGGTCGTAGTGGCCACCGTGGTTTGCGCTACCTGGGCCGGTCCGACACCACCCAACAGTGTCACCGCCAACATGAGGGGCACGGCCGCCAATAGCAGCATTGCCGACGGCAAAATGCTGCCGAACAGCTTTCCCAACACGATCTCCGAGTCGCTGAGGTCGGTAACCAGGAGAAGCTCGAACGTCCGACGGTCTTTTTCGCGACTGATGGCCGTCACCGACATCAAAGCCGACAGGAAAAGGATCAGGGCGAATTGGACCGTCGCCAGAAGCTCGAAGAGCAAGGCGCTAAAGGCTGCCATTCGGCTAAGGGTGGGGACACTCTCCGGACCCAGGAGGACTTGCCAGGCGGTGAAGGCGAGCAACCAAAGGAAGGCCAGGTACGCGCAGCGGCCGACGTAAAGCCAGGCTTGCCGAGGCAGGGTGCGGCATTCCCGGGCGAAAATGGGGCCGAGCAAGGAAGGTCTTCCTCCTCCGAGACCGGAACAGCCGCGTCTTGGCTGGCTGCCGCAGCCAGCCAAACGCCTCACGGTGCCGCTTCGAGCACGAGCCGATCCGCAGCGCCGGCTGACTGATACGCCGACCGGCAGGGCCGGTAGGCCGCTTCCAGCTCGGCCTGCGTCACCGGCTGGTGGCGCGGATCAACCGCCGCGCGAATGGTCAGCGGTCGCGGCGCCACCAGGGCCGCCAGGTCTGGCAGGTCGTAGACCTCCAAAGCACCCGGCACCACGTTGGTCAGCTGGTTGAAACTGATCGGCGAACGCACGACCGCCGACCAGGAAATCAGCGACCGCTCCAGCGTCAGGCGACTGATGCGCCTCTCGAGCACTGCCGCGTGCAAGGCGATGGGACCAGCCGCGCCGATCGCGTGGACGTGGATGGGCACCGACGGGTCGAGCGCCAGCCCGTCGATGATGGTTTGGAGGTCATAGACTCGCTGTCCCAGAAGTGGCCGGTTGAGGTGCAGGCCAAGAAAGGCCTCCTTGGGATCGAACCCGAAGTAGTGTGACCAGCCGGCGGCGGCCGACTTGCCCGGCGAGGTTTCTCCCATACCGCGCAGGTCGAGGGCCAACACTCGCTGCCCCGATCGGACGAGTTTCTCAATTGGCCCCCCTACCCCCGCGTCCACGGCCTTGCCATCGCCGTGCAGGTAAATGGTCAGCGGGTCCGTCTCTTTGGCGCGATTCGGGCGAAAGAAGAGCCCTGGAACCTGGATTCCGGGAGTCGTGGTGTACACCACCTTGTCGATCACGTAACTATCGCGCGGCACCGAGCCGACCTTCTCGACCGTCATTCGGCCGACGATCGGTGCACCGATTTTCTCCCAAAGCTCCCGACCCAATTCCTGGGTATGGCGGGCCAGCGGCCGAGCGTTTCGACGCTCGGCCAGCTCCTGTTCCCGTTCGGCGTTGAGGGCAAAGGCCGATTTGCCTCGGAAGTCTTCGAGCACTTGCCCGGTGCGGGTGCACTGCAATTCCCGGTCCGTGTAGATTGGGAAGTCTTCTTCTCGGGGGGCGTCGTCCCGTTGGAGCAACCAGCGGCGCATCCAGCGCATGGCGGCCTCGCGGCGCGGCTTGGAGAAGCCGTGCTTGTCATTGAACTCCACCAAATCCACCCGCTCGCCGTGGCCAAGGAGCCCATAGATCAGCTTCGCCTCCCGGAACGTGGTCCAGGCCCCCGCAATGTCGAAGAAATCCTGGGTGGCGACGCACAAGAGCGTGGGTTTGGGGGCCCTCATGGTCAGGTAGTCGGCATGTTCCATGCCGAAGGCTACTTGGCCGGTGATGTTCTGTTCGGCATCTTGGGGGCCGACGGTGGAAAACAGGCGCTCGAGGGAGGTGATGTAACAGGCCGGGGCCGCGGCAACGATGCGGTCGTCGAGGGCCATGAGATAGGCGGTGAGCGTGCCGCCGCCGGAGTTGCCCGTGCATCCCAACCGCCGCGGGTCGATTTCGGGCCGGCTGGCCAAATAGTCAAGGCTGCGGATGCCGTCCCAGATGCGGTAGTGGGCAGTGTTCCGACCGACGAGCAAGGCGCCAATCCCCACCAAGGTATGCTCCGACGTGTTGCTGGAGATCGCCGGCTTGCCCGAAGCGTCCAGAAGTTGCAGCCGCTCCCCTTGGCCGATCGGATCGTAGCAAAGGACCGCCAGGCCATTCTTCGCCATGAGAATGGCGGCGCGCTGGTAACTCTCCGCGGCTTTGCCGTTTGCGCTGTGACCACACGGCAGCAATACCCCTGGGTACGGCGGCGGGACGTCCGGAAGATAGAGCAGCGCGGTGACGTGATGGTTCGGTCGGCTCTCGTAAATCACCTTCTCAATCCGGTAACCGTCCCCTTGAATTCGGCCTACGATTCGGGGGTTAAGTGGCGTCTTTTCCGGGAAGGCTCCGATCGCCTGGAGGAAGAATTGCCTCAACTCCGCTTGCCGCCGATGAACGTCCTCGGGGGTCTTCAGGGCGGCGACCGCCTGACGACGCTCGTCGAAATGTCTCTGGGCCTCCTTCAGGAGGTAGGTGTAGAGCTGCCGAGTGGGCGGCACGCCGTCGGTATCCACCCGCAGGACGGTCAAGTCTTCCTGGGCACGAACCGATATCGCGCCCGCCAGCAGGATGACAAAAACGACGATGGGGCGCATGGGGATCCTCCAAGGGCGGCTCAACACCACGATTCCTCGCCCATCTCGCCAGCGGGGCCAACGCTGGCCCCGCTGCTCACGCTAACTCTCCGGGCCAGCCGGATCAAGGAGCCTCCGGCGGTGACGGCCGCGGCACCGCGCAGCGTGGGTTCATTAAGCAATGGAGATTGACCGGATTGCGTACCGGCTCGCCCAGGAGGATCCGCCGGGCCTCCTGGGCCCCCTTGGTGCGCATCTCGATGTAACCTTCGACCGAGTAAAACGCCACATGTGGCGATAAGATCACCCGCGGATGCCGGCGGATGCGTTCGTCCGTGAGCGGCTCCCGCTCAAAGACATCCAGCCCCGCGGCGGCAACGTGACCTGTCTCCAGCGCGGCGTAAAGAGCATTCAGGTCAATGCACGCCCCCCGGGCGGTGTTGATGACGTAAGCTCCCCGCGGCAGGCGGCCGATCGTGTCGGCGTTGAGGATGTGCCGCGTCTCCCGCGTCAACGGGCAATGCAGGCTCAAGAACTGGGCTTGGGGCAAGAGGTCGTCCAGCCGGGCACAGCGCTCGATCCCCAAGGCTTTGTCCAGGCCGTCCGGCTTGTAGGGATCATAGAAGACGACCCGCAGTCCCAGGGCCTTGGCCCGCAGGGCCAAGGCCGTGCCGATCCGTCCGCAGCCGATCAGGCCGAGGGTCTTACCGCGCAATCGCGGTGCCCCGAAAATCGTGGTGACATCCCAGCTGCCGTCGCGGAGGGCTTGGTCCGTGGCCACCAGCCGGCGGGCCACGGCCAAAAGGAGCATTAAGGCGTGGTCGGCCACTTCCTCGGTGCCATAGTCCGGCACGTTGCACACGACGATGCCATGCCGCCCCGCTGCGTGCAGGTCGATGTTGTCGAAGCCGACGCCGCAGCGGACAATCCCGCGGCACTGTCGCAGATGCGGAATCGACCGCTCGGTCAGCTTGATGTCATGGAACACCAGCAACACGCTGGCGTCGGCGGCTCGGGCGACCACGTCGGCTTCATCGGTCGTTTGCAGCAGCACCACCTCGGCGAAAGCATCCAACACCGCCTTTTCAGGACCGGCTTCCGCCAGATAGTCAGTGATGGCCACCAGGGGGCGTTGATTCATCGCGGGGAGACTCGGCGGGGCAAGCAGACGATTCAGCCAGGCGCTGGTTGATGCAGCGGATTGTAGGGCTCGACGCCAACCCTGGGCAAGCCGCAGGGCATCGAAAAGACACGTCATCCGACGCGCGGCCGGGGTGGGGTCAGCGACCGCAGCACGCTGAGCGGGCAGGGTGGCGCTAGCCCCCGGGTGGGTCTGCATGGTAGCGATGCCCGCGGCGCGCTGACGGGGCCCCGCTCGCCGTCACCTGCTGGATTGCCCTCCCGGCAAAGGTTTCGTCGCCGGCCTAAAACCGTGCGGAGGACGCGCGCGATTCCTCGATACGACTCGTGTCCTTGGACCGATACGAACCACCGGAGCATGTTGACAAACTCTGCCCTGCTGAGGTTGGGAAATGGAGTCAGGGCAACGTTTCCCCGTTTGCCTGATTTGTCGCAGACAGGCCGCCTGCCTTGCCGGTGGCGCCCTGAGCGTACTGGTGCTCGCCGCCGTGGGCGAAATGTATCTCCGCTGGTTCCCGCCGTCGGACCTGTACCCTTTCATGGGCGAGGCTTCGCCCCTCCAGGGGTGTTATCGGCCGGATCCTCTTTTTGGGGTGTGCTACCGCTCGTGGGATGACTTCCTGGCGGAAAATGCGGAGCGTCTGGCCCCCTGGCTGACCCCGGAGGCGAAGGCCGATCCCCGCCCCATTTGGGCGATGTTCGGCAATTCGTTCGTCCACGCCCCCGGCATGTTGGCGGACCACGCTCGGGCGGCAGTATCGGATCACCGCATCTTCAACCTGGGGAAAAACGAACCGTTCATGCTGCGGATGGCACAGATTCAGCTGCTGCTGGACCACGGCTTTCAGCCGGAACGGATTTTCATCGTGTTGCTGCCGGTGGACATGCTGGGGCTGGGGCCGCAGCCGTTAGCCAGCATCCATGTGACCCGCACGGGCGCGCTCACCTACCGGCCCCGCTTGCCCCCGGGCGTGCTCGGCTCCGCGACGGAGCGGAGCCGACTGCTCTGGGCCGCCTGGGTGCGCTCCGGTCGCCACCGCGGTAATCCCAGCTTTCGGCCGGCGCTGGTGCACCAGGCGCCCGCGCCGCCTCTGAGCGACGACTTACGTTTCCTCTTCAGCAACCTCGCCGCAGTGACCCACCGGCACCGGGTGCCGGTGACGGTGGTCTTGATCCCGTCGTACCAACAGATCCTCCAAGGCGAATCCTTTGGGTTGCAGGATTGGCTGGGGTCGATGTTAACGGAGCTGGGCTTCGACGTGCTGGACACCCGCGCCGCCTTCTGCCAGCACCCGGATCGGCAACATCTCTTCATCCCGGACAAGCACTTCAACGACCGGGGCAACCAAGTCCTGCTGGCGGAGGTACTGGCCCACACGCGGCACTTGGCGGAGCACCCCAGGCTCCCGCGCCGCTGGACGGCGGCCCAGCCCGTCTCCGCTTTGCGGAAAGCACGCGACCGAGAGACACCCCCATCAGCGGTGAGCATCGGCGACTCGGCTCCCCAGCCTCGGCTTCCTTGCCCGGAGTGACCTCGGCATGACATTCACGGAAGGCAATTTCTGGTGCCTGACCGCCGTCACGTTCTTCTTCTGGCGGCTGTGTCGGGGGAACCATCGGCTGACGGTCGCCCTCTTCCTGAGTGCCAGCCTCGTTTTTTACGGTTTTCACCACTGGCGGCTCGTGCCGCTGTTATTGGCCTATTGCGTCGTTGACTGGGCGGCGGCCTGCGGCATGGCCCGCGGCCGCCGACCACGCCTGTACCTCACCCTGGGAGTGACCTTCAACCTGGCCCTGCTCGCCTACTGGAAATACACGCCGTTGCTGTTGCGGACGCTCGCCGACGGCTGCCGCTGGCTCGGCCTGAGCACCGCCATGGAGGCGCCCCAGGACTGGAGCATTCCCTTTGGCATCTCCTTCTATGCCTTCACCGGCATCGCCTACCTGGTGGACGTTTATCGCCGCACCACGCCTTACGAACCGAATTTCTTCCGCTACGCTTTGTCGGCCATCTTCTTCCCGCATCTGGTGGCCGGCCCCATCCTGCGCCCCGACGAATTCCTGACGCGACTCCGGCCTGACACCATGCCCGACCGGCCCGAGGCACCTCTTGAAGCCGTGTCGCTGATGGCTCGCGGCCTGTTCAAGAAACTCGTCTTGGCCGACCGGATCGCCCTGGCTGTCGATCCCTTTTTCGCCCATGTCGCCGATCCGACCACCGCGGGTGTGTGGTCGTTGCCATATGTCGTGCTTTATGCCTGGCAGATTTACTTCGACTTCTCCGGCTACACAGACATTGCTCGCGGCCTGGGATTGCTGTTCGGCTACCGTTGGCCGGACAATTTCAACGCGCCATATCTCGCGGCGTCGGTGCAAGAGTTCTGGCGGCGCTGGCACATGACGTTGTCGCGCTTTCTCCGCGACTACCTCTACATCCCGCTGGGAGGCAATCGCCGCGGCCATGGCCGGACCTACCTCAATCTGATGCTGACGATGCTTCTGGGCGGCCTATGGCACGGCGCAAGCTGGTCGTTCGTCCTATGGGGCGGGTTGCACGGCGTCTTCCTGACCATCAATCATTGGTGGGGGGAGCACGGGCCGGGAAAACGCCTCCGGAACTCGACGGGCATCGGACAAATGATTTATCGGCTGACGGGCGTGGCGACGACCTTCCTGTGCGTCTGCCTCGCGTGGTGCTTCTTCCGGTTGACGATCTTGACCGATGCCCTGACATGCGTGGCGAAGTGGTTTGTCTTTGACGCGGACAAGATGCTGGTGGGGGGCGCGGCCGACGCGTCGCTCTGGGTGCTGTTGGGCAGCTACGCTCTGGCTGCTGCCCTCGCCGGCCCCTGGGCCGGGCGGCTGGCGGCGGCCGTCGCCGCCAGCCAACTGCGCAGCGCCCTCGTCCGGGGCTCGGCGTGGGGCTTCAACGTCGGACTGGTTCTCTTGACGCTGCTGCTGGCGCCGGTTGGCCAAAGACCGCCGTTCATTTACTTCCAGTTTTGACGCTCCGTGGATGGCCCCGGGAGGACCCAGGTCGCGTCAGCTCCCACCCGAATGAGGGCGCCCTGGCCACCGACGGCGGCAGTGGGCCCTAGCGTCGGCCAACGAACCCGGGCCCTCTATAATGTTCCCGCAACCAACCTTTGGCTTCGCTCCCCGCCGATGGGCCACCATGAAAGGCCGGGCAAGCTCTCTCGAACTCAGCGGCACGGGCCTGACGTTGGACGACGCGGCCCGCATTTTGCGTGGCCAAGTCGAGCGCTTGACGTTGGCGCCGACAGCGCGGAAGCGGGTGGAGCAGGCCCGTCGGTGCCTCGAACAGCAGCTGGCCGCGGGCCAGACAATCTACGGCGTCAACACTGGGTTTGGCAAGCTGGCCAATCAACGGATCGGGTCCGAGGAAGTCCTGGCGTTGCAGGAAAACCTGCTCCGCAGCCACGCCGTCGGCATGGGGCCATTGATGAGCGTCGGGGCGAGTCGGCTGGCGCTGGCTTTGCGCATCCAGGCCCTCGCCCGGGGTCATTCCGGCGTCACAGTCGCCCTGATCGACCAGCTGTTGGAGCTGTACAACCGGGGCGTGGTGCCGGCGATTCCCGAGCAGGGAAGCGTGGGTGCCAGCGGCGACCTGGCCCCGCTGGCCCACCTGGCGCTGGTGGTCATGGGCGAGGGACACGCCTTCGTAGTCAACCCCGCCCATCCGCGGCTCGCCGGCCGCAGTGCGGCCCGGCCGATGTCCGGCCGGGCCGCCTTGCGCCGCGTTCGCCTTCCCCCGTATCGGCCGCAGGCCCAAGAGGGCCTTTCGCT
>JANWYO010000012.1 GCA_025055215.1 Gemmataceae bacterium
CCGCCAAGGCCGCCCGGGCGGCCTTGGCGGACTCGGCCACCACACGGTCGAAAAACTTCAGGTCGAGCAGCGGCGTCGTTCCTGGATATTCCTCGAGAATCCGCTGCCCCTCGATGTCGGCAAACGGAGCATTGTGCTGATGGACGCACTGGACGGCGACATTCTCCGGCACGGTGTGGACCGCCTCGGCCAGGGCCTGCCGCCATCGCCGGTTCGCTTCGTTCCGCAGGCCGCACCAGTCCACGGCACACAGCACGATCGGCTGCCCCATGCCCAGGAGGATGACGCCGCGGGCAAAGAGCGGGTCGTCGACTCCGCGGACGGGCAGGATCCAACCGCCGCACAGCGGATGCCCCTCGGGGGGTGTCACGTCGGTGACAAAGCTGGCCAGGTGAAACGTCGGCATGGGAAGCGGACCTCGAAGGTGGGCACAAGCCGCCGCCTTGGGGCCGCGGCACCCGCCGCGGCCCCGACGGAGGGAATCACGGCCTCTCAGACGCGGGAATGTGTACGACGGTCAAAGCACAACAGTCCCACACCCGACTGCCGCGGCTGGCGTTCCAGGTGACGTACAGCTTGTCGCCCTTGGGGTCCAAGGCCGTGCTGTAAGTCCCCTTGAGGGTGCAGCCATACTTCTGCTGATAGAACGGGTGCAGGAAAGCGATGACTTTCCGCTGCCGGGTCTTGACATCAAACTGGACGATGGGCGAGCCGTCGGCCTCGGCGCCGCCGTGGGCGCCAGGGACGTAGTAGAGGTAGCGACCGGTGGGATCGGCATCGACCGACGTGATGTAGGCTTGGGAGCCGACGGTGGCCGGGCCCAGCTCCTCGATGGTCTCGGTCTTGGTGTGGAAGGCATAGATGAGGGCGTCGCTGCCGCGGCCTCCCTGGGAAATGGTGTAGACGATTCCTTGGGGTGTCTCCTGCGTGGCGGCGCGGAGGCCGATGCGGCCTGGGATCGGCTCCGGCGGGCCGGGCTTGGCCGGGTCAAACCGCACCAACGGGCCACTGCCTCCTTTTCCTTGGTTGAAGTACACCCGCCCCGTCGAACTCGCCAGGATCAGGCACCGCGCCGGGCCATTCGGGCCAGAATATAGCAGCTTGCCATTCTTCACGTCGAAGGCAAAAAAGTAGACACTCGACTCGTCGTCGCCGCCCGAGCCCGCGGCCGTCCCGCCGTAGAAGATCATCCGCTTCGGGTCAAGCACCCCGGTGGGAATGCAATGCTTGGGCACTGGCCCCTGTACGACGACCTCCGATTGGCCGCTCTTCAGGTCGTGACGGATGATCCAGTCCCCCTTGAAGTGGTATTGGTCGGTCGTCACGCGGGTCGAGCCACGGTGCGTCGAGAAATACAGGCAGCCGTCGTCCCCCAGGTCCAGGCGGCTGTGAATCTTGCCCGGGGTGTAGTGCCCCTCGGGCAGCCGGAGGATTGACCGCAAGTCCAGCAGCTGTCGCAGCTGCTTGGTGGCCGGGTCGTATTCATAGACGAAGGCATTGCCGGACGGGGCCAGATGGTCCCCGATGGAAGCGTAATACTTACCGTTGACGGCCAGGCTGTCGCCCCAGTTCGACCACGGCTTCCCCTCATACGTTTGCCCAGGGAAGTAGAGGAAATCGACCGTAGGAGGCGTCCGCGCGATGACGACCCCGCTTTTCAGCTCGGCCGTCGGTTTGAGGAAGTCCGGCGACGTATCGGTGACGACCGTCCGCCCATCCGGGAGGACGGGCGGATAGGTGACGGTAGCCGCCGGCGCGGCCGCTTTCTTTTTCTTCCCCTCCGGCTTGGCCGGGTCCGCCGCCCAGAGGATGCCGGCGGCGCCGAGCCACGCCACCCACCCGCCGAGCCACCAGATGCCACCTGGAGTTCCGCGCGCCATGCCGGCCTCGCTTTCCCGCCCTAACGACCATCATCCGGTTCGACGACGGCCGTACCCTTCGGATGCTGACGGAAGCATGTTATCATGGCATGCGCGCGGGGTAAAACGGTTTTTCTGCTGACGTAACCTCAGCTGAGAGAGCCCCACGCGTCCATCGCCCGATTCGACCTCGGCGGCGTTTCCGGCTCACCCGCGCGGCGGCGACGGACAAACGCCCACGATCCACGTTTTCCGAAGGACCAAAAGGCCGATGACGACGTGTGCGATCAGCCTGCTTCAGGAGTTGGGCCGTGCCCTGGGCCGGGCACGGCCGGTGGGAGTTTGGCGACGGGTAGGCGCGAGTGTCGGCTGGGCGCTGGCCGCGTACCTGCTCTTTCTCCACGGCTGCCACGCCGACGAGGACCTCGAAGCCCTCAGTCGCTTCAGGGTCGGGGAACCTCCATCGGCAACGGCTGCGGCCACAGCGACAGTAAGCCCGGTCCACCTTGCGGATTGGTCAGGTCAGGCGGCCCCGTGAAGCGAAACGACGCCAACTTGCGGATCGTCTCCTGCATCTTGGGGTCGTTCGGGCTGTCAAATCCGCCCACCGTCACCAGGCTGTTGTGCCGTGTGTGCAGCACATAGGCCTCAAACTGCATCTCCTTCATCTCCCGCAGTGCCTTGGCCAGTTGCTGCGCCTGCAACGCCCCCGCGTTGAGCACTTCGCTCGATTTTCGGCTCAGACCAATCCGCTCGAGGAACGACCCCGGCGGCGTGTTGGCCGGCACAATCACCGACGCCCCGGGGAAATCCTTCACCACCAGCGTCCACGGCTTGCGGCACTTGAGAAGACTGTACGGCTCGTCCGCATTCAATTGTTTCAACAACGGATCGGGCTTGTTGTCGGGCGGCGGCATGGGCACTGTGGGGTTGTGTACCACGAAGGCCGTCGCAAAGGGATTAAGCCACGTCCTCTCGCTGACTTGTCCGGTTTTCTGGGTGCCTTGGACCACGGAACCCATGAACTTTTGCGACGGTTTCAGCTTGCGGATGTCATCGAGTGCCTTCCGGGCCGTGTCCATGTCCTTATAGCCGCCGACGAGCACGGCATACTGGTCTTCGATCCGGGTGGTCCGCACGCGCACCATGCTGGCGGCCGTGGCCGGGTCCAGCCCCGCCTTGAGGAAAAATTCCTCTTGTTGCCGACGCTTGGCTTCGATCTCTTCGCGCTGCTTGCGGCGCTCTTCGTTGCTGCGGTTGAAGACATAGGCCGGCAAGCGATATTTCTGCCGCAACTCCACGACCAGGTCATGGGCCAAGGCGGCGGAATTGGGGCCGGTGAAACTGGCGGCACAAATCAGCCAAGGTCCGGCGGCTGGGGTGACGTAAAATTCCTGGTTGATGTCAACGGGTTCGGTCTGGGCGCCGCCGCGCACCGCGCAGGCGAGCGCCACCACGCACAGCAGAACAGAAAGTGTGGGCTTCATGACACTCCCTCCGCTGGGGCGAATCGTCCGGCAACGATGTGCGGAGGGGCCATAGCACACTGGCCGCCTTTAGTCCAGAGGCCATTGCGTACCGAGGCTGTGCCGCTGCTGGGCCGTCACCTGGTCGATCCCCAGCTTGCCCAGCTTCAGCAGCCGATCGAGCTGGCTGCGGCTGAAAGTCGCCTCTTCGCCAGTACCTTGCACCTCGACAAACTGCCCGGAGCCAGTCATCACCAGGTTCATGTCAACCTCGGCGTCTTTGTCTTCTTCGTAATCCAGGTCCAGCAGGGCGACGTCTCCCAGCAGCCCCACGCTGACCGCTGCCACGCTGTCGCGCACAATCTCGCGCACCGGACCGACCTCCGACTTGTGCGCCGCCAAGGCATCCACCAGGGCCACGAACGCACCGTTGATCGACGCCGTCCGGGTGCCGCCGTCGGCTTCCAGTACGTCGCAGTCGATCCACAGGGTCCGCTCCCCGAGCTTGGCCAAGTCCACGACGGCACGGAGGCTGCGGCCGATCAAGCGCTGGATCTCGACGCTGCGGCCGTCGAGCTTGCCTCCTCGGTCGCGTGGCTTGCGGGTGGCGGTGCTTCCAGGCAACATGCCGTATTCCGCCGTCAACCAGCCTTTTCCCGTGCCGACCAGAAAGGGCGGCACGGCGGGTTCGATGCAGCAGGTACACAGCACGGTGGTCCGCCCCAGGCGCACCAGGACACTGCCGGGCGCTTGGCGGGTCCAACGGCGACGGAAGGACAAGGGCCGCAATTGGTCCGGTTGCCGACCGTCGTGGCGGGTCATGGCTTGGCCTCCGCCTGCCGGGAAGATTGACCCGAAGGGCCTGCCGCGGCGGGCAACACCTGAAGCAGCAACGCCCGCTGGGCGTGCAGGCGGTTGGCCGCCTGCTGGATCACCACGCTGCGGTCGCCGTCAAGGACCGCACTGGTCACCTCTTCCTCGCGGTGGGCCGGCAGACAGTGCATAACCTTCGCATGCGCCGGCGCCTGCGCCAACAACTCGGCATTGACCTGATACGCGGCAAATTTCTTTTTCCGCTGTTTCCGCTCCGATTCCTGCCCCATGCTGGTCCAGACGTCGGTATAGACAATGTCCGCACTGCGGACGGCTTGCCGGGGATCGGCAATCTGCCGAATGTCGGCATCGGGAACGGCTAGCTGACAGCGCCGCAGGAACTCGTCCGGGAAACCGTAGCCCGGCGGCGACGACAGGATGAAGCGGACCCCCAGCTTGCCGCAGGCCACGGCCAACGACCGAGCCACGTTGTTGCCGTCGCCGACAAACACCACCGTCCGCCCGGCGAGGTCGCCAAAAATCTCCTGGATGGTCAACAAATCGCCCAGGGCCTGGCACGGGTGGGCCTCGTCGGAGAGGCCGTTGATCGTCGGCACGGTAGCATGTTGGGCAAATTCTGCGACGGTGGCATGGCGAAAAGTGCGGAGCACCACGGCGTCCACGTACTGACTGAACACCTGGGCGAAGTCGGCAATGCTCTCGCGCACGCCTAAGCCCGCGTCCTGGCCGGTCAGGAAAATGCTCGAACCACCCAGTTGCGCCATGGCCGCTTCAAAGCTGGCGCGTGTGCGCAGCGACGGCTTCTCGAAAATCAGTCCCAGCACTCGCCCCCGGAACACCGGTGGTCGCTCGCCTTTCAGGATGTTGGCCTTCCAGCGGACGGCCTCGTTCAGCAACTGCCCCATCTCTTCTGCCGTCAGGTCGAAGATGTCGAGTAGGTGTCGCATGGGAACCACCGGCAGGACCGGAAGAACGATGCGCGATGGGCGGAAACCCCAGCGAAAACCGTTATCCCCAAACGGGCCCCGGGGGCCCTTCAGGGCCGGTACGTCAGCAACACGTCTTCGAGCACGTCGCACCCTTCTTCGAGTTGGGCATCGGTCAAGGTCAACGCGGGCAGAAGGCGGATGACGTGGCCGTGGGTGCAATTCACCAGCAGGCGCCGCTCCAGGCAGAGTTGGACAATCGGCCCGCCGTCCACGGACAATTCCAGTCCGATCATGGCCCCTTGGACGCGAACGTCCTGGATCCACGGGCAGCGGGCCCGCAGCGCCTCGAAGCGAGCCCGGAAGCGTTGCCCGAGGTGCGTGGCCCGGTCGAGCAACCCCTCGGCCTCGATGGTTTCGATGGTGGCCAGCGCGGCACGGCAAGCCAGCGGATTGCCGCCGAAAGTGGCCGCATGCAGCCCCGGCTTGAGGAGGGCCGCTATCTCTGGCCGGGCAATCATCGCTCCAGCCGCCACCCCCCCCGCCAAAGCTTTCGCCAGGGTCATGACGTCCGGCTTGACATTCCAGTGCTGCGCCGCGAACCACCGGCCCGTGCGGCCCATGCCGCACTGCACCTCGTCAAAAATCAACAGCAGCCGATGTTGATCGGCCAAAGCCCGCAGTCCTTCGAGATAACCGGCCGGTGGCAGGTTGATCCCTCCTTCGCCCTGGATCGGCTCGACCAGGATGGCGCAGGTTTCGTCATCCACCAGCTGGGCCGTCGCCGACAGGTCGCCAAAGGGCGCGTAGCGGAAGCCCGCCAACAGCGGCCCCAAACCCTGATGATACTTCGGCTGACCCGTAGCGCTGAGCGCCCCGTAGGTCCGCCCATGAAAACTGTTGACCGTGCTGATGATCTTGTAGCGCCCCGGCTGCCCGTGCAGCCGGGCGAGCTTGATCGCCGCCTCGTTGGCCTCGGCGCCGCTGTTGCAGAAAAAGCACTGCCCGCCCCAGCCGGTTCGCTCGCTCAAAGCCTGGGCAAGGCGCCCCTGGGCCTCCATGTACCAGGTGTTCGGCACGTGGATCAGCTGCGCAACCTGCTCCTGGACCGCGCGCACCACCCGCGGCGGACAGTGACCCAGCAGATTGCACCCCCAGCCCGGGAACAAATCGAGATAACGATTCCCCTCGGCGTCCCAGACGTAAGACCCTTCCCCTCTGACCAGGCACACGGGGAAGCGCGTGTAATTGCCGATAACGTAGCGCCGGAAAAGTTCGATGGTTTCCGCGGAACTGAGCATGATGCCTTCCGTCCTGCAAATCCCCGCCCGCGGCTAAGGCCCCGGCGGGGACACGGCGGTCAAGCGGCTAGGAGGCACCCCTGATTTCCGTCCCTACGCCGCGGTCGGTGTAGATCTCCAGCAGCAGCGAGTGTTTCAACCGGCCATCGATCATGTGCGTCTGGCGCACGCCGGCCTGTAAACTCTCCAGACACGCCTCGACCTTGGGAATCATGCCCTCCTCCACAATACCGCGGCGAAGCAGGTCGCGACAGCCATCCGCATCAACGCTGCGGATCAGCGTGCTTTCGTCGCGGCGGTCGAGCAGGATCCCAGGCGTGTCGGTGAGAATGACCAGCTTCTCGGCACGCAGATGCGCTGCTACGGCAGCCGCCGCCGTGTCGGCATTGACGTTCAGCCAGCCTCCGTCAGCGCCCACTGCCAGGCAGGGGATCACCGGCACCACCCCCGCCGCGCACAAGTCCTCGATCAGGGCCGTGTCCACCCGCGTCACCCGACCCACATATCCCAAATCGACCGGCTCGCCGTCCGGCCCCGGCAGGGTCAGCCGTTCCCCATACAGACACCGGAGCGAATCGGCGTGCAAACCGATGGCTCGTCCACCCAGCTCCCGAATTTTCCCGACGATGCCGGCGTTGATTTCCTCGATCAGCACGCGGACCACGATGGCCAGTGTCTGGGCGTCGGTGTAGCGTCGCCCCAGGACCTTGCGCGGTTTCAGCCCCGCGGCTGCCATGGCCCGGTCGATCGGTTTGCCGCCGCCATGAACGAGGACCGGCCTCAGGCCGACTGTTTCCATGAAGACCACGTCCTGCAAGGTGGCGTGCAGGGTCTCGGGGTCTTCCATGGCGCTCCCACCCAGCTTGATGACGGTGAGCCGATCCCGAAATCGGCGGATGTAGCTCAGCGCTTCGATCAAGACTTCCGCTTTGCGGATCGCATCATCCATCGGCCCGGCCTCTTACGGAAAATCCTTATGATAGCCGGCCGTCACTCCCCGTCAACGAACAGGGCGCCTGAACGGAAGCCACAGGGCGGCGCGGTCTGAGACAGCGGCCAATCTCCCACCGACGCGGGTCCTTACACTACGTCTCGGACTCCACCCGTTCGCAAGTTCATGGTTGGCCCCCTGTCCACGATCAGCGACTCAGAAGCCAGGGACATGACACAAGGTTGTCTGGACTCGACTGACGAAATGTGGTAACTCTGTCGG
Organism: Gemmataceae bacterium; assembly: GCA_025055215.1. GTDB lineage: Bacteria > Planctomycetota > Planctomycetia > Gemmatales > Gemmataceae > JANWYO01. The sequence goes on from JANWYO010000012.1 coordinate 7,600, forward strand.
ACCCAGTGGACCCTCAAGTTGCGGCAGGGATGCCCGCTCGATGAAGCTCCGCCACCCCTTTTTGATTCGCTCGGCGGCCCTCGTGGGGGCATGGGTCATCCGCGCCTGGCTGGGGACGGTGCACATCCGCGTGTGCAACCTCGACGGCGACGCTCATCCGGCCGACGCTCGACGGCAGCGATATATCTACGCCTTCTGGCACGAATCCGTCCTGGCGCCGGCCCTGCTGCGGACGCGCGTGCATGTCTTGATCAGCCAGCATGCCGATGGCGAGTTGATCGCCCGCATCTGCCGTCACTTGGGGCATGGGGTCGTCCGCGGCTCGAGCACGCGCGGCGGGAGCTTAGGGCTGTTGCAGCTGCTGAAGCGAAGCCGGCGGAGCCACCTGATGGTGACGCCCGACGGCCCCCGCGGGCCGCGACGCCGCTTCCAGCTGGGGGCCGTTTACTTGGCGTCGCGCAGCCAGCTTCCGATTGTCCCAGTGGGGGTCGGCTTCAGCGATGCTTGGCGGGCGCGGAGTTGGGATCGCTTCGCCATCCCCAAGCCGTACAGCGTGGTCTGTGGCGTCATCGGCCCGGCGATCAGGGTCCCGGCGGATTGCTCCCGGACCGAGCTGGAGGATTATCGTCGCGAATCGGAAGCGCGGCTGCGGCAGGCCACCGAGGCAGCCGAGGACTGGGCCGCTCGCCGCACCCACCGGCCATTACCGCTGCGGCTCCCAGGCGGCGTCGCGGCCCAAGCCGCTTGATCGGCCGTGCGCATCGGCATGATCAACGAAGACGGGTCAACCTGGAAGGAAAGGAACCCAACCATGGAGCGGAACGCCTTACGAGAGGCCCTGCGGAAACTCGTCGAAGAGGACCGGGGAGAACCGGTGGAGCAGTTTGACGAATCGCTCAACTTGCGCGAGCAGGTGGGATTGGACTCGGTCGATGTCGTCAGCCTGGTCATGGCCATCCAGGATCGCTTCGGCGTCGTCCTGACGGTCGCCGACCTGGAAAAGGTCGTCACCGTGGCCGACCTCCTCGACGTAATGCAGACCAAGCTGGCCGCCAGCCAGGCAGCCTAACGCCCCGAATTCCTCTGAGAATCGACGATGCCCCCTCCGACTGCGGCTAACCAGGTAGCCAATGCGGCCGACGGCTACGGGATCGTGGCCTGGGCGGCGGTCTCAGCCGACGTCGCCCAAGTGGCCTTGCTGCGGCAGCGGCCGAGCTTGTCCCCGCGCCTGCCCCTGCCGGCCAATTTTCTCAAGTTCGCCGATGAGCAGACCGTCGTCGCCATGGCAGCCGTTCGGCAGGCGATCGCGGCCCACCTCCAGGAAACCGATTTCAGCGCGTGGGGCGTGCTGGCGGCGCCGTCGGGCCTGGGCCGACTCGGTTCGACCGCCGCGCTGCACCGCGTCCGCCAGAAAGGCTACCAACTCGCCTCGCCCATGTTGATCCCGCACCAATCGCTGCACTCCGTGTCGGCGACCATCGGCATGGCCTTGGGTAGCCGGGGTCCCAACTACGGCATTAGCGGAGACGCCGCCCATCTGGTCGAGGGCCTGGTGACGCTGCTCGCGGCTATGGACGATCACCCCTTGGCGGGGTGGTGGCTGGTGCTGACAGGCTGGGACCCCGAGCCCGCCCTGGACGAGTCGGGCCAATGCCTCACCCCGGGCGACTGCCATGCCTTGGCCCTCGCCTTCGTGCCCGTGCCGGCCCCTTGGCCGGGGTTGCGGCTGCGTTACCGACCGGGGAGATCGCCAATTTCCGCGGCAGTGCCGCGTCTCCGCGACTTGATGCAGCTGCTGACGGCCGCTGCGGCAGCGCAGCGGCCTTGCCGATGGTCCGCCGCGGTGAACGGCTGCGGCTTGGTAGAGTTGGAAGGTGTGGCGGGCTGCCCCGCGCCCCTCGCCGTCACGCAAGCGGCCCGGGCAGCCTGAAGGCGGCCGATCCGCGGCCGCCCCAGCCCCCGGCCCGGCCAGAAAGGGAACGCACCCATGAATCTGGCAGAACCGATCTGGATCACCGGGGTCGGGACCGCGAACCCGTTGGGCCACAGCTACCCTGAAACCGCCGACAACTTGTTGGCCGGCGTGTCGGGTGTTGGCACGCTCACCGAGCCTGAAATGGCCGGCCACATCAGCCGCATCGCCGGCCGGGTGGCGCCGTTGCCTGCGCCGCCGGGTTGGGACGCGGCGTCGTTCGCTCGGCTGGACGAAGTCGAGCAGATGTTTTTCTGGTGCGCCATCCAGGCCCTGCGCGATGCCGATCTGTGGGACCGCCGGTCGGAGTTGCGCATCGGGTTGGTGCTGGGGCTGGGCTCGGAATGGATGGTGTTCTGGGAGACCGACCTGGCCCGGGGCGGTCGGCGAATTTACCAGCCGCAGCCCGAGCGGCGTGGCGTGGCCGAAAAGCTTCGCCACGACCTGGGCTTGACCGGGCCGGTGGCGACGGTGGCGGCTGCCTGTGCCAGCGCTAACTACGCCCTGGCCCAGGCCCGGCGCTGGCTATGGCGCGGCTGGGTCGACGTCTGCTTAGCCGGGGGCGGCGACCGCAGCGCCAAGCCGATGTGCATGGCGTGTTTCGCCAATCTGGGAGCGTTGTCACGCCGCAACGATGCCCCGCAAGCCGCCTCCCGTCCCTTCGACCGTGACCGCGATGGGTTCGTCATGGGCGAGGGGGGCGCCTTGTTCGTCCTCGAAGCCGCCGCTGCCGCCCGGCGGCGGCGCGCCCGTGCCTATGCCGAAGTCGCCGGGTTCGGCGCCTCCAGCGATGCCTTCCACATGGTCATGCCCAACACCGACCCCCAACCCGCCGTGCAGGCCCTGCGCGCCGCCCTAGACGACGCGCGCCTCGACCCGGCCGACGTCGATTATGTCAACGCCCACGGCACCAGTACCCCGTTGGGCGATGTTGCCGAAACTCGCGTCCTACAGATCGTGCTGGGCGAAGCCTGCCGGCGCATCCCCGTCAGTTCCACCAAGAGCATGACGGGCCACGCCCTGAGCGGGGCCGCCGCCATCGATGCCCTCGCTTGCCTGACCGCCCTCGAACGCCAAGCTGTCCCGCCAACCATCAATCTCGACCAGCCCGACCCGGCTTGCGATCTGTGCCATGTCCCGCACCAAGCCCGGCCCCATCGGGTGCGCGTGGCATTGTCAAATGCCTTCGGCTTCGGCGGGAGCAATACCTGCCTCATCCTCCGCCAAGCGTCCTGAACCTGTCGCCCCTCCCACGAAAGCCGACCTTGGCTCCCAACGCCTCCAGGCCACCGGGCCACGAGTACCACGGCTGAGGTGAAGTCAGGCTTCGACGTGCGTCGCAAGGTGGCACACTCATCATTCTCGGCCGAGTACCAGCTCCAAGGCCCGGCAAGCCCGGAGGTGCTTTGTCTGTCCACGAAAGTGTTCAAGGATCGCGCCCTCGTGGCAGCCGGCCTCCTCCAGCGCGTCGGCCAGGATCGACAGTTGATCGAAGGCCTGGTCGTCGTAGATACGCTTGGCCATGTCCTGCACCGTGGCGGTTCGCCAACGGGGGTCAAACGCGACCTGCTTGTGCTGTGGGCGCCATGCTCATCGACGCTCAGCTTGAGATCGGCAGGTCTTGACGGGAGGGCAGGTTCTGGGTATTTTCGTGTTTTTCGCTCTCGAAAAAAAACGAGTTGAAGGAGGGGTTGCTTGGCGGGCTTCCCGAACGAGCGGATCCGGATTCGCATGGAGGCTTACGATCACGAGGTGCTGGATCGGACGGCCCAGGAGATCGTCGATACGGCGCGGCGGACGGAGGCAATCGTCTATGGCCCGATCCCGCTGCCGACACGGATCGAGCGCTATACCGTGTTGCGCAGTCCGCACATTGATCGGAAGTCGCGGGAACAGTTCGAGATTCGGACGCACAAGCGGCTGATTGACATTTTGCAGCCCACCAATAAGACGATCGAGGCGTTGAACAAGGGGCTGAACCTGCCGCCGGGGGTGGACATCAAGATTCGCGTCCTCTCCGGGGCCGGGAGCTGACCGTCGCTCTGACAAAAGTCAGGGCGAAGCAGCGCCTCGCACCCCCTGATCACCTTTTGGTTCGGCGAGGTGAGGGCCCTTACCCCAAAGGCACGGGGCGGAGCCCCCATAGCCTTGCCGGGCACGGCGTCGTTTTCGAGAGCGGGGGAAGGGTCAAGAGCGGGCCAGCCGCAAGCTGGGCCGCCCGGGAAGGGTTTGTCGCCATGACCGCAACCGAAAGCCTCAGGCCGATGACGGTCAATGTCGTCAACCGTCAGGGCGAAGTCGTGGGCACCGTAACGATCGATCCGGCCGAATTCGGCGGGGAGGTGAATCGCCAGCTGCTGCACGACGTGGTGCTGATGCACTTGGCGAATCAGCGCGCCGGCACCCATTCGACATTGCGTCGGGGTGAGGTGGCCGGCAGCACCAAGAAGCTTTTCCGGCAAAAAGGGACCGGAAACGCCCGCGTCGGTACCCGCCGGACGAACAAGCGTCGCGGCGGCGGCACGGCCAAAGGTCCGAAGCCGCGGGATTATGAGTACCACTTGCCGAAAAAGGCCGTGCGAGCCGCGACACGCATGGCCATCCTGAGCAAATTTCAGGACCAGGAAGCGATCATCATTGACGAGCTGACGTTGCCGGAGCCGAAGACCCGGCACGTGGCGGGCATCCTCAAGAACCTGAAGCTAGACGGTACTACCTGCCTGATCGGCACCGCTCAGCTGGACCGCGACCTTTATCGGTCGGCGCGGAACATTCCCGGAGTCGAGGTGGCGCCAGCGGCCGAATTCAACGCCTACCAGGTACTTCGGCCCAAGCGGCTCCTCCTGACCAAGGCGGCGTTGGAGGAATTGCGTCGGAAGGCCGGGGCTCGGGCCTCAGCCGAGTGACCGTTGCACGGACCCATAGCCATGGCTGCACCCGAACAAACGACACGAGGCCCTCAGCTGGAGCCCCACCAGATCGTGCTCCGGCCGCTGGTCACCGAGAAAGGGACGCACCAATCCACGCGCCACAATGCTTACCCGTTCGAGGTCAACCTGTGGGCGACCAAGGAACAGATCAAGGCGGCGGTGGAGGAGTTGTTTAACGTCCGCGTGCAAAAGGTGCGGACACAGAACCGGCTCGGAAAGAGGCGCCGTTACCGCTTCCGCATCGGGCGGCTGCCGAATTGGAAAAAAGCCATCGTGACGTTGCACGAAGAGGATCGGATCGAGTTCTTTTGAGAGGGCCTGGGCGGCGGTCGGCTGTGGCCGGGCCGCCTGAAGATTGAGCGGGGCACTGCCGCCGGACAGGACGCTGGTTATGGGTATTCGCCGTTACAAACCGACATCGCCGGGTCGCCGTCAGGGTTCGGTCAGTGATTTTTCCGAGCTGACCGACCGGAAGAAGAAGCCGGAAAAGTCCCTGCTGGTGCCTCTGCACAAGACGGGAGGTCGGAATCATCACGGCATCGTTTGCGCCCGGTTTCGCGGCGGCGGGCACAAGCGGATGTATCGGCTGATTGATTTCAAGCGTCGGAAAGACGACGTCTGGGCGCGGGTGGTCGCCATCGAATACGACCCGAACCGGTCGGCGCGGATTGCCTTGCTGGAATATGAGGATGGCGAGAAATCATACATTCTGGCACCGGAGGGGTTGAAGGCTGATGATCGAGTGATCAGCGGAGAGCAGATCGAGCCGCGCGTGGGCAACTGTCTGCCGATGCGGCAGATTCCGCTGGGGATGACGATCCACAATATTGAGATGCAGCCGGGGCGGGGCGGGCAGTTGTGCCGGAGTGCGGGCACCAGCGCCACGCTGACGGCGCGGGACGAAAAGGGGAAGTGGGTGCAGATCACGCTGCCGTCCGGGGAAGTGCGGCGCGTGAGTTGGAATTGCCGAGCCACCATCGGCGCCATCGGCAACGCCGACCACATGAACATCAGCCTCGGCAAGGCCGGGCGGAAGCGCTGGCTGGGCCGCAAACCCCACAACCGCGGCACGTCGATGAATCCGGTCAACCACCCCATGGGAGGTGGCGAGGGGCGGACTTCCGGCGGCCGTCATCCGTGCAGCCCCACGGGGGTGTTGTCGAAGGGAGGAAAGACCCGGAAGAGGCGGAAACCGTCGAACTCGGCGATCATCCGCCGGCGCCGGCCCGGGCCGCATTACGCTCCGAAATAATCCAAGGATGGACTGGACACACCTAGTCCGGCTCATAGAATGATTGGTCTCGGGAAGGTGAAGGATCCATGAATCAGCCGAAAGAAAAGCGTCTGTACGTAGACGAACGGCTGCTGGACAAGGTCGAGAAGCAGAAGCGGACCGGCTCGCGCGAGCCGATCAAGACGTGGTCGCGCGACTGCACGATCGTGCCCGACTTCATCGACCACACGTTCCTGATCCATAATGGCCGCCAGTTCATCAAGCTCTTTGTGACCGACGAGATGGTCGGTCACAAGCTGGGTGAATTTGCCCCGACGCGGATTTTCCGCGGGCACAGCGGTGGGAAGGGGAAAGCGGGCGGCAAGTGAATGATGCCCCGGGGTGGAGCAGTGGTAGCTCGCCAGGCTCATAACCTGGAGGTCGCAGGTTCAAATCCTGCCCCCGGAATTTGCTGAGACGGTCGGGCGATTGCCACGACGCTGGCACAAGGCGAGGCACGCGATGGAGTTTAAAGCATCGCATCGATTCGCGGACATGTCAGCGCGGAAGATCCGCCCCTTCGCCGCGCTGGTCCGAGGCCGGTACGTGGACGAAGCCCTCGAACTGCTCCGGTTTGTACCGAATCGGGGGGCCCGGCTGCTGGAGCAGGTGATCAAAAGCGCCTTGGGCAATGCCGAGGACCAAGGTGCCCGTAAGATCGATGAATTGGTCATCAAGGAGTCCCGCGTCGATGGCGGGCCGTTGATGAAACGGCTGGTTCCTCGTGCTCGGGGAACCGCCTACATGATCCGCCGCCGCTGGTCGCACATTCGCGTCACACTCGCGGAATCTGGCGACTGAAGCGTCCCTCTGGGTTTGCAGCCGGCCACGCCGGACCACGGCAGACGCCCCTGACCGTTGGTCCGGGTTTGTACTTTGGGGACAGGTTCATGGGTCAGAAAGTTCGACCAATCGGCTTCCGCACCGGCATCATGACGGATTGGCTGAGCCGGTGGTACGCCAGCAAGCAGGATTTTGCCGAACTCTTGGTCGAAGACAAAAAAATCCGGGACTTTATCAAGAAGCGATACCGCAGCGCGCGGATCTCCCGGATCAAGATCGAACGGACCCGGGAGAAGGTCGTCGTGTATATCTACTCCGCCCGGGTCGGCGTGATCATCGGCAAAAAGGGACAGGAGGTGGACAAATTAACCAAAGAACTGGAGGACCTTTGCCACCGGCACATTGAGGTGAAGACCTACGAAATCAGCCGGCCGGAAACTGATGCCCAGTTGGTGGCGGAGGAGATTGCGGAACAGTTGGAGAAGCGGGCCAGTTTTCGGAGGACGATGAAGCGGGCCATCGATCAGGCGATGGAAGCCGGTGCCCGAGGCATTCGCGTGCAACTGTCGGGCCGATTGGCCGGCGCGGAGATGGCCCGGACGGAAACGGCCATGGCCGGCAGTATCCCGCTGTCAACGCTGCGGGCACGGATCGATTACGGCTTTACGGAGGCGAAGACGGCCCAAGGCCACATCGGTATCAAGGTCTGGATCAACAACGGCGAATACGAAGGCGACGAGGAGGGCAGCGATGGCGCTCATGCCCAAGCGGGTAAAGTATCGAAAAAGCCAGCGCGGGGTCGTAAAGGGTAACGCCCACCGCGGTAACACCGTCGTCTTCGGGGAGTTCGGCTTGCAAGCCCTCGAAGGGGGCTGGCTGAGCGCCGAGGCGATCGAGGCCGGCCGCATCACCGCGACGCACGCCGTCCGCGGCGAAGGCCGCTTGTATATCCGCATCTTCCCCCATAAGTCGATCACCGCAATCCCCGCCGAGACCCGCATGGGCAAGGGGAAGGGAGAACCCGAGTATTGGGCCGCCGTCATCAAGCCCGGCATGATCCTGTACGAAGTGGCCGGCCTTCCGGAGTCCGCGGCCCGCGAGTGCCTGGCGCGGGTGGCCTACAAGATGCCCTTCCGGTGCCGCTTCGTGCAGCGCCGCCCCAGTTTATGAGGAACGGGTCTTCCGAAGGAGCAGCCCATGAAGCCCGCGGAATATCGCGCCATGTCCGACGAACAGCTGGAGCTGACGTTGAAGGACTTGGTTAAGAACCTGTTTCACTTGCGCTTTCAGTCAGCCACCGACCGCTTGGAGACGCCGAGTGAAATTCGCAAGGCCAAACGGGAAATAGCCCGCATCAAGACGATCATCCGGGAACGGCAACTCGCCGCCCAGAAAGCAGCGGCCGGGCAGGGAGCGTAGGTCATGGTGGAGCAAGCTGAACGGGGCCGACGTAAGTCGGCCATCGGGCTGGTTACCAGCGACAAGATGAACAAGACCCGCCGGGTGGAAATCCCCAGGCTGGTGAAGCACCCCCGCTACGGCAAGTACATCCGGCGACGGACGATTTGCTACGTCCACGACGAACACAACGAGTCCCGGCAAGGCGATACCGTGGAGATCATGGAGACCCGGCCGCTCTCCAAGATGAAGCATTGGCGGCTGGTGCGCGTTGTCAGCCGGGCGGGCGGCGGGATCAGCGAGTGATCGGGGTCGGGGGTTCGATTCCGTCGCTGACTGCGACGAAACCGAGGGAAAGATGCCGCTGGGTCAACTTGGCGGTTCGCGTCGGCACCACGGGTGCCCGGACGTCCCGTTGGTGCAGCGAGCTGCGCAGGAAGACAGGTGATCCATGATTCAGATGTATACGTATCTGGATGTTGCCGACAACACCGGCGCCAAGGAATGCATGTGCATCAAGGTGCTCGGGGGAAGTCGCCGGCGGTATGCTGGCGTCGGCGATATCGTGGTGGCGAGCGTCAAGAAAGCGATCCCTGGGGGCGATGTCAAGCCGGGCGACATCGTCAAGGGGGTCATCGTCAGGACCAAGAAGCCCACCCGGCGTGAGGATGGCAGCTGCGTGCGTTTCGACCGCAACGCCATGGTCTTGATCGACAACGAGAAAAACCCGCGCGGGACCCGCATCTTCGGTGCGGTCGCCCGTGAATTGCGCGATCGTGGCTTCCTCCGCATCGTCAGCTTGGCGGCGGAAGTGGTCTGACCCGGCGTCACCGCGCGCCCGCGTAAAGGAGCGGCCATGCTGATCCGGAAAGACGACATGGTGGTGGTCATCACGGGGGACGACGCCGATCCCGGCAAGCAGCGCCGCGTCTTGCGCGTGCTCCGGGACAAGGGGAAGGTCGTCGTTGAAGGGGTCAATCGGGTTTACAAGCATTTGAAGCCGAACCGCCGAAATGCGCAAGGGGGCCGGCTCTCCAAAGAGATGCCGATCGACGTTTCCAACGTGCAGCTGTACTGCCCGAGTTGCCGGCGCGGGGTGCGCGTTGGTCGGCGCTATGCGCCCGACGGCCACAAGGAGCGCTATTGCAAGAAGTGCGGGGCGGAAATGCCTGGTCGGCCCCTGAGCAAACCGCGAAAGGCTTATGCCCAGACGCGCTCGTGAAGCGAAGCAGGCCCCCGCCGCGTGGGGGTTGAGGACTCAGACGGTCGAGGTTGATTATGGCGCGGCTGCTGGAACGCTACCACAAAGAGATTGTGCCGGCGTTGGCCAAGAAGCTGAACCGGAGCAACAAGCTCAGCCTCCCCCGCTTGCAGAAAATCGTCGTCAACATGGGGGTCGGCAAGGCCTTGCAGGACAAGAACCGTCTGAAAGAGGCGGCCGAGCACCTCGCCCTGATCACCGGTCAAAAAGCCCAGATCACCAAGGCGCGGATCGCCGTCAGCGGGTTCCGGCTGCGCAAAGGGAACGAGATCGGCTGTCGGGTGACGTTGCGCGGTCGACGGATGTACGAGTTCCTCGACCGGTTGATCAGCATCGCTTTGCCGCGTATCCGTGACTTCCGCGGGCTGAACCCCAAGAGTTTTGACGGCCACGGCAACTACAGCATGGGCCTGTCGGAGCAGGTCGTCTTTCCCGAGGTTGATCCCGACAAGGTGACATTCAGCCAGGGCATGGACATCACGTTCGTCACCAGCACCCAAAGCGACGACGAGGCCCGCGAATTGCTCCGGGCCTTGGGGATGCCCTTCCGCGAGAATTGAGAAAGCCAAGCCATGTCCACCGAAGCCAAGAAGGTCAAGTTTTTCCGCCAACTGGCCCAGCTGGAGGCGTACAAGAAGAACCCGGAAAAGGTCAAGCTGCGGCCACGCGACATCATTCGCATCCGCCTGCGGTGCAAGCTCTGTGGCCGGCCCCGGGCTGTGTATCGCAAGTTCGGCATCTGTCGCATCTGTTTCCGGGAGATGGCCAGCAACGGCCTGATCCCCGGGGTGCAGAAGGCAAGTTGGTGAGGACCCGGCCGCCATGATGACCGACCCGATCGCCGACATGCTCACGCGGATCCGCAACGCCAACCGCATCGAGCGGCCCGCGGTAGAAATGCCCGCCACCAAACTCAAACGAAACATCGCCCAGGTGCTCAAAGACGAAGGCTTCATCCTCGACTACGTCGTCGGCACTTACGGCCGGGACGAAGCGGGAAACCGCGTTTTTGTCCCGCAAGATTCGATCGGGGCCCGGAGTATCCTGCGCATTTACTTGAAGTACGGCCCGGAAGGAGAAAAAGTCATCCGCCACCTGGAGCGGGTCAGCCGGCCCGGACGCCGACTCTATCGGCGACGCGCCCAGATCCGGCCGGTACTCGATGGCTTGGGAATCGCCATCCTGAGCACCAACAAAGGGGTCATGAGCGACCGCCAGGCTCGGGCACAGGGCCTCGGCGGAGAATGGCTGTGCACGGTCTGGTAACAGCCTACGGGGACGAAACGGAGCCCGGCAGGCGGTCCCTGCGGGCCGGTGCACCGGAGGGGAAAAACCTTCTCGGCCGGTGCGCTTGCTGGAGCCTGATCGGCTGCAGCCCAAACGGAGGTTCGGCCATGTCGCGAATCGGAAAGCAACCGGTGCCGATTCCCCCTGGGGTCAAAGTCACCGTGGCCGACGGCAAGGTCCGGGTGGAAGGCCCCAAGGGAAAACTCGAGCTGGAATACCACCGCAACATGACCGTACAGGTGGACGACGCCGCCAAGGTGGTGCGGGTCTCCCGGCCGGACGACGAACGACTCAACCGTGCTCTCCACGGATTGACCCGAAGCCTCATCAACAACATGGTCATCGGCGTGACTAAAGGGTATGAAAAGAGGCTGAAGATCGAAGGGATCGGCTACCAGGCACGGTTGGAGAAAAAGGCCGTGGTGTTGACCGTCGGCTACGCCAACTCCATCGCCCTGGAGCCACCCGACGGGGTGACGGCGGAGGTGACGGACCCGACCGGCAAGACGCTTCGACCGGGCGATGCAGGAACGCTGATCATCGTCCGGGGGGCGGACAAGCAGAAGGTGGGGCAATTCGCCGCCGAGATTCGTCGGGTCCGTAAGCCCGAACCTTACAAGGGGAAGGGCATCATGTATGAGAACGAGGTGGTCCGACGCAAGGAAGGCAAGTCGTTCGCAAGCGGCGGATAATTGCTGCCCGGGGCCCTGGGCAGCGGGATGAGGCGGGAGCGCGTCATGGATCAACAGAAGGCCAAACAGTTGCGACGGCTGAGGCGTCGGCGCCATGTCCGGCGGAAGATTACCGGCACGGCGGAACGACCGCGCCTGAGCGTCTTCCGCAGCTCGAAGCACATCTACGCCCAGCTGATCGACGATACCCGCGGCGTGACGTTGGCGTCGGCCAGCACCCTGTCCAAGGAAATCCGCAGCACCACGCCCTACGGCGGGAACATCAGAGCGGCCCGTATCGTCGGCGAGGCCATCGCCAAGGCGGCGTTGGCCAAAGGAATCACCAAGGCTGCCTTCGACCGCGGGCACTACAAATTCCACGGTCGAGTCAAGGCCCTGGCCGATGCCGCCGTCGAGGCAGGGCTCAAATTCCGCGACGAAAATCGCAAGCCGAAAAAGGTCAAGGTGAAGGCGGCTCCCGAAGCCGCCAAGGCCGCGAAGGAGCCGAAGTCGGACAAACAGGGCAAGGCCAAACCCGCCAAGGTCTGAGCCGCCGACCGGGCACTGCCCCGGCCAGCCCCTCGACCCGTTCGCAGGGAAACGGGAGCTCGCGACGGCGAGATGGTCCACCAACGACGCGGCGGAACGCCGCGGCATCTCCCGAGGGGAGATCTGGACAGCCCGAGGATTGAGGCATGGCGAGAGAACGAGAAATCGTCCACGGGGATCTTGAGGAACGTGTCGTCAAGGTCCGCCGCTGCGCTGCCGTGGTCAAAGGGGGCCGACGCTTCAGCTTCAATGCCCTCGTCGTCGTCGGTGACCGCAACGGGCGGGTGGCGTGCGGCTACGGCAAGGCGAACGAAGTTTCCCCCGCGGTGCAAAAGGCCACTAAGGACGCCCAAGAGACGATGCGGCGGCAGAAACCGATCCAGTTAAAGGGGGAAACCATCCCCCATCGGGTGATCGGCCGATTCGGCAGCAGCCGCGTGGTGATGGTGCCGGCCGGGCCCGGGACGGGGGTCAAGGCTGGGCGTGGGGTGCGCGACGTGTTGGAGGCCTGCGGCGTGCGCAACATCCTCACCAAAGTGCATGGCAGCACCAATCCCATCAACCTCGTGAAAGCCACCATTCAGGGATTGCTGCAACTGCGGACGCGCGAAGAGGTGTCCCGATTGCGGGGCGTTCCCTTGTGACTGCCGCAAGCCGGCCGCCGGAGACCCTAGACTGATCGAATTTTGATCGGGGCAAGTTATGGACCTATCTACCGTGCATCAGGGGGTACATCGGCTGAAGCGGAAGAAGCGCGTTGGCCGCGGCCCGGGGAGTGGGCACGGCAAGACGGCGACGCGGGGCAGCAAAGGGCAGTACGCCAGCGCCGGCGCCAACCGACCAGGCCCGACGTTTGAAGGCGGCCAGATGCCGTTATTCCGCCGCATCCCGAAGCGGGGCTTCAGCCACGCCACCTGGGCCAAGGTTTACCATGTGGTCAATGTTGGTGATCTGAACCGGGTCTTTGATAATGGCGCCACCGTCGATCCCGAGACGCTGAAGGCCGCCGGCCTGGCCAAAGGGCCGGCCGACGGCGTCCGTATCCTCGGCGATGGCGCGCTTGAGAAAAAGCTGCTGGTCAAGGCCCACGGCTTCTCGAAGTCGGCCATCGAAAAGATCACCGCACAGGGCGGCACGGCGGAAGTGATTCCCGGTCCCAAGAAACCGGTCAAGAACAAGATGAAACCGCGCGCCCCCAAGCAGCCGGGTTAACGCACCACGACGTGTCGGGGCCCACCGGGTCAAGCCCGGGAGGAGCACGCCTCCCAGGCATTCGAGGGCCAACCATGAACAAGCTGTTCACGATCTTCAAGATCCCGGAGCTGCGGCGCAAAATCCTGATCACCGCCCTGTTCCTGGCTGTCTACCGCATCGGCTACTATGTGCCGCTGCCGATCATCGACCAGGAACGGCTTCAGGAATTCATGAAGGGACAGCAAGGTGCCCTGGGACAGGTGCTCACCTTCGTGTCCATGTTCAGCGGCGGCACCTTCAGCAACAGCTGCATCTTCGCCCTCGGGGTAATGCCCTACATCTCCGCCTCGATCATCTTCCAGCTGCTGGCAAGCGTCTATCCGCCCCTCGAAAAGCTCCAGAAAGAAGGGGAGAGTGGCCGCAAGAAAATCAATGAATACACCCGCTACGCCACGGTGTTCATCTGCATGATCCAGGCTTTCTTCTGGGTGCAGCACATCATGACCCCCAGCGCCGACCAGCGCCTGGTCCTGTCCACCGTCGGCGAGCCGGGCGATTTCAGCTACTACTTCTACGGCCTGTCGGCCATCCTGACGATGACCGCCGGCACGATCTTCCTCATGTGGCTGGGGGAACAGATCGACGAATACGGCATCGGCAATGGCATCAGCCTGATCATCATGGCCGGCATCATCGCCCGCATCCCGGATGCGACGGCGGCCCTCCTGTGGGATTCGACCACCGGCTGG
>JANWYO010000015.1 GCA_025055215.1 Gemmataceae bacterium
GGTCTTTTTTTTCTGCCGGGGCCCCCCCGCGGCCCCGGGGGGGGGCGGGGGGGGGGGCGGGGGGGGGGCCGGGCCCCCCACCGCCCCGAGCAGTGCCCCTTTCTGCCCGGGTCTTTCTGCTTGGCTCGCAAGTGTTCCTGATAGATTTCGGCCGGGGATGGGTGCGGCGGGGAGAAGGGGTTGGTTCGCGCCCGCCCGAGGATGGGAGACGCGCGCGGGGCACGCCGCGATCGCGAACCGATCAACCGGCAGCGCGAAGCGAGAAGTCGGCAGAGGATGGATAAAAACCGCTTCCCGGCGCGCTCAACCCTGCCCGAAGGCATCGCTGGACTGACTAGCTCAAGCCGACTTGACCGCGAAACCCGTCAGGGTATCCTTCCCCCGCTCAGCCGGGGGAAGACATGGAAGGATCGCGCCAAACTCGCGGCTTCGCGTGCTGGCTGTTTTTCCTCGGGATTGTTGCCGTTGCCGTCGCCGGCTGCTCCTACGGCTTTAGCGTGCGCACCAACGACGCCCCGGGTCTGTTTGATGCCTGGCGCGCCAGCGCCAGCGAGGCCGACGAATTGTCACCGCGGACACGCCTGACGCTGCGCCGTTGGGACTTGGAGGAGCTGTACCGCGACCGGCCCTGGGAAGCCTTCCTCAAGCTGCACGAGGCGGCGGGCACCAAGCCGCCCGCCGACGTCCTGTTTGCTCTGGCGGAAATCAGCTACGTCCTGGGGCGAAACGCCGAGAGAAAGGGTCGGCCCGAGGCTTGCGCCCTTTACTACCTTTGCGCCGGTTTCGCCTATCACTTCCTTTTTGCACCCGACGAGCGAAGTCCCCAAGGCGAGGTGGTCACGGCTCCGGCCGACAACCTGGCGCTGCTGCTGGTAGACGCTCCCCCCTCGCGTGCCTTTGATCCCCGTTTCCGCCTGGCCTGCGACTTCTACAACGCCGGCTTGGCCAAGTGCATTCGAGCGGCCCAGAAGCATGGCCGGCTCGACCCTCGCCAGCAACTCCACTTGGCGACCCCCAGCGGAGAAACCTTCACCCTCTCCGTCGTGCATCACGGCTTTGACTGGAGCCCAGGGGAATTCGGACCGTTCCTCTTCTGCGAAGACTTCCGCGTCATCGGGCTGGAAAACCAGTATCGCACCTACGGCCTGGGTGTCCCCCTGATCGGCACCCGCGACGCGCAGGCGCCACCGGGCCGAGGCCAGGCGTTCTATCCCCGAGAGGTGAGTTTCCCGGTGACGGCCTTCTTTCGCTTCGGGGGCAGCATCGCCGACCTGAAGGCCCAGCGCGCCGGGCAGCTGGAACTCTACAACCCCTTGGAAATCCAGACGGTGACTGTCCAGGGACGCACCATTCCCTTGGAAACCGACCTGACCACGCCCCTGGCCTATTTCCTCTCCCGCACCGATTTCAACGACGTGCACATCCGCGGCTTCCTGCGGGCCGACCACCTCGAAGGCCGCTCCGGCATCTACATGTTCGAGCCGTACAAACCCGGTAAGATCCCCGTCGTCATGATCCACGGCCTGCTGGGGTCGCCCCTGACGTGGGCACCGATGTTCAACGACCTCCGGGCCGACCCGAAACTGCGGAAAAAGTTTCAGTTCTGGTTTTACCTCTATCCGACGGCGGGAAATTTTCTCACCACGGCGGCCGACTTCCGCGACGCCCTCCGCCAGCTCCGCGACGAACTCGATCCGCTGCGGCAGGATCGCGCCTTGGACGAAATGGTACTCGTCGGCCACAGCATGGGCGGGCTGGTCGCCCGCCTTGTGACCGAATCGAGCGGCGACGATTTCTGGAAGCTCGTGTCGGATCGCCCCTTCAGCGAGGTCAAAGGTCGGCCGGAGACGTTGGCGGAGCTGCGCCGCATCTTCTTCTTCGAGCAGGTGCCGGAGGTCCGCCGCGTCGTCTTCCTCGGCACGCCGCACCGCGGCTCGAAACTGAGCCCCTCCCTTCCGGCCCGGATCGTCGTCCGCTTCGTCCGCTTGCCGAAGCGCGTGTTGGCGATCACGCGGGAGCTGGCCAAAGAAGACCCGGAACTCTGGACCCGGCTGGCGCAGCAGGCCCTGCCCAACAGCGTCGATCTGCTCCATCCCAAGGCCCCGGCCCTGGAGTTGTTGAGCAGTCGGCCGCGGCCGCCGGGGGTCCACTACCACTCGGTCATCGGAGATGTTACCGGCAAGGGCCTCGATGGCACCGACGAAGTGGTCTGCTGCCGCAGCGCCCATTTGGACGATGTGGATTCCGAGGTCATCATTCCCGCCGACCACTATCAGGTTCATCGGCATCCCCGGGCGGTGCAGGAGGTGCAGCGCATTTTGTGGGAACACGTGCGGCAGGTGGAAGCCGAATGGCGGGCGGCGGGGCCGGCGGCCCCGCCGCCCGAGCCTGCCGGCGACACTCATGCCGCCGAGGCGCCCCGCCACTGAGCGCAGAGCACGCGCGGGTGGCCGGAATAGTCGTGTACCGTGGGCAAGAGCCGAAAGTCGGCCTGGGCTTCGATCCGCCGGCGGGTCTCCCCCTCCTGCGGCGCACCGATCTCCACGATCAGCCATCCCCCGGGCACGAGATGCGCGCCCGCGTCGGCCACCAAGCGACCGAAGACCTCATACCCCCCCGGACCTCCATCCAGCGCCACCAGCGGCTCATAATTCCGCACGCCGACGGGGAGCCGATCCAACTCCTCATGCGGAATGTAGGGGGGATTGCTCAGGATGAAATCGAACTTTTCCTCCGCCACCGGCCCGAACAGGTCGCCGTGAAGGAAGCGCACGCGATCGGCGACGCCGTGCCGGGCGGCATTTTGCGTCGCCACGGCCAGAGCGTCGGCACTGACATCAACCGCCGTCACCTGGGCGCCCGGGTGGTGCTTGGCCACGGTCACCGCGATGGCCCCCGATCCGGTGCCGATGTCCACGATCCGGGGCGCCGCCAGCGCTTTCGCCCGTTGCAAACATTCCATGACCACAAATTCGCTCTCCGGCCGCGGGATGAGAACGCTGCGGTTGACCCCGAATTCGAGCGAGTAGAATTCCTTCCGGCCCACGAGATAAGCCACCGGGCATCCCTCGGCCCGCTGACGGACCAACTCTCGGAAGCGCTGGCGGGTCTCGTCGGTAGCGCGCTCGTCGTGCCGGGTGTACAAGTCGATGCGGCGGCAACCGACGGCGTGGGCCAAGAGCACCTCCGCATCCAGGCGGGGAGACTCGGAGCCTTTGCGGAGCAGGAACCGGGCCGTCCACTCCAGCAACGCCCCAAGGGTCCAGTCGGTGGGTTCAGCCGGTTGGCTCATGGTGCGGCCCGACCTGGGGGTTGGGGGGCGCCGGCGGCGCGTCGGCCGCTCAGGCCGACGCCTGCCCCAGGCGCTGTCTTTTATCGTAATCCTTCAAGGCCTGAATCAGCTCGTCCAGCTCGCCGGCCATGATCGAGTCGAGCTTGTATAAGGTCAAGTTGATGCGATGGTCGGTGACGCGGTTCTGGGGAAAATTGTAGGTACGGATGCGTTCGCTGCGGTCGCCGGAGCCGATCAGGCTGCGCCGCTGCTCGGCCCGCTGCTGGTGCAGGGCCTGCTGCTGCCGTTCAAAGAGTCGGCTCCGGAGGATGCGCATGGCCCGCTCGAAGTTTTTGTGCTGGCTGCGTTCGTCCTGACACTTGACCTCCAGTTCTTCGGGCGTGCCGCGCTTGTACCAGATGCGGACGGCGCTCTCGGTCTTGTTGACATGCTGCCCCCCGGCGCCGCCGGCACGCATCCGCTCCCATTCGATGTCCTGATCGCGGATGTCGACTTGCACTTCGTCCGGCTCGGGCAAGACGGCGACCGTGGCGGCTGAGGTGTGGATGCGCCCCTGCTGTTCCGTCTTGGGCACCCGCTGCACGCGATGGCCGCCACTCTCGTAGCGGAAGTGCTGATAGGCCTCGTCACCGGTGACGCTGAAGACGACCTCCTTGTACCCGCCTTGCTCACCCGGGTTGAACGAGATGTCCTCCACCTTCCAGCCGTGGTCGCGGGCGTAGTGCGTGTACATGTTGTAGAGATCGCCGGCAAAAAGGGCCGCTTCGTCGCCGCCGGTGCCGGCGCGGATTTCGACGATGATGCTGCCGTAATCCTCACCATCGACGAGCAGCAGGTCTTCCAAGCGCGATTGCACCGCCGCCAACTGGGGACGCAGCCGGGCCAACTCCTCTTCGGCCAGCGCCCGCATGTCCGGATCGCCGGCCAGGGCCTCCGCCTGGGCCAACTGGTCCATAAGGCGGCGGTATTCCAGATACGGCTTCACCGAGCGGGACAGCGTGCCGTGTTCCTTGGCCAGCTGCGCGTACCGCCCCCGGTCGGCCATCACGGCCGGGTCGGCAAGTTGTTTCTCCAACTCTCGATAACGGGCCAGATGCTGTTCAAAGACAGGCCACATGCGCGGACTCGAGGGCGGGGGGGCGTCCAGACCAACACGAAGCGCGGGCCACCCACATGCCTGGCGGCTTCATGCCCCCCTACTTGCCGGCGGCGCGCTTCCGTGCCTCCCAATTGTACTTTTTCTGGAAGCGTTCCACGCGGCCGGTAGTGTCCACGTATTTCATCTTGCCGGTGAAGAATGGATGACAGGCCGAGCAGATTTCGACGGTGATGTTTTTCTTGGTGCTGCGGGTGACGAACTTATTGCCGCAGCCGCAAGTCACGGTTGCTTCGACGTATTCGGGATGAATGCCCGCCTTCATGACCGCCTCGTTGCCTTCCTACATGAGAGTGGCGTGCCACCGACGCCCCATCTAGCCCGACAGGGTGGCCCTGTCGGGCGGCACCCGCGCCGCGCGGCGGGGATCGCCAATCAGGCCCGCGCCAGCGGGTAATAACCGATTCTAGGACCGGCCGGGGGGCCGCGACAAGGCCACTCCGGCGACTCCGGATTGACACTCCGCGGCATCGCGGGCTATAACTCGCCTGCGCGACGGACCCCCTAAGACCCCGCGTCGAGAAGCCACGGAATGGCGCCACGGCAAGTACTGTCCCGGATGTGCAACCGAGCGGGGGGCCCCTCCGCGGCAGGAAGTTTGTTTGCCGGTCCCGCTCAAAAGGCCTCCAGCGTGCCCTGGGTTGAGTGGTTCCATGAACTGGCTTCCGGCCGCGCTCGCGGGCTGCGCTCCGGGGTGCAGCGCGGGCTGCTGACCGCCCTCAGCCTTCCTTACTCCTGGGCCGTCCGGATCCGGAATCGGCTCTATGACCTCGGATGGAAAGCCAGCCACCGCGCCCCGGTGCCTGTCGTCAGCGTCGGCAACTTGACGCTTGGCGGTACCGGCAAGACCCCGTGCGTCGAGTACGTCGCCGCCTTCTACCGGCGACGCGGCCTCCGTCCTGCCATTCTCAGCCGCGGCTACGGCGCCTCCGACGGTCGCAATGACGAATTCCTGGTCTTGGAAGAAAACCTTCCCGACGTGCCGCACTTGCAGGGGACCGACCGCGTGCAGCTGGCCGCCGTCGCCTGCGAAGAGCTGGAAAGCGACATCCTCATTCTCGACGACGGCTTTCAGCATCGCCGCTTGGCCCGGGACCTGGACATCGTGGTGATCGACGCGACCAATCCGTGGGGGTTCGGCCGCCTCTTCCCCCGTGGCTTGCTCCGCGAACCACCCGCTGGCCTTGGCCGCGCCCACATTATTGTCCTGACGCGCTGCAACCAGGCGACGCGCCCGAGCGTGGAGGAGGTCCGCCGCCGGATCGCTTGCCTGGCGCCGGGACGCCCCGTGGTTCAGTCGGTCCACCTCCCGGAAATACTGGTCAACAGCGAGCGGGCCACAAGGCCGATCACCGACCTGATTGATCGGCCGGTGGCGGCGTTTGCCGGCATTGGCAACCCGGAAGGCTTCCGCCGCACGCTCGCGGACTTGGGAGCACGACTGCGGGCCTTCCGCGGCTTCCCCGACCACCACGTCTACACCCGGCGGGATGTCGAGGACCTGCGGGCTTGGGCTCGGCAGCTGCCGGCCGACGGCTTGGTGCTCACCACTCAAAAGGACTTGGTCAAGCTGCAACTGAACCGCCTGGCGGAGCGCGAACTCTGGGCCTTGCGCATCCGCCTGCACCTGACCTGGGGACAGGAGCTACTCGACCGCAAACTGGAGGAGGCCGTCTCCGGCGGGTAGCTCGAGGCGGCCGGCAGCGGCCGACGCCTCCTGGCTGTCGGGACGGAAGTTTCACGGATGAAACCGTTCGACCTGCACGGGCTGAAAACGTACGATCTGGCCTCGCGGCCAAGCAAGGTCTTCCACGAAGACGTCGGCCGGCCCATCGCCCCCGGCACGACCATCGACGCGTGGCTGGATTCCTTGCCGCACATCCTCGCCGCCAAGGACTTGCGGCGCCTCAGCGACCATCTCTGCCGCGCCTACCGCGAGGGCCGGACCGTCGTGGCCGCGATGGGCGGCCACGTCATCAAGACCGGCTGCGGCCCTTACCTCATCGACTGGGTGCGCCGCGGCCTGCTCAGCGCCGTGGCCATGAACGGCTCGGCCGCCATCCACGACTTGGAGCTGGGTCTGGTCGGCAAGACCAGCGAGGACGTCGGCCGCGCCTTGCCCACGGGGGAATTCGGCATGGCGCGGGAGACCGCCGACGCTTTCGCCGTCGCCGCCCGCGCCGGCGCCGAGGGGGAGACAGGTCTGGGGGCGGCGTTGGGCCGCTACATGACTGAAATCGGCTGCGCCTACCCCGAGTTGAGCCTGGTCCTGGCCGCCTACCGCGCCGGCATCCCCTGCACCATCCACGTCGCCCTGGGCACCGACATCGTCCACATGCACCCTCACGTCTCCGGGGCCGCCCTCGGCGAAGCCTCGATGATCGACTTCCGGCGCTTGTGCAGCGTCGTGGCCACGATGGCTTACGGCGTCTGGCTCAACCTCGGCAGCGCGGTCATCCTCCCGGAAGTCCTCCTCAAGGCCGTCAGTGTCGTCCGCAACTTCGGCCACAGCCTTGACGGCCTGGTGACGGTGAACCTCGACAAAGAGTCGCGTTACCGCAGCACGGTGAACGTGCTCAATCGGCCCGCGGCGGAGGGCATCGAATTGACCGGCCACCATGAGATCATGCTGCCGCTCCTGCACGCGGCGGTGGCCTGCGGGCTGGCGGCGGCCCAATCCCGGCCGGTGGCCCAGGCCGCTTGACCGACACTCTGCTAAAGGCCCCGGAACTGAAGAAGGGAGGAACCACCATGCCTTCGACCGTGCGACCCCTGCCGACGGGGCGATCGGCCGACCTGATCGAGTTGGTCCAGAACCTGGGCCAGCCGCGCGTCCTGGTCGTCGGCGACGTCATGCTCGACCGCTACATCTGGGGCGATGCCGAGCGGATCAGCCAAGAAGCGCCAGTGGTGCTGCTGCGGGCGGACAAGCGGGAGGAGAAGCTGGGCGGTGCCAGCAGCGTCGCCACCATGCTCCGGGCCTTGGGGGCCCGTGTCGGCCTGGCGGGCGTCGTCGGCAACGACGCCGACGCCGCCCGCGTTCGCCAAATCCTCACCGACCTCAGCATCGACCACGACGGCGTCATCGTCGATACGCAACGGCCTACCACCGTCAAGGAACGCTACATCGGCCGTGCCCAACACCGCCACCCCCAGCAGATGATCCGGGTAGACTATGAGACGCGCCTGCCGGTATCGGGAAGCGTCGAGGAAGAATTGGGCCGGGCCATTGCCCATCAGGTCCGCAAAGCGGACATCGTCCTAATCAGCGACTACGACAAGGGGGTGTGCACGCCAGGCATCCTGGCCTCGCTGATTGCCACGGCGCGCGGCCTGGGACTGCGAGTGCTGGCCGACCCCATCCGCGGCCATGACTACCGCAAATATCACGGCTGCTCGGCCCTGACGCCCAACCGCCTGGAGGCCGGCCTGGCCACTGGCCGATGCGTCCAGACCACCGACGACGCACTCCAGGCCGCCGCCCAGCTTCAGGCGCAACTCGATCTGGAAGCCGGCATCGTCACCCTCGACAAAGATGGCATGGCCTTGGCCCACCGCGACGGCCGCCGCCTGGTGTTCCCCACCCGGCCACGACAGGTCTATGACATCACCGGCGCCGGCGACATGGTCCTGAGCGTGCTGGGCATGGCCCTGGCCGCCGGGGCGGACTACGACGCCGCTATTCGGCTGGCGAACGTGGCGGGGGGCCTCGAGGTCGAGAAGATCGGTGTGGCCACCGTCACCCGCGACGAAATCCTCCGCGACCTTTTGGGCGTCGGGCCGGCGGGCAGTCACAAGATCGTCGATCGCGCGGTGCTCCGCCATGAACTCGACTGTCGCCGCCGCCTCGGCCAGCGGGTCGCCTTTACCAACGGCTGCTTCGACGTGCTGCACGCCGGGCACGTGCAGTACCTTGAAGAGGCGCGCGCTCAAGCCGACGTCCTGGTCGTCGGCCTCAACAGCGACGAGAGTGTTCGCGCCCTCAAGGGCGAAGGTCGCCCCGTCAACGATGTCCATGCCCGGGCTCGCGTCTTGGCCGGTCTGCAAGCCGTTGATTACGTGACCATCTTCTCCGAGCCGACCCCCTTGGGCCTGATCGAAGTGGTCCGCCCGGATGTCCTCGTCAAGGGGGCCGACTACCGCAAAGACGAAGTCGTCGGCGCGGCGTTTGTGGAGTCCTACGGCGGCCGAGTCCACCTGGCGGAATTCCGTCCCGGCTATTCAACGACGTGGCTGCTCCAGAGGTTGAAAGCCGCATGAACATCGCCCTCTTCCTCCCCAACTGGGTCGGCGACGCCGTCATGGCCACCCCTGCGATCCGGGCCGTGCGGCAGCACTTCGCGGGAGCGCGGCTCGTGGCCGTGCTCAAGCCTTACGTGGCGGGGGTGTTCGAAGGAGCGCCCTGGTTTGACCAGCTATTTTTCCTCGATTCCCGCGGACCGTGGTCGCAGCGATGGTTCGCCATCGCTGCCCGATTGCGCCGCGAAGGCATCGACCTGGCCTTGCTCTTTCCCAACTCCTTTCGCTCGGCGCTGGTGGCGTGGTCGGGCCGTTGTCGCCGCCGGGTCGGCTACGCCCGCTATGGCCGCGGCTTCCTCCTCACCGACCGCCTGAGTCCTCCGCGAGACCGCCTTGGCCGCATCCCGCCCCACCCGGTCCTCCTGGCATACAACCGCTTGGCTCAGTGGATCGGCTGCCCACAGCCGTCACTCCGCATGGAGCTGTTCACCACGGCGGCCGACGAAGCCGCCGCCGATCGTCTCTGGGACGAGGCTGGTCTCGCCACCTTCGCCGAGGCTGTCGCCTTGAATCCGGGCGCGGCTTATGGCTCGGCCAAGTTGTGGCCCGCCGAGTATTTTGCCCTGTTGGCCCGCCGCTTGGCGGTCGAGCGCGGCAGCGGCGTCTTGGTCCTCTGCGGCCCGAGCGAGCGCGACCTGGCCCGGCGGATCGTGGCTGAGGCGCGACATCCCGCCGTGCGTTCCTTAGCCGACGCGCCCGTGTCGCTCGGCCTGACCAAGGCCTGCCTCAAGCGCGTTGACCTCCTGATCACCACGGACAGCGGCCCCCGGCATTTTGCCACGGCGTTCGGTCGCCCGGTCATCACTCTTTTCGGCCCGACGCACATTGCCTGGACCGAAACGTATCATCCGTGGGCAGTCCACCTCCAGAAGCCGGTCTCGTGTGGTCCGTGCCAACTCCGCCGCTGCCCGATGGATCATCGCTGCATGACGACGCTGCGTCCGGATGAGGTCTTTCGGGTGGCGGCACACCTGCTGCAACGCTGGGCCGAGGCCCGCGGCGTCGGGGTGCCGCGGGCCACCGGTTGACGACGAAACCACGCAAGGATGCGGACATGACGCTGACACCCGGACTGGCCGGAACACGCCTGGCCACGACGTGCCGAAGGATCCACCATTGGTTGCGGCGCGGCAAATGGGCGCTCACCGGCCGAAGACCACTTACCCCCGAGGAAATCCGCCAGCAGGTCGGCCACATCCGGTGGTATCACTCCATCGACCTGGGACATGGCATTGTCACCCCGGGGATCGATAACTCCAAAGAGAGCATCCGACGGATCGGACTTCCCCAGCGACTCGATGGCTGGACGGTGCTTGACGTCGGCGCCTGGGACGGCTTCTACTCCTTCGAGGCGGAGCGGCGCGGGGCGCTACGGGTGCTGGCCACCGACTCGTACTGTTGGTGCGCGGCGACCGCCCGGCAACGGGCCGAAATTTATCGCCGGGTCCGCGCCGGTGACCACCGCGCCTGGAGCACGGCGCGCTGGTCGGGGAAAGCCGGCTTTGACCTCGCCCGGCGGGCGCTGGGGTCGCGCGTCGAGTCGCAACCCATCGACATCCTCGACCTGTCGCCACGACGGGTCGGGATTTTCGACTTGGTCCTTTGCCTGGGCGTCCTCTACCACATGCGGCATCCTTTGCTGGCGCTGGAGCACGTCGCCAGCGTGACACGCAAGCTCCTGATCCTCGAAACCCACGTCGACCTGCTGGACATCCCGCGGCCGGCGATGGCCTTTTACCCCGGGAGTGAGCTGAACAACGACGCCACCAACTGGTGTGGGCCGAACCCGCCCATGGTGTTGGCTATGCTCCGCGATGTGGGATTCACCGATGTTTCCGTCTTTTCCGGACCGTTCGTCTCGCCCCTTTCGACCCGCATGGTTTTTCACGCCTGGCGGTGAGCATCGGCCGGTTGAGGGACGCGTTGGCCCAGGGGACATGACCCATGCCGAAGCTGACCGTTCATCCGCGAGCCGGCCCCTGGTTGCAGCAACTTGGCCTGCGCTCGGCCGAAGACTTCCTCGCCTTGCCCGGCACGATCGTCGGCGGCCATCCGGACCGACACGTGGCGCGCGTCCGGCTCGGCCCGGAATGCGATCCCATCGACGCCTTTCTCAAGCGTGAGCATTGGGTCCCGTGGAAGGAACGATTGGCCAATGCCTGGGCTGGTTTCGGCTTTGTCTCCCGCTCGCTACGTGAGGCGCAGACCTTGCGAGCCGCCGCCGCCGCGGGCATCGGCTGCCCCGAAGTGCTGGCCGCCGGCGAGGCGTCCGACGGCCGCGCCTTCCTCCTGCTTCGCGAACTCGTCAACACCGAGGAGTTACGCACCGTCTTGCAACGCCTGGGCCCTGGCGCTTCCGGCCGAGGTCTGTGGCTAGCCCGCGTCCTGGGTCGGGAATTGGCTCGGATTCATCAGGCTGGCTTCCGCCATCCCGATTTGTACGCCAAGCATGTGTTCGTGAGTCCCGAGGGCCGGGTGCTGTTCCTCGACTGGAGCCGGGCTTGGCGGAAAGGGACGGTTGGCTGGCCGGAGCGCTGGCGCGACTTGGCGGCGCTCGACGCTACGGTGGCCGACGTCTTGGCTGGACCGCGGGAACGGATGGCGTGTCTGCGGGCGTATCTGCGTGCCTGCGGTTGGCCCGCCGCCCGCCGGGGCGGCGGGCCAACGGTGCGGACCGCCGCCGTCGCCATCCGGCGGCACAGCACCCGCCTGCGCCAACGCCGCCGCATCGAGGAAATGCGACAGCGGGCCCTCCCCGCCGGCGAACAGAACCTCATTTGGCTCGCGGGCGAAGCCATCTGCGTGACGCAGCAATTCCGGGCGATCCTCGGCCAGGAAGTCCCGGGTTGGTTGATCGAGCCGGGTCCCACCCAGATCGTGGCCAACGGCGCCTGGACCGAGGTCGCCTTGCCCGAACGCCGTCGCGCCTTGCTGAGGTGGCGGACCGTATGGCGGCCCCTCGGCCGGCTTTGGAGCTGGCTGAGTCGGCGCCCGCTCTCTTGCCCGGAGTTCGAGCGCGCCGGCGCCCTGTTTCGCCTGCAACGATGGGGCATCCGCGTGCCGGACGTTTTGGCCGTCGGACGACGCCCCGCGAAGGGCGGTCGGTTGGCGTCGTTTCTCTTGGTGGGCCATCCGGCGGCTCCTCGCCTTTCGGAATATGCCCGGGCAATGCTCGAGCCGTGGGCTCGGCATGAGTTAACACGTCAGGCCGCAGCGGTGCTTCAGAAGCTGCACGCCGCGGGTTACGTCCTCAACGAGGAGGCCGGAGAGGAGGGCTGGCTTCAAGTGCAAACCGATGCCGAGGGTTCGCCGACGCTCGTGCTCGGCAGCCCGGATGCCTTCCAGCCGTGCCCGCACCTGAACGACGAGCGCCGGCGACGCGATCTGGCCCTGGTCTGTCAAGAGCTTCATTCCGACCTGGGCAGCCGCACCGACCGTCTCCGCCTGCTGTTGTCGTACTACGGGACGCGGCGGTTGACGCCGACGCTGAAGCGACGTTACTGGTCGTGGATCACGACGCCATGAGTGCGCCGGTGGCAACGAGTCCAGCCGACAGGAGCCTCGCACCTGGGCCAGTCCCTGGCGACCGCCACGGGCCTGGCCCGGTGGGTGGGTGGTGGCACCGCTGGCGCTATGGCCTGCGCAAGGTCCGCTGTCGCGACGATTGGCCGGAGTTGGTCGGCCCGGACTGGTTGGAGTGGATCATGGCCGTGGCCGTGACCGATCGGTTTCACGCCAAACAGGGGCGTTCGACGGGACGATGGGTTGTGGAAGCGAAGGCCGGCCGCCAGTCGGTGTACCTGAAGCGGCACTATCGGCTGGGGTGGTGGCGTGGCTTGCTGGCGGCCTGTTGGCCGCGGCGGAGCTGGTCGCCCGGTTTGCAGGAATGGGAGCACCTGGAGTGGGCCCGGCAGGCGGGCATCCCCGTGCCGGCGGCTTTGGCCGCCGGCGAGTTGCTTGGTCCGTGGGGCCAACTCCAAAGCTTTCTCGCCGTCGCAGAGTTGAGCGGCATGGTTCCGCTGCACGAGGCCATTCCCCAGGCCGCCGCCCGTCTCGACCCGCCAACCTTTGCCTGCTGGAAGCGCGGCCTGGTTTACGAAATGGCTCGTTTGACTCGGGAGCTGCATAGTCACCGGCGCTTCCACAAGGACCTGTACCTGTGCCATTTTTTTGCCCCGCACGACGACGCGCCGCCGGCTGATTGGCGTGGTCGGCTTCACCTTATCGACCTGCACCGGCTGGGGCACCATCCGTGGACCTGGCCGCTATGGCAGGCAAAGGACTTGGCCCAGCTCTTGTATTCGTCGGAAGTCGCGGGCGTGACGCCGCGGGACCGATTGCGCTTTTGGCGCGCCTATCGGCAGGGCCGACGTCGCAGCCTGCTGGTGCGTTGGCTGGAGGGATGGATTGCGTGGAAGTGGCGGCGCTATCGCCGGCACAATACCCGACGAAGCGTCTCTTCCCCTGGCGGGACGGAGCCGTCCGCATGAAGATCGCCTTTTGCTACGAGAACGTGGTGCCAGCGCGGGGTGGCTGCGAGACGTACATCGCGGACCTGGCACGGCGGCTGGCGGTGGACGGTCATGAAGTGCACCTGTTCGCCTGCCGCTGGGACGCGGCCACCCTGCCGGCGTCGATGGTGTTCCATCGCTTGCCGTCGCCGCGCGGGCCGCGGTTTTGGCGGCCGTGGCACTTCGCCGCGGCCTGCCGTCGGGCGTTGGCTGGGGCCCCCGACCTGATCTCCATCGGCTTCGACAAGACCTGGGGGCAGGACATTCTCTACCCGCAAGGCGGGCTGCACGTCGCTTCCGCAGAGCACAACCTGCGGAAGCATCGCCGGCCAACGGTCCGTTTTCTGGCCCGGCTGGTGAAGGCGTGCGACCCCGCCCATTGGTCGTTCTCGTGGCTGGAGCGTCGGCAATATCTGGGGCCGCGCCGACCGCTGATCGTCGTCAACAGTCACATGGTCCAAGGCCACTGCCGCACCTACTACGGCTTGGACGACGTGCGCGTCGTGCGGAGCGCCATCGACCCGGAGCGGTTTCGGGAGCACGATCGCCCGCGGCGGCGCGTTGAACTCCGGGAACGCCACGGTATTGGTTCCGAGGAAACGGTGGCGCTGTTCATTGCCATGAACTATCGCCTCAAGGGCTTGGAGCCGCTGCTGCATGCTGTCCGGCTGCTGCCACAGGATCGGCCTTTTCGTCTCCTCGTGGTTGGCCATCCGCACACGACCCCCTACCAACGCTTGGCCCGGCGCCTGGGCCTGGAACGGCGGGTGACATTTCTCGGCCCCTGCCGCGACATCCGGGACTGCTATTTCGCCGCCGATTTTCTCGTTCATCCGACCTTTTACGACCCCTGTTCGCTGGTGGTCCTCGAGGCGCTGGCCTGCGGCTTGCCGGTGATTACATCGCGCTTCAACGGCGCCAGCGAGTTGCTGCATCCGCCGCGCGAGGGGTACGTCATTCAGGATCCGCACCAGCACGCCTACCTGGCGTGGTGCATGGCGCAGCTGCTGGATCCGGTCCGCCCCCAGGCCGGCGGCCC